>CAYSRR010000001.1:0-14360 GCA_964433375.1 uncultured Streptomycetaceae bacterium
CCCACCCCAACCCTCCCCCTTGGCAAGGGGGAGGGAGCAAGGGAGGGGATTAACCGCCGATTCACGCCGATAGAACCCGGAAAAATAGACAGGATTTATAAGATTTCTCAGGATTAACAAGATTAAAGCGGGCGTTTCCAGGAGCGTTCGGTTTCGAATCTCATCCCGTGAATCTTGTTGAATCCTGTTAGTCCTGTTTATTCTGGCTGTTATCTGCGTTCATCGGCGTCTATCGGCGGCTTCATTGTTTTGGCATTTACGTGCCCTGGCGCGCCGTGGGACTCGCGGGCCTGGGCGGGTAGCGCAGCGGCGTGGTGACCGCCGAGGCGTCCATCTTGCCGAGCCGCACCAGCCGGGCTTCGATCCCGGCGCGGGATCGGCCGTGGGCGCGCGCGAGCTCGTCGACCGTCCTGCCGGCATCGAACGCGCTGGCGAGCCGCTGCTCTTCCTCGGCGCTCCAGCGCGAGCCGGAGCCGGTTTGCGGCAGCGCGGGCTTGCGTGCGGGGGCGGGCGCCTGCGCCGTGGTTGCTTGCGTACCATCGCCCTCGACCGCGCGCATGGCCTGGAACAGCGCGCGCACGGTGTCGGGGTGCTGGTAGGGGCCGTCGGCCGCGAACTTCTCTCCCGTCGCCGGGTGAACGCCGTTCGCCAGGGCGTTCAGGATCCTGAGTGTCTGTTCCCTTTCCATGGCTCTTCCCTCCTAATGGTTGTAGCGCACCCCGCCCGTGCGGAGCGCGTGGAGGCTAGAACGCGGCGTACGCCGTACCGGTTGACGACGGCTAACATCTTGAGCCACAGAGGACACAGAGGACGCGGAGTATGATTGTCATCCTATTCGTCGATCGAGCGTTGTACCGGAAACGTCATGGGACTGGTCAACAGCAAGGTTGTTCTGAAAAATCCGCGGCTTCCCGGCCTGGAGGCTGTGGTGGTCGATGCACTGGCTGATTCGGGCGCGGTTCATCTGTGCATACCGGAAGCCGTGAGAATCCAGTTGAAACTGGAAGCCATTGATTCCAAGGAAGTCACGCTGGCTGATGGCAAGAGAACCGTGGTGCCCTACGTCGGCCCGATCGAGATCCGGTTCAAGAACCGCGTGGGTTTCGCCGGCGCGCTGGTCATGGGAGACCAGGTGCTGCTGGGGGCGATACCCATGGAAGACATGGACCTCGTGGTGATTCCACGCACGCGTACGCTCGACGTGAATCCCGAAAGCCCGAATGTTGCCACGACCATCGCGAAGTTCGCGGCTGGAGAGGCAAGATCCTGCTGATGGCGGTTGTGCGAATGTACAGGGATTCCGAGCTTTGTGAGGCAGAGCGGCGCTGGTTGGGCGGGGGCAGCGCGCTACCCGTAGTGACGCTGTTACTGGCGCGAGACGCCAAAGTGCAGGCGGCAGCGGTCGCGCGGTTGGCCCTGGCGCGTCCTGATTGCTTGGATGTGGAGGCGCTGGAGGCGGCGCTCGCCCGCGTGGCGGCAGCACCGCCCGGCTGGGAGGAGGCGCTCACCGGTTTCGCCGGCGCTCCGTCCCCGGAAGCCTGGCGCGAACTCATGCGTTTCACGCCTCCCGATTACATCTATCAAAGGACGCGCGATGCCATACGGCGCCTGAGAAAGATGGGCGTGGACGGCGATACCCTGTTTCGCTGCGCCAGCGAATTCGGCCTCACGCCGGACCTGATAGAGCTGGTGGAGGACGGTTGCGTGACGGTCGGGACGCTCGTCGAGCGCGCCGGCCGATCCGGCGGTGCCCGTTCCACCTATATTGGCCTGGCTGCGGAAGCGGCTTTCCTGGCGGGTGACATGCTGGGCACCGTGCGACTGCTCCGGGAGTCCATCGTGCACGAGAGCGAGTGGTGCGTGGCGCTACCACACATACTATTCATTCGGGAGCGGGCTTCGCCTGCCCAGAAGGAGTTGCTTGACCGGGGCGGCATACCGCAGGCATGACCCGGGATGCTTGATGTGCCCGACGAATCTTCTCTGCGTCTCCGCGGTTCAATTCTTGCCTTGGTTTTCCCCCGCGCCCTCAGCGTCCACTGCGGTGGGCGGTTTGCCCTTGCGCATGCTCCCCGCCATCATCCGGTACTCGAACAACCGGCATTCCAGCGCGCCGTTGTAGAGCGGCGTGCGCTTGGAGGCTGTCAGCCGGATCAGCCTGGCGAGGCGCAGGTCGGCGGTGAGGATGTAGGCGGTCCAGCCGGCGTAGCGCTGCTTCAGCGCGTCGCCCAGCTTCGGGTAGAAGGCGGCAAGCTCTTCTTCGGAGGCCTGCCGCTCGCCGTAGGGGGGATTCATCACCGCGATGCCGGGTCCTGCGGGGGGGCTGCCGTCGAGGATGTCCATCTGCTTCAGATCGACCGCACCGGTCAGTCCGGCCGCAGAAATATTCTCGCGCGCCCGCGCGAGAATATTTCCAGATTTGTCGGAACCATGGATGGATAGCGGAGCGGATTGTTTGCGCCGCGCCCGCGCTTTGTCCTGCAGCGCCCGCCAGGCCTTGCCGTCGAAGTTCTCGAGTTTCTCGAATCCAAACGCGCGGTTCAGTCCCGGCGCCGCGTCCTGCGCCATCATCGCCGCCTCGATCAGAAACGTCCCGCTGCCGCACATCGGGTCGAACAAGGGTGTCGGGGTCTTCCAGCCCGTCAGCTTGAGTACCCCCGCTGCCAGATTCTCCCTTAATGGCGCATCACCGGTGGTGATGCGCCATCCGCGCTTGAACAGCGCGTCGCCCGAAGTGTCGATATAGAAGGTCGCCTCGTCCCGGGTCAGGAAAACGTGTATGCGAACGTCCGGGGCATGCGTGTCGACATCGGGACGCTTGCCGTGCTTCTCGCGAAAAGCGTCGCACACGGCGTCCTTCACGCTCAACGTGATGAAGTCGAGGCTCTTGACCGGCGACTTGATCGCGGAGACGTTGACCCGGATCGTGCGGTGCACATCGAAGAGTTTCGGCCAGGCCAGCGCGCGGGCGGTGTCGAAGATGTCGCGCTCGGAGCGGTAGCGGGCCTCTCCGACCCGCCACAGCACGCGGCTCGCGACGCGGCTCTCGAGATTGGCGGCATAGCACAGGGCGAGATGGCCGCCGAAGGCGACGCCGCCGTCCACCGCGCCGACATCGCGCGCGCCCAGCGCGGCCAGCTCGTCGGCGAGCACGCGCTCGAGGCCGCGAGGGCAGGTCGCGAAGAAGTGTTCCATTCGGAGCCAGTGAGGAGAGAGGAGTGAGGGGAGAGGAGCGGGGCAGAATCGAGGTCAAATTTCGGGGTAGGGGGCGAAACGCTTTTGCTCCTCACCCCTCACCCCTTACTCCTCACTCAAGCGGGCAGAGCCGCTTACGCTTTCGCCCGCTTGACGGGGTTGCTCAGCGTGCCGATGTCCTTCTGGATGACCTCGACCGTGTCGCCGTCCTTGAGGTCGGGCTCGGTCGCGCCGTCGGTGCCGAGCCAGATCACGTCGCCGGGGTGCAGCGTCATGTACTGGGTGATCTCGGCGATGTAACGCTGCGCCGAGAACAGCATCTTGCCGGTGTCGTACTCGGCCGCCGTCGCCCCGTTGACCTTGATCGTGACGGTGAGCTTCATCGGGTCGAGTCCCATGGCGATGAATGGGCCCATCGGCTTGAAGGTGTCGCTGTTCTTCGCGCGCCACAGCGTGCGGTCCTGCTTCTGCCAGGCGCGCTCGGAGACGTCGTTGCCGAGGGTGTAGCCCAGCACGCAGGACAGCGCGTCCTTCTCCGACAGATTGCGCGCTTTCTTCCCGATGACCGCGACCAGCTCGCCTTCGAACTGGACCGGCCCGGGCGAGTTCGCGGGAATCACGATCGCTTCGCCGTTCGCGATCAGCGCGTTGTTGGCGCGATAGCCGATATCCGCCTTTTGCGGCAGCTTGACGTCGAGGCCCTTGCGCCTGGCGGCCCACTCGATGTGCGCGGCGTAGTTCAACCCGGCGCAATAGAAGGTGGGCGGCACGCAGGGAATCAGCGTCTTCAGGGCGGAAAGCGGGTGTTTCTTCGAAGTCGTCTTGTAATTGTCGAAGATCGAGCCTTCCAGCTCGGTCACCTGGTCGCCCTCGACGGCGCCGTGGAACACGCGGCCTTGCTGATCGAAACGTCCGAACTTCATTGGTCTCTCCTGTAACACATGCATCGAAGAAAAATAAGCCGCAGACTCCCTGCGGCTTATTTTTCTACTGACATCGGAACAACCACCTCGAATTCAATGCGCACGCTGCGGTTGCGGTTTTCGCGCAGCGCGGCGACCCGCGCCTCGAGGGCGGCGCCGCGGTCCATCTGGCGCGCCACGGCGGCGTTGTCGCGGCGCGGCACGTAGCCCAGCTTGATGCCGCGCCACTCGACGCGAACCGCGTTGGCATCATACGGATTATCCGGCTCGCGCACCAGTTGAAGGCGGTCGCCCGGCTTCATGTCCCGCCAGGACGCCGCGCCGTCGTAATGGCGGAAGCCGGCCAGCGGCGAGCGCTGCACGACAATAACCGCTTCGGCAGCCCACGCGCCGGGGGTGGGGGCGAGACCGGCCGCGATGACCGCCGCCAGCAGTCTGATGATCGATTTCATATGGGTTTACCGGCCAGCAGGTGGCCGGTAAACCCACTAAAACGGTTTGACGACGGCCAGGATGACAGCGGGGATCAGGATGACGACCGGGACCTCGTTGAACCACCGGTACCAGACGTGGCCGCGGGTATTGCGCTCGTGCTTGAAATCCAAGAGCAATTTTCCGCACCAGAGGTGGTAGCCGATGAGCACCGCGACCAGCGCGAGTTTGGCGTGCAGCCAGCCGCCGCTGATGCCGTAGCCCAGCCACAGCCACAGGCCGAAAGCGATGGTGAGGACGGCGCCCGGCGCCATGATGCCGAAATAGAGCTTGCGCTCCATCACCTTGAAGCGCTCCCGGCTCGCGGCGTCCTCCGCCATGGCGTGGTACACGAACAGCCGCGGCAGGTAGAACAGGCCCGCGAACCAGGTCACCATGAAGATAATGTGGAAAGCCTTGATCCAGAGCATTTCACACCCCGTGAATCGTGAATATTGCCATGATCTGCACCGCGTCAGGGACGGAAATGGCGGACGACGATATCCGAGAGGAGGTTGAGCCGCCCGTGGAAGAAATGCTCGCCGCCGGGCACCACCACGACCGGCAGCTCCTGGGGACGCGCCCAGTCGAGCACGGCCGCGAGCGGCACGACATCGTCCTGCTCGCCGTGGATCACCAGCGTGCCGGGCGGCACGGTCTCGGCGGGAAAGCGGCTCACCGCCGGCCCCACCAGCACCATGCCCGCAGGCGCCAGTTGCCGCGCGACGCGCGTCTGGACGAAGCTGCCGAACGAGAAGCCGGCCAGCACGAGCGGCAGGTCGCCGTGCCGGCGCTTGAGAAACGCGGCCACGGCCAGCAGGTCCTCGGTTTCCCCGCGGCCCTCGTCGTGGCGGCCTTCCGAGCCGCCCACGCCGCGGAAATTGGGCCGCGCGGCCACGTGGCCCAGCGCGAAGAAGGTCTTGGCGAGCGTGGTGACGACCTTGTTGTCCTTGGTGCCGCCCTGCACCGGGTTGGGGTGCGCGATCAGCGCGATGCCGCATCGCGCGCCGCCGGGGTCGTTGATGTCGGTCTCGATCGCACCCGCCGGCCCCGCGATCATCTCTCGCGCGAGCGAGGCGGCGGGCATGGGGCGGATGTCAATGGGCGACATGGAATTGAAAACTTTTCGTTTTTCGTTGCTCGCTATTCACCGGTGCCGGCAGACATTTGTCGCGAGTAGCGAGCAACGAAAAACGACGGGGCGTTTCAGATACGAAGACGCTCGACGACGCGGCCGTTGACCAAGTGTTCCTGGATGATCTCCTCGATGTCGCCCTGGTCGACGTAGGTGTACCAGACCGCGTCGGGATAGACCACCATCACCGGGCCTTCCTTGCAGCGGTCGAGGCAGCCCGCCTGGTTGATGCGCACCTTGCCCGCGCCGGAGAGCTTCAGTTGCTTGACGCGGTCCTTGGCGTAGTCGCGCATTTTCTGCGAGCCGCCGTTGTTGCAGCACTGCTCGCCTTCCTGGCGCTGGTTGCAGCAGAAAAAGACGTGATGTGTGTAGTGGCTCATGGGGTTTCCGGGAATTGCCCGAATTGAACGGCGCTGCCGTCAGGAAGCGTCCGTTCGTATTCGGAGCGCCGTGATGGACAGTCGCACTGTCGCTGCCGAAATTATATATGACGCCGGCGCGCCGCCAGCGCGTAGAGCAGAAAGCCGGTCGCGAGCAGCGGCCACAGCTCGGAGAGCGCGCGCACGATACCGGAGAAGCTCAGTAAATGGCTGGCGCCTCTGGCGAGCAGCAACGGCGGGATGCTCTGGTAGGGATTGTCGGGGGCCAGGTTGATCGCCGCCGTGGCAGCCACGATGCATAGCGCCGCGACCGCGAGCTGGGCCGGCCGCGGCAAGCGGGCGGCAACGTATAGAAACGCGCCGCCGCCGGCAAGCCCCGCCATGACTCCCGGCGTGAGCCCGGCGAGCGGCGCGGGCGACTGCACCAGCGCCGCGGCGGTAAAGATCTTGATGGCGAGCGCCGCGCCGGCCACGACGGCGAATGCGAACAGGGGACGGACGCCCGCTTGCATGAACGCCGACAGCATCAGGCCCACGCCCAGCAGGTTCAGCGCCGCGACCGCGGCCTCGCCGGAGAACGCGAGCCAGGGCGTGTGGGCGAAGTAGGCCGGCAGGTCGAACGTGGCGCGGACGCTGCCGGCGCCGAAGAGCTGCACCGTGGGATGAAACTGGGTGGCGAGCCAGAGCAGGACGACCATCATCCCGATCTCGGCTGCCACGCCGTCGAGAAACAGCCGGTGGCGCGCGGCATGCAGCGCGCCGCCCGGCACGCGGGTCGGCGCGAGCAACGGCGCCGCCATCGCGCCCAGCAACCCGCCCAGGCCGTTGGCGAAGAGGTCCACGTTGGACGCGATGCGCGAGGGCAGGAACATCTGCGCCGCTTCCATGGCGAGGGACAGGGCCGCCGCCGCGAAGGTGGCGATGAGGGCGCCGCGCGCCGGCCCGTAGCGCGCGCCGCAACCGATCGAGAGCAGCAGGCCGAGGGGAATGTAAGCAGCGACGTTGACCGCCACGTCCTGCAGCGTGATGAAGTGCGGCCAGGGCGCGCCGAGGAAATGCAGGATCTCGTCCGGGGGCATGCGCCAGCCGCGGAACGGCTGCAGGCTGGCATACGCGACGACAAGCAGATAAGCTACGGCGAGTATCCACGCCAGCCGCACGCTGTGCGGCGAGAAGCCCCCGTCCCGCGCTTCCGACAAGAACCGCATTGGCGACATATTACGACATCTTCAACGGCGACGCCGACGGCATTTGCGCGCTGCTGCAGCTGCGGCTGGAGCGGCCGCGCGCCAGCATCCTGGTGACCGGCGTCAAGCGCGACGTGCGGCTGCTCGAGCGCGTCAACGCGGCGGCCGGCGACGAGCTCACCGTGCTCGACGTCTCCCTCAAGGCCAACGCGGGCGGCCTCAGGCAGGTGCTTGAAGCCGGCGCGCGGGTGAGCTACTTCGACCACCATGCGACGGGCGAAATGCCGCGGCACGCCAACCTGAAAGCATTCATCGATACCGCGCCGGACACCTGCACCAGCCTGATCGTGGACCGCTGGCTCGAAGGCCGCCAGCGGCCGTGGGCGGTGGTGGCGGCTTTCGGCGACAATCTCCCGGGTCCGGCGCGGCGAGCGGCGGCGGAGCTCGATCTCGACGAGGCGGAAATCGAATGCCTGCGCGAGCTCGGCGAATGCCTCAACTACAACGCTTACGGCGAGACCGTGGATGACCTGAACTACCATCCCGCCGACCTGTTCGAGACGCTCAGCCACTATGCCGACCCGCGCGATTTCGTGAGCGGCGAGCCGGTGTTCGAGGTGCTGAAGAGTGCGCTCGCCGACGACAACGAGCGCGCCGCGGCACTCGCGCCCCGGGCGGAGGGCGCCGGCACGGCGCTCTACGTGCTGCCGGACGCCGGCTGGAGCCGGCGCATACACGGCTTCCTCGCCAACCGGCTGGCGAGCCGGCACCCGAAACGCGCCCACGCGCTGCTGGTAAGCGGGCGCGGCGGTTATGCCGTGAGCGTGCGCGCGCCGGTCGACAACCCGCGCGGCGCGGACGCCTTGTGCCTGCAGTTCGAGACCGGCGGCGGGCGCCAGGCCGCGGCGGGGATCAACCGGCTGCCGGAAGCGGATTACGAGCGTTTCGTGGCGGCGTTCAACAAGGCGTTTCCCGGCCTCTAGCCGGCGCATCGGTCACGCCGTTTGCCGGGCGGCGCCGTAGCGCTGCGGCGCGAGCGAGCCGATCAGCATGGCGCCGATGCTGGCGAGCAGCGCGGCGAACTGCGGGGGAAAGAGCGCGTCGGGCGCCGCGAATTCCAGGGTGATCCACGTGGCGAGGCCGGCGACGACGGCCGCCGCCGCGCCCTGCGTGGTGGCGCGCCGCCAGAAGAGGCCGAACACGAGCGGCGTGAACGCGGCGGACAGCGTGATCTTGTAGGCGTTCTCCACCATCTTGTGGATGGTGGCGTCGGTGAGCACGGCGTAGCCGGTCACGAGCGCGGTGAAGCACACCACCACGGCGCGGGTCATCCACAGGAAACGCCGGTCGGACATTTCCCCGAACAGCCCGCGCAGCACGTTCTCCGAGATCGTGACCGAGGGCGCGAGCAGCGTCCCGCTGGCCGTGCTCATGATGACGGAGAGGAGGGCGCCGAAGAAGATGATCTGCGCATAGAGCGGCAGGTGGTTGAGTATCAGCGTGGGCAGGATGAGCTGGGAATCGGCGTCGATCAGGTCCGCGACCATCTTCGGGTCGATCAACGTCGCGGAATAGGCGAGGAACAGCGGCACGAAGGCGAACAGGAAGTAGGCGGACCCGCCCAGGATCGAGCCCCAGGCCGCGGTGTCCTCGTTGCGGGAGGCGTTGACCCGCTGGAACACGTCCTGCTGCGGGATCGAGCCCAGCCCCAGCGTGACCCAGGCCGCCACGAACGCGATCACGTCGCGCGGCTCAAGCTTCGGGAAAAACTCGAATTTCCCCGCGGCGGCCGCGTGGGAAACCACGGCCGAAACGCCGCCCGCCATGCCGCTCACCAGCCAGGCGATGTAGAACAGTCCCAGCACGATGATGATCATCTGGATGAAGGTGGTGAACGCGACCGACCACATGCCGCCGAAGAGGGTGTAGGCGAGCACCACGGACGCGCCGATGACCATGCCGGCGGTCTGCGTGATCTCGCCTTGCGAGATCACGTTGAACACCAGGCCCAGCGCCGTGATCTGGGCGGCGACCCAGCCCAGGTAGGAGAGGGCGATGCAGACGCTGGTAGCCACTTCCACCGGGCGGTTGTAGCGGACGCGGTAATAGTTGCCGATGGTGAGGAGATTCATGCGGTAGAGCGGCCGCGCGAAGAACGCGCCCACCAGGATCAGGCACATCGCCGCGCCGAACGGGTCGGAGACGAGGCCGGAGAGCCCCTCGCGCAGGAAGGTCGCGGAGATGCCGAGCACGGTTTCCGCGCCGAACCACGTGGCGAACACGGCGGCGAAGACGACCCAGATCGGCAGCCGGCGCCCGGTGGTGATGTAATCCCTGGCGCTGTGGACTTTCAGCGCGGCGACGAGCCCGATGGCGAGCGAGACGGCGAGGTAGGCGAGGACGAACGTAAGCAGCATGACGGCGGTGCCGGCGCGGCGCGCCGGAAAAATGCAAAACGCGGATTATACGGCGCGCGAATCGCGGCGCGAGCGACGGCTTCAGCCGCCGGCGAGCACGGCGATAGCCAGCAGCGCGAGCAGAACGGTGATCGCGGCGAGCCAGTGGTTGCGCCGCCGCGCTTCCCGCAGCAGGGCGGCGGCGTGCTCTTCCGCGGCGCGGTCCTGCGCGTGCCGGGCGAGCGCCTGGTGCACCAGCCTGGGGAGCTGGGGCAGCACCGTGCTCCAGTAAGGGGCTTCCTGCCGGATGCGATCGAGCAGTCCGCGCCAGCCGACCTGCTCGGCCATCCAGCGCTCGAGGAAGGGCTTGGCGGTTTCCCACAGGTCGAGGTCGGGGTCGAGGTCGCGCCCCAGCCCCTCGATGTTGAGCAGCGTCTTCTGCAGCAGCACGAGCTGCGGCTGCACCTCGACGTTGAAGCGGCGCGAGGTCTGGAACAGGCGCAGCAGTACGCGCCCGAAGGAGATGTCCTTGAAGGGCTTGGCGAAGATCGGCTCGCACACGGCGCGGATCGCGGCCTCGAAATCGTCCACCCGCGTGTCCTTCGGCGCCCAGCCGGACTCGATGTGCACCTGGGCCACGCGCCGGTAGTCGCGCCGGAAGAAAGCGAGGAAGTTCTGCGCGAGGTAGTCCTTGTCGATGTCGGTCAGGGTGCCCATGATGCCGAAGTCGAGCGCGACGTAGCGACCGCTCATTTCCCCCTCGGTCATCACCAGGATGTTGCCGGGATGCATGTCGGCGTGGAAAAAGCCGTCGCGAAACACCTGCGTGAAGAAGATCTCGACGCCGGCGCGCGCGAGCTTCGGGATGTCCACGCCCTGCGCCCGCAGCGTGGCGACCTGCGACACCGGCGTGCCGTGCATGCGCTCCATCACCATCACTTCGCTCGAGCAGTAGTCCCAGTGCACCGCCGGGACGAGCAGCAGGGAAGAGCCGGCGAAATTCCTGCGCAGCTGGCTCGCGTTGGAGGCTTCGCGCAGCAGGTCGAGCTCGACCTCGAGGTGCTTGGCGAACTCGTCCACCACTTCGTGCGGGCGCAGCCTGCGGCCGTCCGCCCAAAGCCATTCCATCAGGGATGCGCCGTCGTGGAGCAGCGCCAGGTCCTTGCCGATCACCTTGCCGATGCCGGGCCGCAGCACTTTCACCGCGACCTCGGTGCCGTCGGGCAGCCGGGCGAGGTGCACCTGCGCAACCGACGCGCTCGCCACGGGCTCGGCGCTGAAATCCCGGAAGACCTGGTCCGCCGGCTTGCCGTAGGCGCGCTGCAGTATCTCCATGACGTCCGCGGCGGGGAACGGCGGCACCCGGTCCTGCAGCTTCGCCAGCTCGTCGGCCATGTCGGGCGGCAGCAGGTCGCGGCGCGTGGACAGCACCTGCCCGAACTTGACGAAGATGGGACCCAGCGCCTCCAGCGCCTGGCGCAGGCGCACCGCGCGCGGTTCCCGCAGCCTGCGCCAGAAAAACGCCGTGTTGATCAGCGCGCGCAGCCCGGCCATCCGCTCGTGGCCGAGCAGGAATTCGTCGAGACCGTAGCGGACGCCGACGGAGAGGATTCTCAGCAACCGGATGAGGCGCATGCGACGGCCTTATCCGCGGCTCAGGAGGCGCTCGACGCGCTTGTCCAATCGCGCCAGGTCGTCGCGCAGCCGGTCCACGTCGCGGTTGAACTGCTCGATGTCCCGCGCGGCCGCGATGAGCGGCCGCTCCTCGGTCCAGTACTCGGCAAACGAGCGGCCGGTGTTCACGAAGGCCTGCTCGCCCCAGCGCCGGAAGGCGCGCCCGCTCTCGGCCATGCGATGGGCGGCGATGTCGCCGAAGACGCGGGAGAGGTCTTCCTCGACGTCCCAGCGCAGGTTGCGCGCAAGGTGGTTGAGGGCGGCGGCGAAGTCGGTGTCGCCGCTGACCCCGATCTCGCGCCAGGCGGTTTCGTCGCGGGCCGCGATGCGCAGCGCGAGCCCCGGGGTGAGCGTGATCGTGACGGCGGGGACGGCATCGGCCGCGGCCGCCCCGACCTCGCCGTTCTCCAGCACGGTGAGGGAGAGACCGAACGGCGGGGTATCGAAGCGCGCGGTCTTTCCCGCGTGCCGCTGGAGCGCCTCGCGCGCCCAGCTCGCGCCGCGCAGCAGGTGGTTGATGAAGGCGATGCGAACAGGGTCAAGCATGAGACTGTGGAAAATCCCGGTCGCCCGACCGGGATTTTCCCGATGAGGCGCGAAACAGCCGGGGTCAGGCCTGCTGGATGCCGGCGACGAGCCAGCCGGCGTTGCCTTTCACCGGTTTCTCGAGATGCCAGGTTTCGTCGAACGGCTCCGCCCGCCCGCCCGCTTCCCGGGTGAGGCCGGAGAAGCGCACGCTGACGATATAGGATCCCGCTTCCTCGGCGACGTCGAGCACTTCGGCCGCGAGCGTCAGCACCTCGGTCTTCTTAGGCGCGTCGTTCTCGGAACGGATGTCGGCCTCGATCTCGCGGTAGACCTCGGGCGCGAGGAAATCGCGCATCGTCGTGAGATCGTTCGAGTCGTAGGCATCCTGCAGGCGCACGAAGTTGAGCCGGGCGTGGCGCACGAAACCTTCCGCGTCGAAGCCCGCCGGCCAGCGGCCGCCGCTCGCGGCCGTCACGGGCGCGCCGCCGCCGGGCATCGTGGTGAGCACCTGTTCCCTGCCCGCGGCGCCCGCGTACTGCATCGGCCGCGGCATGGCGCCGCCGCGCAACGCGCGCGCGAGGAACATCATCGCCGCGACGATCAGGCCGATCACCAGCAGGCCGGCGAGCAGGCCGGCGATGCCGTTATTGAGGAACAGCGCGGCCAGCCCCGCGCCGAGGGCGAGCCCGGTCAGGGGCCCGAGCCATTTCGAGGCGCCGGCCGGCTGCTGCGCGGCCGTCGCCGGCGCGGCTTGCTGCTGCTGTTGCGCGGGCGCCTTGGGCGCGGCCTGCTGGGCGGGGGCGCTGCGCTGCATGCCGAGGTTGCGCCCGCCGCCGAAACGCCGCGCGTCGGCGTCGGGAACGACGAGCGAGAGCCCGATGAAGCCGATCATGACGGCCAGGAATTTATTCATGGATTCTCCTTCGCGTTTGCCGATCCGGGCTGCCAGTTTATCGGAAATCACGCCCTCGCCGCGCGCGCCGTCCTCGCGTCCCGGATTGTGAGGCAATTCAATTCATTACATTGACGGGTGCGGGCCCGCGCGTCAGAACCGGTAGCCCCGGTGCAGGGCGACCACGCCGCCGGCCAGGTTGAAGTATTCGACCCGTTCGAGCCCGGCCTGTTCCATCATGCGCTTGAGGTTTTCCTGGTCGGGATGCGTGCGGATGGATTCGGCGAGATAACGATAGGCCCCGGCGTCGTTCGCGATCAGCCGGCCGAGCCGGGGCAGCACCCCGAAGGAATAGGCATCGTAGAGGGGGCGCAGCGGCTCCCACACCCTGGAGAACTCGAGCACCAGCAGCCGGCCGCCGGGTTTGAGCACGCGCCGCATTTCCGCGAGCGCCGCGTCCTTGCGCGTCATGTTGCGCAGCCCGAACGCGACGCTGACGCAGTCGAAATGCCCTCCGGCAAACGGGAGCGATTCGGCGTTGCATTGCGCCACCGGCGCCAGCGCGCCCCGGTCGAGCAGGCGGTCGCGCCCGATCCGCAGCATCGCGGCATTGATGTCGGTCAGCACGACCTCGCCCGCGGGCCCGACGCGCTGGAGAAACAGCCGCGCGAGATCGCCCGTGCCGCCGGCGATGTCGAGCACGCGCGCGCCCGGGCGCACGCCGCTCGCTTCCACCGCGAACCGTTTCCACAGCCGGTGCAGGCCGCCCGACATCAGGTCGTTCATGACGTCGTAACGGGAAGCGACGGAATCGAAGACGCCCGCCACGCGCCGCGACTTCTCGTCCTCGGGGACTTTCTGGTAGCCGAAGTCGGTGGTCTTCGTCATGTCAACTGCGTGAGTGGTGATTGGTGAGTGGTGAATGGACTCGATGCCGGCTGCGCCGGGGCGGTGTCGTCCAATCACTATTCACTACTCACCATTCACGCCTTTCCTTTCTGAGCTTCGCGGCTGGCGCCCGCTTCCGCCATGCGCCGGAGATAGGTCCGCCACATTTCGTCCTGGTGCCTGCCATAGTCGTAGAGCAGGTCCCAGGAGTAGATGCCGGTGTCGTGGCCGTCGGAGAAAGCGAACTGCACCGCGTAGCTGCCGACCGGGTCGATGCGCGTGATTTCGACGTCTTTCTTGCCGACCTGCAGCACCTCCTGCCCGGGGCCGTGGCCGCGCACTTCGGCGGAGGGCGAATAGACGCGCAGGAACTCGCACGGCAGCCTGAACGTGCTGCCATCGGCGAAAGCGAGTTCGAGTACGCGGGATTGCCGGTGCAGCTTGATCTCGGTCGGCTGGGGAACGCTCTTGGTAAGTCCTGCCATGACGGTCTCCGGAGGCGCCCATCATAACCGAGCGGTCGTGAAACGAAAACCCTGATATAAAAGGAGTTTCCCGGCCATTATCGCGCCTGTCACACGCTTGTAACACCTGTTTCATAATATCGCCACGGCCCGTAAACCCCCGAGGATTCCCGATGGCGGCAACCATACTGGTGGTCGAAGACGAGCCGGCGATCCAGGAACTCATT
>CAYSRR010000001.1:14370-27956 GCA_964433375.1 uncultured Streptomycetaceae bacterium
GTGCGCACCGCGCTGCCCGACCTGGTGGTGCTCGACTGGATGCTGCCGGGCATGAGCGGCATCGAGTTCGCGCGCAAGCTCCGCGCCGACAAGCGCACGCAGGGCGTGCCGCTCATCCTGCTGACGGCCCGCGCCGACGAGCGCGACAAGCTCCAGGGGCTGGAAACCGGCGCGGACGACTACCTGACCAAGCCGTTTTCGCCGCGGGAACTGAACGCGCGCGTGAAAGCCGTGCTGCGGCGCCGCGCCCCGCAGGTGACCGACGACGCGGTCGAGGTTTCAGGCCTGAAAATCGACCCCGTGAGCCATCGCGTGAGCGGCAACGGTGCGACGCTCACGCTCGGGCCCACCGAGTTTCGCCTGCTGCATTTCCTGATGACGCACGCCGAGCGCGTCTACTCGCGCACCCAGTTGCTCGACCAGGTATGGGGCGACCATGTTTTCGTCGAGGAGCGCACGGTGGACGTGCACATCCGCCGGTTGCGCAAGGCGCTGGAACCCACCAACCACGATCGCCTGATCCAGACGGTGCGCAGCGCCGGTTACCGTTTTTCAGCCGCCGCCTGAAGCCTGCCGCGGCGGCGCCCGGCCCCGTGAGATAATGGCGCCCTTCTCTCCGGGGAGTTACCCGTGAAACACTGGGTACGATTTCTCCTGATCCTGCTCGTGCTGGCGATCGCCGGCCTGGTGGCGTGGCCGATCGCCGGGGCGACCGCTGCCGTGGCCGTATTCGCGGCGGGTCTGCTGGCCGTCGTCGTCACGCATTACCGCCACATCGCGATGCTGAGGCGATGGTTGCGGGACCCCGTCCCCGAGCGGATACCGCGGGGCCTGGGAGTCTGGGACCGGGTCTACACCGATTTCTATCACCTGCTGCGCCGCCAGCGCCAGAGCGAGTCGCGGCTGACGGCGTCCCTGGAGGATTTCCGTCAAGCCGCGGCCGCGATGCCCGATGGCGTGGTGATCCTCGGCGCGCAGGACCGGATCGAATGGTGCAACCCGGTGGCCGAGAGCCATTTCGGTTTCGACTGCGGGCGCGACGCGGGGCAGGGCGTCGCCAATCTCCTGCGCCAGCCGCAATTCATCGAATACCTGCGGGCGCAGAACTACGGCGAGCCCCTGGTGCTGCGGCTCGCGCGCGGATCGGACCTGATCCTGTCGGTGCAGCTGGTGCCCTACGGAGAGCGGCAAAAGCTGATGATCAGCCGCGATATCACCGACCTCGAGCGCGTGGAAACGATGCGGCGCGATTTCATCGCCAACGTTTCGCACGAGCTGCGCACGCCGCTCACGGTGCTGGGCGGCTTCCTCGAGACCATCATGGACCTGAAGGCCGCGGACGACGAGCTGCTGCGGCGTTCGCTGCCGCTGATGATGGACCAGTCGCAGCGCATGCGGCGGCTGGTGGAGGACCTGCTGACGCTCTCCACGCTGGAGAGCTCGCACAACCCGCCGCGCGAGGGCGCCGTGAACGTGCCCGAGCTGGCGCGCGCGCTGTACAACGACGCGATGGTATTGTCGTCCGGCCGGCACCGGATACTGCTCGATGTTTCGGGAGATTGCTGGCTGGCCGCGAGCGAAGAGGAGCTCGGAAGCGCGTTCAGCAACCTGGTCAGCAACGCGGTGCGCTATACCCCGGAGAACGGCGAGGTCACGATCGCCTGGCGTCGCCGCGGCGCCGAGGCGGTGTTCAGCGTGCGCGATACCGGCATCGGCATCGCGCCCCAGCACCTGCCGCGCCTGACCGAGCGCTTCTACCGCGTGGACCGCAGCCGTTCGCGCGAGACCGGCGGCACCGGGCTCGGCCTCGCCATCGTCAAGCACGTCCTCAGCCGGCACCAGGCGCGGCTCGAGGTCGCGAGCGAGCCGGGACGCGGCAGCACCTTTACCGTGGTGTTTCCCGCGGAACGGCTGCTGGCGCCGTCCGGGCGCGAAGCGCTCGCGCGCAGCGCCTAGGATTCTGCCGGAAATCGATCCGGCAGAATCCTTAAACCATCGTGGTCGTTATACGACCACGATGGTTCCGCGGTCGAAGTCGCTGCCTTTCTCCAGCAGGTTGAGCAGCTTCGCGACCTGCTTGCGGTCGGAGAATATTTCCACGAAGCGGCTGCTCTGGAACCATCCGGCGGGCAGGATCAGCGTGGCCGGCGTGGCGGGCGCGGGCACTTCCGGCAACAACAGCGCCCGCTCGTAGCGGCCGCTGCCGGTCGGGGTGAAATTGGAGGGCCGCACCGCGATCGCCTGCGGCGTCCCGGGGAACAGCCGCACGCCGCAGAAAATCTCGCCGCTCTCTTCCATTCTCAGCCACTGCACCATGCCGAGGTGGAAGCTGCGCCCGCCCGCCCGGCGCACCGCGAGCAGCTGGTTGTGGCTGACGCGCCCCTTGCCGTCGGGCTCGCGCAGGATGCACATGAAGCCCGAGGCGCTCTGGTTGAGTATCTGCCACAGCTCGAGCGTTTCGTTTTTCTCCTGGTCGGTGCGGGTGATGTAGCCGTAAGTGTCCATGTCCTGCTTCTCGCGCGAGGTCAGCTCGCCCGGCTGGCGGAAGCCGCGCCCGCCGCCCACGTGAAAGTGGGCCGCGGCCAGCCCGAAGCAGACGTTGGCCGGCTCGTCGTGTTTCGAGCGCTCCTCGGCGCGGGCGGTGCCCGCGCGGCACCATTGCACGTACAGCAGCATCAACAGGTTCTCGCAGCCGGGCTGCCGCGCGTCTTCGCCGAGACCGAGCTGGCCCGGCGTCTGGCCCTGCTTCAGCAGATTGATGGTCTGGCGCAGCGTTTTCGACAACTGCTCGAGATCGAGGTAGCGCAGGTTCGTCTGCGGTTCCAGGCCGCTGCCGAATACCGCGCCGCCGGAACCGGTGAGATCGACGGCGAGCGAGGGGATCGGGCCGGTCGGCAGCGGCTGCGTGGCCAGTCCCACGAGGGTCGCCCAGCGCTCGAGCCAGCGCGCGACGAAGGCCATCTGCCGCGCCGAGAGCGCGAACGGGTTGGCCAGGTGGGCGAGCAGCACCTGCGCGTAGCTCTCGGCGCAGCTCGAATCGGGGTCGCGCCTGGAGAAGGTGTCCTGGACGCGGATGCGCGAATAGCCGTGGCTTTCCGCGAAGGCATAGAGTTCATGCGCCGCGCGCCACAGCGCGCCCGCCGGCTGCCGGTAGATGCGATAGTGGTCGAGCAGGGTCGAGCCGGTGAGGCGCAGGCAGCGCAGGGTGATGAGGGCCGCGTGGGGCGCGATGGCGATGTCGCCCTCGCGATAGGCGCGGAGACACTGCTGGTAGTTGCGGCCCATCTCCTGCCACAACGCGATGACGTTGTTCCAGACGGCCGTCTCGCCGGGATCGAGCGGCAGCGGCTTGCCGGCGTAGCGCTTGGCCGACTCGGCCTGGACGAATTGCACCGGCTCGCGCATCGTCTCGAGAATTTTCAGGCGCTCGAGCGGGGCCAGTTGCGTCGCGCCGAGGCTGGCGAGCTGCCCGGTGAGCACTTGCTGGGTCAGCTGGACATTGGTGAGCGTGAGCTGCTCGATCCAGCGCTTGCAGGTGGCGCTGTCGATGAACTGCAGGGGCAACGGCGTGGAGGAAGAGGCGAGCGGTTGGCTGGTCATTTCAGGTTTTCCTGGGTGATGTTCGCACGCTCGGGCCTGAGAGAGTATCCCCCGGAGACGATGGCCAGGCCCGGCGTGACCTTGCCGCAGGCGCGCCGCCTTCTGATGGGGGGTCGCAACCGGCGGCGAACAACGCACCGCTCCACCAACAGGCTAGCCCAGTTGCAACAACAGGGTATGTGAACTAATTCACCCAAGTCTCAAAAAACGCTCAGAACCCTCGGAAATAAATCACGTTTTTCGTTTGCCGCTCGTGCTCATCCTGAACGGGACAGCTTCTCCGCCATGCGTGCAATGAAGTCGGCGCGCGGCGGCTCGATCGGGCCCGGCCGGCGTATCAATGTGCTCCAGATCGGGTTCGGGAAATGCGGGTCGTCGCGAAACCGCGGGATCACGTGCCAGTGCAGGTGCGGCGTGACGTTGCCCAGGCTGGCGAGATTGATCTTGTCGGGGCGCAGCAGCTCCCGCAGCGCCGCTTCCAGCGTCATGACGACTTGCATGAAACGCGCGCGGTCGGTTTCGCCGAGGTCGGTCATTTCGGCGACGTGGTCGTTCCAGATCGCGCGGCAGTAGCCCGGGTAGCCCGGCTCGGCGACATGCACCACGCGGCACCGCGCGTCGCGCCAGACCGGCGCGCCGCCTTCGGTTTCGCACAGTTCGCACGACATACAGTAAGTAGTGATTCGTGATTGGTGATTCGTGATTCGATTATCCGCGAAAACCAAGGGACGCGGTTCGCGACAAGCGACCCCCCCCATTGGAGCTGACGTCGTCAGAGCTGACATAAGCCGGTTTTCGACGCGACTCACGATTCACGAATCACGCTTTTTCGTCTGGAATGTCCACGCCGCGGCCGCGCGCAGCAGGGAGAGGCCATGCCCGACCGCGCGGCGGCGCCAGCCTGCCGCGGTCGGGCAGAGCGCCTCGAGCAGGGCGTGTTTTGCGGGATGGCGCAGGTCCGCTGTCCCGTAATGGTGCCAGCGATTCTCCTCGCGCAGGGCATGCAGCACGGCGAGCGCCGGGCGGGTACCGATTTCCTGCAGCACGAAATCCGCGCGAACGCCGGGCAGCGCTTGCGACAGCGCGCCACCCAGGCCGCCCCGGATCTGGTAAGCCGCCCGGCCTGTGGCGGGATCGATCAGCCGCCTGTCGAGCGCGCGCTCAAGGTCGGCGGTGGATGTCGTGTTTACGCCGGGCTCCACGAAAAGCGACTCTTCGCCGCGACGGCCCAGCCCGGTGTGCAGGTCGATCGCGAAGAGGCGGGCCGCCCGCGCCAGGTTGCGACTCAGCCAGTCGAGGTATTGCCGGGGCCCGGATTCCAGCGCTTTCCCGCCGTAGAACAATCCCCGTGGAAAATCGTACTGGCCCTCGGCGATCGCCTGTCTCGACGCAGGCAGACCATGACGCAGCGCGGCCAGGGCGAGCCGCAGCCGGAACCCGTCCCGGGCCGGCGGGGAGGGCGGATTGAGCAGAGGGTCGAGGCGGGGGTACAGGGCGGGCGCGCCTTCCCAGCGCTCATCGCGGCGCAGGAAGTTCCGGTTGAGATCGACATTGTTCTCGTTCGTGCGCCGCAGCCACGCCATGCCGTAGGGATTGAGCACGTGCACCAGCACCAGCGCGCAACCCTCGGGCGGCGAAGGTGGCGCTTCGAGCGCCGCGAGCTGCACCGCGGCGCCGGCGTAGGCCTCCACGCCGTGCAACCCGCTGGTATGCACGAGCACGCTGCGCGCATCGCGCGTCCCGAAGTGGGCGATGTCGATGGTCAGCGGCTCCTGCCGGGGTCCGCGCGCCTCGATGCTCAGAGCATCGAGCGAGGCGCCGGCGGTGCGCGCCGCGTCGCGGAAACGGTCGCGTGCGACGGCGTAATCGGGAGAGAAAAAAGTTTCGAGTTGCAAGTTCCGGGTTTCGAGTTCGGGCTGCCAGATTCGTCGCGATGTCCCGGACGTCAACCCGTAACTCGAGACCCCGGCGTCAGCCGGTGTAGGTGGCGCGCTCGAAGTTCTCTCCCTTGTCGAGCAGGGCCTGCAGCCGGATGTGCCGCTCCTTTTCCTTGTCGGCCTGGAGCACGAGCGTGCGGTTGGCCTGGTGCCAGCCGGGCAGCATCACGATGGAGGCGGGGATCTTGCGTGCCGCATCCTCCGGCATCAGCAGGGCGCGGTCGTACTGGCCGCCGGGGGCGTCGGCCATGCGCGCCGCAACGGCCTTCGGCGCGCCCAGGATGATGCGCAGACCGATCCACATGATGCCGGCCTCGTCCACGTTGAGCCGCTGCACGATGCCCAGGTACATCACCTTCCTGGCGGGAGGTCGCAGCGCGACCAGCTGGTGGTGGTTGATGCGGTTCATGATCTCCTTTTCGCGCGCGGTGCCGAGAAAGCCCGAGATGCTCTGGTTGACGATGACCCAGGTCTCCAGCGCCGCGCTGCGCTGGGAGGCCAGCGCGCTTTCGCCGGCTTCGGACACGGAGCCGAACATGTCGAGCCGTTGCCGCTCGGCGGCCGTGATGGCGCCACCCGGCTGCTTGAACGGCTTGCCGGTCAGGTGAAAATGCATCGATGCGAGGTTGGGCGAGATCATCACCTTGATCGAAGCGGGCGTGCGCTCGTCGGCGCGGCCCGTGCCGGCCGCGCACCACTGGACGTGCAGCAGGAGCAGCAGTTGTTCGCAGGTTTCCCGCGGGAGATCGCCCAGGCCGAGCTGGGCCGGCGCCTGCTGCTTGAGTGCGGCGATGGTCTGGCGCAGCGCCCGGCTCAACGCCTCCAGGTTGAGGTGGCGCACGCCGGCGGCCGGCATCTGCTTCGCCAGGCCCGCGCCTTTCCGGGAGGAGACATCCACCGCCAGCGCGGGGATCGTGCTTTGCGCGAGCGGCTCCGGCGACAGGGTCACCAGCCCTTCCCAACGTTCGATCCAGCGATCGACCGTATCGAGTTGATCGCCGGTCATCGCGTCCGGCTGGGCGAGATGCATGAGCAGGGCATGCGCGTAGGTGCCGGCGCAGGAAGTCGCCGCCATCTGGCGCCCGACGCCATCGTTGACCGGGGAGGCGGACAGCCCGGCGTTCTCGGAGAAGACGTAGAGCCGGTGCAGTTGCTGCCACAGCGCGCCGTTCACGACATGATAAATGTGGCAATGCTCGAACATGGCCTGAGCGGTGTAGCGCAGCGCCCGCTGGCAGATGATATCCGCGCTGGCCGCCAGGTCCGGGGCCGTGGTCGCCATGGCGTCGATCAGCGAGTCGTAACCCGTTGCCATCGTCCGCCACAAATCGACCGCGCGCTGCCAGGCTTCGTCGTCCTTGCCGTCGAGCGGCAGCGGCTTGCCGCGGCAGTGCTTCGCCATCCCGGCCTGGGCTTCCGCGACCGGCTGCCGCAGCAGTTCGAGCATCTCGAACCTGGCCGCGGGCGCGGCCGTCGGCAACAGCCGCACTTGCGCCAGGAGCAGCGCGTGGCACTGGGCCGGCTGGGTAAGCGGCAGCCGCGCGATCCAGGCCCTGCATGCGCCCGCGTCGGAAAACGAAAGCTGTTCCTGGCTGCCGGCGGCGGCGGCCTGGGCTTCGGCTGGCATTCCTGCTCCTTCTCCGGGGATGCCCGATTATCCCAGCGCGACAGCGGTCATAGCAACACGCGATTGCTCAGGCCGCGAGCGCCGCGATGCCGGCATAGCGCGCGAATTTTCCCAGGGCGATGAACAGCGCGGACCGCCACGGATCCAGGCGCAACCATCCTGCCGCCACGCACAGCGGGTCGCCGAGTACCGGCACCCACGACAGGAGCAGGACCGGCGCGCCGTGCCGGCGCGCCGCCTCCAGCCCGCGCAGGTTCTGCTTCGGCGGAATGATGCGGCCGATCAGGTAGGAAGTCATGCCGCCCAGCGTGTTGCCCAGCGTGGCGACGCCGAGCGCCGGCCAGAACTGCTCGGGATGGAACCGGAGCACGCCGAACAATACGGCCTCGGAGCCGCCGGGCAGCAGCGTCGCGGCCAGGAAGCTCGACGAGAACAGCACCCACAGTCCCGTTTCCTCGCTCATGGCTGAGCGAGGAAACGGGAAGTGAAGTGTGAGGGGTGAGGGGCTGGCACCAGTCACCGATCACGAACCCCCACCCTATCCCTCCCCCTTGGCAAGGGGGAGGGTTGGGGGGGGTCACGTCTTTATCAGGGTGTCCTTCAGCGTGTCGCGGTTGGGCTCGAATCCGAGTCCCGGCCCGGCGGGGATTTTCACGATGTTGTTTTCCGGCCGCGGCGGGTTCACGAACAGCAGCTCGCCGACCGCCTGCATGTCGAGGTGGAACTCGACGCGCCAGCCGTTCATGAGCCCGGCCATGACGTGCATGTTGTGCAGCGGCCAGCCGCCGCCGTTCGCGATCGGCAGGTTGAAGGCCTGGGCGAGGTGCCCCGCCTTCTGCGCCTCGGTGTAGCCGCCGCAGTAGCAGACGTTGGGCTGCAGGATGTCCACCGCCTGGTGCAGCACCAGCTCGCGCAGGCGCCAGCGGTGCCCTTCGTTCTGGCCGGCGGAGATCGGGATGCGGGTGTGCTGCCGCAGATCCGCCATGGCGCGCGTGTCGTTCTGGTAGACCGGTTCCTCGAACCAGGTGAGGTTGCAGTCCTCGATCGCGCGGCACAGCTGGCGCGCGTCCACCGGGTTGAACTTGTAGTTGGCGTCCATCATCAGCTCGACGTCCGGCCCCACCGCCTCGCGCACCGCGCGCACGCGCCGGGCGTCCTCCTGCCAGCCGCCCTTGTGCACGGCCACCACCATCTTGAGCCGGCGGTGTCCGTTCTTGATCTGGAGCCTGGCCGCCTCGACCAATTGCTCGCGATCCTCGTATTCCGTGAAGCCGAAGGTGCAGTAGGTATGCGCCCAGTCGCGCGCGCCGCCCAGCAGTTGCGCCACCGTGCGGCCCGCGTGCTTGCCGTGGATGTCCCAGCAGGCGATGTCGATCGCGGAGAGCGCGCTCGAAACGACGCCCGTCATCGAGCGCTGGTTCAGCTTCCACCACACTTTCTCGTGGATCGCCTCGGTGTCGCGCGGGTCCATGTCCTTCACGATCGGGAAGAACTCCTTCTCGATCGCGGTGACGATCGCGAACGGCAGGTAGGCGCCCCCGGTCAGGCCGCAGCCGGTGATGCCGTCGTCGGTCTCGACCTCGCAGACGATGGCCCTGCGGTTGATCGGGTTTTTCAGCAGCGGGACGTTGACGGAGAGCCGGTGCACGCCGGCCTTGATGGACTTGATTTTCATGCATTCTCCAGGGGTGCGGGATGTCGCGGCAGCAGCGAGTTTACACCGGGCGGAAGACGCCCTCAGGTGGGGCGCCTTCGGCTATAATCCGCACCCTCGGGTCCAGTCAGGAACCTCACCGCCGCCATGCCGCAGACGCTCGCGCAGCCGCCTACGCTCATCAGCGAGGAGTATCGCCTGCAGCAGCAGAGGCTGCACGAGAATCCGGATTACGGCATGGCGTCGGTGGAATACGCGCCGCTCGTGGCCGGATTGCTCGAAGCGACGCGGGCCGCCGAGTTGCTCGATTACGGCGCGGGCAAGGGGCGGCTGGGGATCAGCCTGCGGGACCACATGAAGCGCTCGTTGCGGATCCATCACTACGATCCCGCGATCCCGCATTGGTCGGCGCCGCCGGCCCCGTGCGGATTCGTGGCCTGCATCGACGTCCTGGAGCATGTCGAGCCGCATTTGCTGGACAGCGTGCTGGACGATCTGAAAAGAGTCGTGACGGGCGTCGGCGTGTTCACCGTCCACGTCCATCCCGCGATGAAGGTGCTCTCGGACGGCCGCAATGCCCACCTGATCCAGCAGCCGGCGGGCTGGTGGCTGCCGAAATTCCTGGAGCGTTTCGAACTGGCGACTTTCAACCGCATGCCCCAGGGATTCTGGATCGTCGTCGAACGCAAGTAGGAGCGCCGGGCCGCCCTGCGCCGGGGTGCACCGTGGCGCGAGCTTAACCAGACGAAAGGAAGACGCATGAATCACGTTGTCAATTTCCGGCCCACGCCGGCCTTGCCGGTGGCCGAAAGCAACCAGACGTTCCCGGTCGGGCGCATCTACTGCGTCGGCCGCAACTACGCCGAGCATGCGCGCGAGATGGGGCACGACCCCGAGCGCGAGCCGCCGTTCTTCTTCATGAAGCCGGCGGACGCCATCGTGCCGAACGGCGCCACCATTCCTTTCCCCCAGGCCACGAAGGACCTGCACCACGAGATCGAGATGGTGGTGGCGATCGGCAAGGACGGCGCCAACATCCCGGTCGAGAAAGCGCTCGACCACGTTTTCGGCTACGGCGTGGGTCTCGACATGACCCGGCGCGACCTCCAGGGCGAAGCGAAGAAGATGGGCCGCCCGTGGGAAATGGGCAAGGCCTTCGACAACTCGGCGCCGTGCACCGCGCTGAAGACCGTGGCCATGGCGGGTCATCCCGCGAAGGGCGCGATCTGGGTCAAGGTGAACGGCGCGGTGAAGCAGAAAGGCGACCTGTCCGAGATGATCTGGAACGTGCCCGAGATGATCGCGTATCTCTCCAGGCTGATCACGCTGCGCGCCGGCGACCTCATCATGTCGGGCACCCCGGCGGGCGTCGGGCCGGTGCAGGCGGGCGACAAGCTCGAGGGCCACGTGGACGGCGTCGGCGACTTGACGGTTACCTACGCAAAGTAAAAAGCAAGCCGCCGAGGGGGTTGAAGCAGGAACCGCGACTGCCAAAACCAGGAAATTAAGCCGCCGATGGACGCCGATGAACGCCGATCAAGACTGGATCGAATAACGGAAAAAATCATCGGTTGCGTACATCAGGTGAGCAATACTCTCGGTCCGGGGTTTCTCGAAAAGGTTTACGAGAACGCGCTCGCGGTAGAACTCGGACAAGCCGGAATTCAGGCGGCACAGCAATACAGAATAGAAGTTCGTTACAAGGATATTCTCGTAGGCGACTTTATCGCTGATCTTTTAGTCGAAGGATGTGTCATCGTGGAGATCAAGGCGATCAAGTCGTTGGACGATATTCACACCGCGCAGTGTGTGAACTATCTCAAGGCGACAGGGCTTCAGGTCTGCTTGTTGGTTAACTTCGGCGCGCCTAAAGCAACGGTAAAACGAGTGGTTTATGGGTTCTAAGTATCTTTGTCGAGAATTATCGGCGTCTATCGGCGTTCATCGGCGGCTGAATTGATTTGGGGTTTATCCGGGATTGATCGGCGGCTAACGAGGAGGAAGCGATGCAAAAGCGAAAGCTGGGAAAGAACGGACCGGAAGTCTCGGCGCTCGGACTGGGCTGCATGGGCATGTCCATCAGCTACGGCGAGCCGAACGACGAGGAGTCGATCGCCACGATCCACCGGGCGGCCGATCTCGGCGTGAACCTTCTCGTCACGTCCGACGCCTATGGCAACGGCGTGAACGAGGAATTGATCGCGAGGGCGCTGAAGGGCAAGCGCGACCGGTTTCTCGTCGCCACCAAGTTCGGCAACGTCGCGCTGGCGGGCCGCGGGGGCGGGGGCGATGCGCCCGCGCTGAGCGGCGGCCACCCCGACTACGTGCCGCAGGCGTGCGAAAAAAGCCTCAAGCGCCTGGGCGTGGACGTGATCGACATTTACGGCATGCACCGCATGGACAAGACCGTCCCGATCGAGGACACGGTCGGCGCCATGAAGCGGCTGGTGGAACAGGGCAAGGTGCGCTACCTGCAGCTGTCCGAAGCCGGCGCGCAGACGATCCGGCGCGCGCACAAGGTGCATCCCCTCACTGCCGTGGAAACCGAGTACTCCCTGTGGAGCCGCGACGTGGAGCAGGAAATCCTGCCGGCCTGCCGCGAGCTCGGCATCGGCTACATGGCGTACGCGCCGCTGGGACGCGGCTTTCTCACCGCGACGATGAAAACGCTGGATGCGCTGCTGCCCAAGGACCGTCGCCGCGAGCATCCGCGTTTCAGCGCCGACAATATCGGCAAGAACGCCGCGCTGCTGGCGCCGCTCGAAACAATCGCGGCGGCGAGGAAATGCACGCCGGCGCAGGTCGCGCTGGCGTGGCTGCTGGCGCAGGGTGACGATATCGTTCCGATCCCCGGCACCAAGCGCCGCACTTATCTCGAGCAGAACTGCACGGCGGCGGGCATCCCGCTCTCGCCCGCCGAGGTCGCCGAGTTGTCGAAGGCGTTCCCGCTCAACGTCACCGCCGGCACCCGCTACCCCGAGAAGCAGCTCTCGGCGCTCGGGATTTAAGGGCGCTTGATCAGCCGCCGATAAACGCCGACGGAATTCGAACTTCAGCCACGGAAATCACGGAAGCGCGGTCACGGTCCGAGAAAGTCGAGGAACTCGCGCGGCGTCACGATGCGAATGCCCTCGTGCTCCTCGAGAGCGAGCAGCTTGTGGTCCCCCGTGACGATGAACGTGGCGCGACCCTCGATCGCGGCGGCAATATACTTGTCGTCGTCCGGATCCTCGCAAACACCGAGCGGCATCCCCTCTCCGGCCACGAGGTCAGCCAGCACGACGATATCCTCGAACCAGAGCCCTGGTTCGACTTCGCCACGGATGAACTTGCGGACCTTCGGGTACGCGAGAGCGCGCAGCACTTCCTCCACGACGGCGGACGAAAGAACGACCTCGAAAGCCGCGCCGCGCAGGAACCGCTCGATGATCAGGCCTGGCGGGCCTTCGGGCCGGACGACGGCGCTCACATAGACGTTGGCGTCGAGAACCGCGCGGAGCACCGGTCAGGTGGCCCGGCGCCGCGGCTTGCGGGCCTGCCCGCGCGCCCATTCCCGTGCTTCGAGGGCCAGGTTCATGGCCTGCTCGTCGGAAACCGCGGCGCCCTTCTGCTGTTCCAGGAACTGGAGCGCGTGCTGGCGGGCGAAACGGCGGATCTGCTCCAGACGCTCGACCGGGACGAGGGCGGCCAGAGGCTTGCCTTTGCGCTCGATGATGAACTCATCGTGCCGGAGGGCGACGCGGTTCAGCATGTCGCCGATGCGCTGCCGGACGTCGAGGGTGGATACTCTTTCGGTCATGGGTTCGTTCCGTTGCAACTATTATAGTTGCGAGTGATGCGAGGAGCAATAAAGGTGTTCCTGTCCCCCTTTTTTGGGGGCCTACAGGAACTTTTCACCGCGCGCCGCGCGCTCCGCCATTTCCTGCTGGAAAGCCGGCGGCCCGAAGGCGGAAACCGCCTGGCGGTTGGTGTAGACGCCGTTTTCCACGATCTGCTCCGAGTAGAGGAGCGCGCGCTGGTGCGACTCGGCGAACTGCCTGAGGTAATTCAGCGCCCGCTGTGGGATCCGTTTTCCCACCGGGACGGCGACGTCGACCGGCAGGCCCTGCCACACGCCCTGGTCGAACAGGACGATCACCTTCGCGTTGTGGGGTTTCATCCATTCCGGCAGCGGGCTGTCGTCCCGGCGCCAGCCGCAGATGAAACGGACGCACGGATCGACGGGGCGGTGCTCGTAGTCGTTGCAGCCGCTGCCGGTGCTGTGCGGGCAGGGCCGTCCCGGGAAAACCGGAACGTCGTTGATGCGTATCTGCAGCCATCCGTCGCAGCAGGCCGTGCACGGCTGGCATGTGCGGGAAGGGGGGGGCTTGGCCAAGTCGACTCCGGATTATACAACACGTTGATTGTTAATAAGTTTATCATTTTTCAGACGAAGCGATAGCCGCGTCTGAAAAATGTTGCGCACATGCAACAATCGCCTTCAATTTACAGGGAAAATGCCCGTTTTTGTTGCTGGCGTGCCGGGCCATCCGGCAAACTAGCCGCAGCCTCGCCGAAAGGGGGGGATGCTTGGGTTGTCGCAAACACGTGATGCGATAGCCGGGATGATCGCAAAATTTCAAAGGAGATTTGGGTATGAAGAAGAAATTACTCGTAGCAGCCGTTGCCGGAGCGCTGGTCGCGCCGGGAATGGCGATGGCGCAGTCGAGCACCGTGCAGATCTACGGCCTGCTCAACGTGGAGTACGGGTTCTACAGCGCTCCGGATA
>CAYSRR010000001.1:28056-31202 GCA_964433375.1 uncultured Streptomycetaceae bacterium
AACAGCACCGACCAGTTGAACTCGGGTGCGTCGCGCATCGGTTTCAAGGGCCAGGAGAAGCTGGGCGGCGGTCTGAGCGCCTGGTTCCAGTGCGAAACGGACATTCGTTTCCTCGGCGGCGGTACCGCCGGCGCTACCCGGGGTGCGGCCAGCGGTGAATGGTGCGATCGCAACAGCGCGCTCGGCCTGAGGGGCAACTGGGGCAATTTCTACATCGGCACCTGGGATTCGCCGGTCAAGCAGGTGACCTCGGCCACCCGCATGCTCAACGAAACCGGCATCTTCGGCGCGCAGCACCTGCTGATGACCTTCGCGGGCTTCGGCTATTCGACGCGCAACGTGAACAGCGTCAACTACGCTTCGCCGAACATGAACGGCTTCGTGATCAACGGCCAGTACACCACCGAGAACCCGGCCCGCAACTCGCTCGACAGCACGGCGGGAGCCGAGTGGCGCCACCTGGGCCTGAACGGCATCTACCGCAGCGGCCCGTTGGTCGTGGGTCTGGGCTGGTCGCAGATCGAGAACCAGCAAGGCGCATTCGACGGCCGGGATGACACGGCCTTGGCCTTGGGTGTGAACTACACCTTCGGTGCGTTCAAGGCGGGTTTCGTCTGGACCAGCATCGAGGCCGAGCGCGGCGCCGGCCCCGGCTCCGCCGAGCGCGACAGCTACAACTTCGCCCTCGACTGGAGGCTGGGCGGGCCGGGCATGGTTCGCTTCGGCATTACTCACGCCGGCGCGACCGAAGGTATCGCTGCTTGCGCGACCTGCGGTTCGGCGACGCAGTACCAGGTCACCTACAACCACAGCCTGTCCAAGCGCACCACGGCAACCGTCGGTTTCGTGCTCCTGGATAACGGTGACGGTGGTATTTACAACCTGCAAGGGCAAGGGCAGAGTTTCCAGAACACTGGCGCGGCGACTGCCACTGTCTTCCCGGGCGAGAAGACCCACGCGGTCGGCGTTCAACTGGTGCACACGTTCTAAGCAAAGTAGTCAATCCTGTTGTCGAAAGGGGCGCTTCGGCGCCCCTTTTTTTTGACCACCCCGGCCCTTCGGGCCACCCCTCCTAAACTAGGAGGGGAGACCACCCCCACCGCTTCGCTGTGTGACCCCTCCTTGAGAAGGAGGGGAGTACCACCCCGGTCCTTCGGGTCGCCCCTCCTTGGGAAGGAGGGGGCCGGGGGAATGGACTTCATCTGGCGCTCTCGCATCAAGCGGGCGCCTTCTCGACTTTCGACGAGAGCGCCTTCAGCTTCGGCGGCGCGTGGGTCGCCGTGCGCTACGAGCTGCGTGCGCTGCGCCACGCCGTCAACGCCGCGCATCGGCGGCTTGACATGATCAACGCCCCGCACGCGGACGGCGACGTGCTGCCGTGAGGGGAGGGTATAATTCTGACTAGTCAAGTCAGGAGGTGCCATGGATGCCGCCGTCAAGTCGAAGGTCAGCATTTACGACGCCAAAGCGCGCCTGTCGGAGCTGGTCAGCCGGGTAGAGCTGGGGGGCGAAGTCGTCATCACCAAGCGCGGTAAGCCCGTCGCCAGGATCGTGCGCGCGGAGCCCGTGGACGATGGCCGGCGCGCGGCGCTCGCCCGTTTCCGCGCGAGCGTCAAGAAAAACCCGCTGCCGGCCGTGAGTGACAAGGCGTTGAAGCGGATGATCGCCTATGGGCGGCGCTGATGGCGTTTGTGGTCGATAACTCCGTCGTCATCCCGTGGTTCAGGACGGAGCAGGGCACGCCCTACACACGCGCGGTGTTTCGGCGGCTGGAACGTGAGGCGGCGCACGTGCCGGCGCTGTGGCCGTTCGAGTTCGTCAACGTGCTGCGCGTGTTCGAGCGCAAGGGCATGCGCGCGCATCGGTTGGACGCGGCCATTGCCGATGCGGCTGAACTCGATCTGCGTGTCGATCGTGATCCGGTGAAGCCCGCGGCGCTGCTCGATCTCGCGCGTCAGGCCGGGCTGAGCGTCTACGACGCGGCCTATCTGGAGCTGGCCGCTCGCCGTGGCCTGCCGCTCGCCACTAAAGACGAGGACATGCGTGCGGCCGCGCGCAAGCTCGGCGTCGCGCTCGCATGACCGACCGCGCAGCGGCGCGCCTGGAACCTGATCAAATCAAGCGCGAGGGATCTGAATATCGGCAAGATCAGCCGGGACGAGCTTCATGAATGAGCGCGTTGTGGACGCTCGATAGTAGCCTGTCGCCGAAGCATCGGTCAGCGGTGATCCGCTGACCCTCCAGCCGGCCGGGCTAGTCCGACAGGCTGCTAGAATGGGACGCCGGCGGCGGCGAACACCGCCGGTATTGCGACCACCCCACCCGCTAGCGCGGGCCTCTTCCTTATCGAAGGAGGGGAGTACCACCCCGGCCCTTCGGGCCTCCCTTCCTTGAGAGGGAGGGGAACGATATTTCGTCAGGTGCTTTTGGACACCACCGCCCGGCACCACATAAAATGGGCGCCTCGGCGCGCAGCGGCTGCTCTCATGCCCGTCGTCGCGGGCATCCGCGGCAATTCGGGTAATCAGATCCTCACCCTGCAAAAGCACGGGCGCGGCCCGGTGCTCGGGGCGAGCGCGACACTCACGGCAAGGGTCGACAGCGGCGGGCTCTCATTTTTCTCGGACTGGTGACCGTACTTCTCGCATAGTGCTTATGGACTCTCTGGTGGAAGCGAAGAAATTGTTCCTCGATGCGCTGGCGCTGCAGGAGAAAGGCGATCTGGAGCAGGCCGAGGAACTCTACAGGAAGGCGCTGGCCTTGGCGCCGGAGCGCCCCAGTGTCATGAATAATCTGGCGGCTGTTCTGTTCCAGTCAAATAAATATTCGGAAGCCAGGCTCTTGTGTGAAAGACGGTTGGAAACGGACCCGGAAGACACAGTGGCGCTCCTCAATCTGGGTAATTGCCAGAACAAGCTGCAATCGGCGAAGGAGGCGCTCGTCTCGTACGAAAAATCCCTGAAGCTCAGGCCGGATTATACGGCCGCACTCGTCAGCCGTGCTGGTGCTTTGCTGGAACTGAAGCGTCCGGAGGAAGCGCTGGCAAGCTGCGAGCGCGCGCTCACGATCGAACCCGGCTATGCGGAAGCGTTCAACAACCGCGGCAATGCCTTGTGTGATCTCAGGCGGTACGAAGAGGGGCTGGC
>CAYSRR010000001.1:31302-46327 GCA_964433375.1 uncultured Streptomycetaceae bacterium
TCAACAACCGCGGCAATGCCTTGTGTGATCTCAGGCGGTACGAAGAGGGGCTGGCGAGCTACGACCGGGCGCTGTTGTTGAACCCCGATTATGTCGATGCGCTCAACAACCGCGGCAATGCCTTGTGTGATCTCAGGCGGTACGAAGAAGGGCTGGCGAGCTACGACCGGGCGCTTGCCATACAGCCTGACCATGCGAGAACGCTCAACAGCCGCGCCAATGCCCTGCGGGATCTCAATCGCAACAAGGAAGCGATTGAGAATTACAGGAGATTGCTCGCTGCTCACCCCGATTATGATTATGCGCTGGGTTCCCTGTTGCACGTGGAGCGCAATTGCTGTGACTGGAGTCATTACGACGAAAGCGCTGCGCGAATCACCGCAGGTATTAGAGCGGGAAAACGCGTCGAAATTCCTTTCCACTTTCTTGCGGTGTCGGATTCACCGGCCGACCAACTGAAATGTTCTCAGATATTCGTCGCCGATCAATATCCTGCAACCGCACGGTCAATCTGGCGCGGGGAGCGATACGATCACGACAGAATCCGCGTCGCCTACCTGTCGGCCGACCTTCGCGATCACGTGATGGCTTATTGTCTGCTGGAATTGTTCGAGACGCACGATCAGGGGAGATTCGACACGACCGCGGTATCGTTCGGCCCTGATGTTCCGGGCGAAATGCGATCGCGTCTCAAGGGCGCCTTCAGCCGCTTTGTTGATGTCCACCGCAAGAGCGACCGCGAAGTGGCCCAATTGCTGCGGGAACTGGAGGTCGACATTGCAGTAGACCTGAATGGATTCACGACCGACAGCCGCACCGGGATATTCGCCTTTCGGGCTGCGTCGGTCCAAGTCAACTACCTGGGCTATCCTGGAACGATGGGTACGGACTACATGGATTACATACTGGCTGATCGCTTTGTGATTCCCGAGCAGCACCGTTCCCACTATGCGGAAAAAGCGGTTTATTTACCCGACACCTACATGGCCAGCGATTCCAGGCGGGTCATTGCTGATCGAACACCGACTCGTCCCGAGGCCGGGCTGCCCGAGCGGGGGTTCGTGTTCTGCTCGTTCAACAATAGCTACAAGATCACGCCGGATATTTTTGGCGTTTGGATGCGGCTGCTGAACAAAGTGCCAGGTAGCGTGCTGTGGTTGCGAGGGGGCGACAAGGAAGCGATGCGCAACCTGAGAAGCGAGGCGGTACGCAGGGGGGTCGCGCCGGAACGGCTGGTATTCGCAGCCAGGACCGACAAAATCGAAGACCACCTTGCACGTCACCGGCTGGCGGACCTGTCCCTGGATACGCTGCCTTATAACGCGCACGCCACCACCAGCGACGCCCTGTGGGCGGGATTGCCGGTGGTCACCTGCCTGGGCAACACCTTCGCCGGTCGGGTGGGGGCCAGCCTGCTCGGCGCCATCGGGCTGAACGAACTGATCACGCGCTCCCTGGAGGAGTACGAGGCGCTGGCATGGGAGCTTGCCACGAACCCGGAGCGCCTCGCCGGCATCCGGGCGAAACTGGCCGCAAACCGCGCCACCCACCCGCTGTTCGACACGGCCCGCTTCCGCCGCCATGTCGAGGCCGCCTACGTGACGATGTGGGAGCGCTGCCAGCGGGGAGAGCCGCCCGCGAGTTTTGCGGTATCGCAATGACCCCGCCTGACCCAGGTCCTGCCAGGCAAGCCCGGCCGCCGCTGGCGGACGTGCTGGCGCGGGCCATCGCCCGGCACCAGCGCGTCCATGAGAACGAGGCCCGGCGCATCTGTCTTACCATCCTGGCGGCGGGTGCGGAGAAGTTCGATGCGCTGCATTATTTCGGGGTGCTCGAAGCGCAGCAGGGGCGCTACGTGGAGGCGGATTGCCTGCTCGCCGAGGCGCTGGCGATCAGGCCCGGCTCGGCCGAGGCGTGCCTGAATCACGGCAACGTGCTCAATGCCCTCGATCGAAGCGCCGAAGCGCTGGCGAGCCTCGACCGGGCGCTGGCGATCAAGCCGGACTTCGCCATGGCGCTCAACAGCCGGGGCGCCGCTCTCCTGGGTCTCGGGCAACCCGTGGAAGCGCTGGCGAGCTTCGACCAGGCGCTGGCGGCCGAGCCGGGCTACGTCGAAGCGCTCAGCAACCGCGGCAATGCCTTGCGCGACCTCAGGCGAACGGACGAAGCCCTGGCGAGCTACGACCGGGCGCTCGCGCTCAGGCCGGACCATGCGGAAGCGCTCAGCAACCGCGGCAATATCCTGCTGGACCTGAGGCAACATGGCGCCGCGCTGGAAAATTACGGCCGCGCGCTGACCATCAACCCCGGTTTTGCCGACGCCCATTTGAATCGCGGTACGGCCTTGCGGCATCTGGGGCGTTACCGGGAGGCGTTGGAAAGCTACGACCGCGCGCTCGCCCTCAGGCCGGATCTGGCCGAGGCGCTCTGCAACCGCGGCCAGGTTCTGCAGGAACTGCAGCGGCCCGACGAGGCCGTCGCGGCGTTCCAGCGCCTGGTCGATGCCCAGCCCGGTTACGACTATGCGCGCGGCCACCTGCTGCACGCGCAGCAGCATTGCTGCGAATGGGCGCAGTTCGAGGACAGCATCACGCGCATCACCGGGGAGGTGCGGGTGGGCCGCCGCGCCGCCCTGCCATTTCAATTTCTTTCCGTGTCCGGGTCGGCGGCCGACCAGCTTCAATGCGCGCGCATCCATGCCGCCGACAAATACCCGGCGTCGCCGCGGGCCATGTGGAAAGGGGAACGGTACCGACACGAAAAAATCCGGATCGCCTACCTGTCGGCGGACTTCCACACCCATGCGATGACGCGGCTGATGGCCGGCGTGTTCGAGGCCCACGACAGGACGCGTTTCGAAACGACCGCGATGTCGTTCGGGCCCGACATCGTCGACGGGATGAGAAACCGGCTGCTCGCCGCCTTCGATCGGTTCATCGACGTTCGAAACAAAAGCGATTATGAGGCGGCGGCGCTGCTGCGGGAACTGGAAATCGACATCGCGGTGGACCTCAAGGGCTACACCGTGCTCTGCCGTACCGGGATATTTTCCCACCGCGCCGTGCCCGTCCAGGCAAGCTACCTCGGTTACCCCGGGACGCTGGGCGCGGACTACATCGACTACATTCTTGCCGACCGGTTCGTGATCCCCGAGGAACATCATCCCTGTTACACGGAAAAAGTCGTTTACCTGCCCGATTCCTACCTGGCCAACGATTCGAAGCGGCCAATCCCCGGGCTCGCACCGACGCGCGCTGCGGCGGGGTTGCCGGAGCGCGGATTCGTGTTCTGCTCGTTCAACAACAACTACAAGATCACGCCGGGAACGTTCGATGTCTGGATGCGAATTCTGCGCCGCACGGAAGGCAGCGTGCTGTGGTTGCTGGAAGACAACGCGACGGCGGCCCGCAATCTGCGGCTGGAGGCGGCGCGCAGAGGCATCGTGCCGCAGCGGCTGGTGTTCGCCTCCCGCACGGGGCTCGACGAGTACCTGGCGCGTCAGCAGCTGGCGGACCTGTTCCTGGATACCCTGCCGTACAATGCGCACACCACGGCCAGCGATGCCTTGTGGGCGGGCCTTCCCGTATTGACATGCCTGGGAACCACGTTCGCGGGGCGCGTCGCCGCCAGTTTGTTGAATGCCGTGGGGTTGCCGGAGCTCATCACCCATACGCTGGAGCAATACGAGGAGCTGGCGGTGAAACTGGCTCATGATGATCGGCTGCTCAAGGATGTTGCCGCGAAGCTGGCGCAAAACCGCGCGACATGCCCCTTGTTCGACACGGACCGGACTCGACGCCATATCGAGGCGGCCTACACGACGATGTGGGAGCGCTGTCAGCAGGGCGAGCCGCCGGCCGATTTCTCCGTGGGCGGGGGGGAATAGGATGGCAACCCGGGCTGTTAACAGAAAGGGAGGCGATCGTGAGTGATCACGTCAGCCTGATCACGCCGCATATCCTGCGGCTGCGCCGGTACGCGCGGGCGTTGACGGGCGACCGCAGCGCCGCCGATGACCTGGTGCAGGACACGCTGGAGCGGGCGCTTTCCCGCGCTCACCTCTGGCGCCAGGGCAGCGATATGCGGGCGTGGCTTTTTACCATCATGCACAATCTCTACGTCAACCAGACACGCTCGCGGATACGGCACCCGCACGAGACGCTCGACGGGCCGTCCGCCGATGCGCTCCAGTCGCGCGAACCGGACTGGGACGAGCTGCGCGATATCGACGATGCGCTGTCCAGGCTCCCGGCCGACCAGCGTACCGTGCTGCTGCTGGTCGGGCTCGAGCAGTTCACTTACGAAGAGGCCGCGCAGGTGCTCGACATACCGATCGGAACGGTGATGTCCCGCCTCTCGCGCGGGCGCGAGCGGCTGCGCGTGATGCTCGACGGCAATCCCCGCGCGACGACGCTCAAGGTAGTGAAATGAGGGTAGTGAAATGAGGGCGGTGACATGAAGCCGCCCGTCACCGAGGCCGAGCTGCATGCCTACGTGGATGGCGCGCTGTCCGCGGCACGCAGCGCGGAAGTCGAGGCGTATCTTTCGGCGCATCCGGAGGACGCGGCGCGCGTTGCGGCCTACCGTGAACAGATTTCGGTGCTGCGCCGGGAGTATGGCCCGGTGCTGAACGAGCCGTTGCCGGACCGGCTCAAGCTTTCGAAACGGACGGGGATGCGGCCTTTGCTGCGCTATGCGGCCGTCTTCGCGGTGTTCGTCCTGGGCGTGGCCGTGGGCTGGCAACTGCGCGCTTACAGCACGGACCGCCAGATCGAGTCTACCGCCTGGGCCCGGCGCGCGGCGGTCGCGCACGTCGTGTACAGCCCGGAGGTGCGCCACCCGGTCGAGGTCGGGGCCGACCAGGAAGCGCATCTGGTCAGGTGGCTGTCCAAGCGGCTGGGCGCCTCGCTCAAGATCCCGCATCTCGGCGAGATCGGCTACTCGCTGGTGGGGGGGCGGCTGCTTCCCGGGGACCGCGGCCCGGTCGCGCAGTTCATGTACCAGGACGGCAAGGGACAGCGGCTGACGCTCTACGTGCGGGTCAACCCGGACGACAGCCGCGAGACCGCGTTTCGTTTCGCGCAGGAACGCGGTGTCGGCGTGTTCTACTGGCTCGATCGCAAGCTGGGTTACGCGTTGTCCGGGGAAGTGAGCAAGCCCGAGTTGCTGCGCGTGGCGACGGCGGTGTACCGCCAGCTCAATCCCTGACGAATCCCGACGCCGACCGGCGCGGGTTCGTCTCCGCGGGTTCGAACGGACGCAAGCGCCGTTCAACCCGCGGTCGCGGAATGGACGCAGTTGCACCGGCGGACGCCGGGCAGTCTCTTCGTAATATACTGATTAATAAAGGTTTTATTTGATACGCGCCGCGCCCTGCGGGACTGCGGATCGGAGCGCCGCGCGATGCGCCGCGGCATCACGATGGAACCGGATGCGGCGGAAGAAAAAACGAAACTACAAATGACGGGAGCCGGGTTTTGCCCGGCTCCCGCGATCACGCAAACTACTTCTTCTTGGCCTTCTTTTTCGCAGCTTTCTTCTTCGCCATCACGAGTCTCCTTTTTCAAGTTGATTGCGGCATCGCTTGCGTGCGGCATGTTCCCCGCACCACCATCGCATAGTCCGCGCGATTTGCACTACTGCGCATCGCGGTGTTCCGGGAAATTTTCCGGAAAACTAATGCCTGGTAAAGACATTCTATGCCACAGTGAAAAATAAATGCAACATATTTGTCGATCGGGATTGACATTGGAATGTTGCGTGTGCGCTTGCAGCAACAACAAGCCGCGCGGGAATGCGATGAAACGGCGGAGACGGTACGCCTGGACGCATCCGGATCAGGGCAAAAGCGTTTCGCGCGCCATCAGGTCGGAAATCGTTTCGCGTTCCCGGATGAGATGTGCCTGCCCGCCGTCGATCATCACTTCGGCGGCGCGCGGGCGCGTGTTGTAGTTGGAGCTCATGCTCATGCCGTACGCGCCGGCCGTCATCACGGCAAGCAGGCTGCCTTCGCGCAAGGCCAGCGTGCGCCCGCGGGCGAGGAAATCGCCGCTTTCGCATACCGGGCCGACGATCTCGTAGGTTTTGCCACCGTCGCCGGCAACGACCGGGAGCACGTCGTGCCACGCATCGTAGAGGGCCGGGCGCATGAGGTCGTTCATCGCCGCGTCCACCACCGCGAAGTTCTTTTCGTGGCCGTGCTTCAGGTACTCGACGCGCGTCAGCAGCAGCCCGGCCCGGCCCGATAGCGCCCGCCCGGGCTCGAGCATCAGCTTCAGGCCGCGGTCTCCCAGGCGCGCCGTCAGCGCGCGGGCATAGTCGGTCACCGACGGCGGCGACTCGTCGCGATAGCGGATGCCGAGGCCGCCGCCGATGTCGATGTGCGAGAGCGTCATGCCTTCGGAGCGCAGCCGGTCGGCGAGCTCGAGGACGCGGTCGAGCGCGGCCACGAAAGGCGACACGTCGGTGAGCTGCGAGCCGATGTGGCAGCCGATCCCGGTGACGGCAATATGGCGCATCGAGCGCGCTTTCCGGTACAGGCCGGGCGCGTCCTCGTAGGCGATCCCGAACTTGTTTTCCTTCAGGCCGGTCGCGATGTAGGGATGCGTGCGCGGGTCCACGTCGGGGTTCACGCGCAGGCTCACCGCCGCGGTTTTGCCCGATTGCGCAGCCACGGATTCCAGCCGCTCGAGCTCGCCCTCGGACTCGACGTTGAAGCACAGGATGCCGGCGGACAGCGCCTGTTGCATCTCCCCGGCCGTTTTGCCGACGCCGGAAAACACCACCTTGCGCGGGTCGCCGCCGGCGGCGAGCACCCGGGCGAGCTCGCCCCCGGAGACGATGTCGAAGCCGCTGCCGAGGCGGGCGAACAGGTTGAGCACCGCCAGGGTGGAATTCGCCTTGACCGCATAGCAGACCAGGTGGTCGCGGTCCGAGAACGCGGCGTCGAAAGCGCGCCAGGCTTCCGACAGCGCGGCGCGCGAGTAGACGTAGCACGGCGTGCCGTAGCGCTCGGCGATGCGGGAGAGCGCCACCCCCTCGGCGTGCAGCTCGCCGCCGATATAGGAAAAATGGCTCACGAGCCCTCGGTTTTTCTTTCGTCCTGCGCCGGGGCGGACTTGGGCGCGGGCTTTTGCGTCGCGGGCTTCGATTGGGGCAGGTAGAGCGGGCCCTTGTACCCGCACCCTGCGAGCAGTGCAGCTACGAGAATCGGGAGGAGCGTGTCGCGCATGACGGGCGGGGACGGGTGGAAAATATTAGCACAGGAGTTTGCCGGGTCCTGCCTGCGGCACATTTCCCGCCGGGGGACTTCAATAACAGGCATTCCGTGAGACGGCAAAGTCACACGGAATGCCTGCCGATGCGCTGCATCTCGCCCTCGATCCAGTCCTCGACCCTGCGATTCAGCGCCTCGGGTTCGAGATCGCGCGTCTCGATCGGCGCGCCGATGCTGACCGTGATCGTGCCGGGGCGCTTGAGGAATGCGTTGCGCCGCCACAGCTCGCCGGAATTGTGCGCGACCGGCACCACCGGCGTCGCCGTTTTCGCGGCGAGCCACGCGCCGCCGGGCTGGTAGACGCCGCGCGCGCCGGGAGGGACCCGCGTGCCTTCCGGGAAGATCACGATGCAGAACCCCCGCGCCAGCCGGTCGCGCGCCTGCTCCAGCATCTGGCGCAGCGCGCGCTGCTTCGAGGCGCGGTCGATGGCGATCGGCGCAAGCATGGCGAGTCCCCAGCCGAAGAACGGTATCCACAGCAGCTCGCGCTTGACCACCCACACCTGGGGCGGAAAGATCGACTGGAACGCGAGCGTCTCCCACGTGGACTGGTGCTTCGCCAGGACGATGTACGGAGGCGGCGGCAGCCTCTCCGCACCCAGCACGCAGTAACGGATGCCGCAGATTTTCTCGGCGGCGAGCAGCATGAGGCGCGACCACGACGAGATCACGCGGTAGCGGGCCGGCGCCTTGAGCGGGAAGGTGGCGAGCGCGACGAAAGAGTACGGCAGGGTAACGGCGACCTGGAACAGCGCGAACAGCGTGGAGCGCAGTACGACGCCGGCCGTCATTCTTTGAGGAGCGACTTGACCGCCTCGGCGAGGTTCCGGAATACCAGCGTGCCGGGCGGCAGCCTGCCTTCACGCTTCGTCTTCTCGCCCTTGCCGGTGAGCACGAGTATCGGCTGGCCGCCGACCGCGGCCGCGGCCTCGAGGTCGCGCTGCGCGTCGCCGATGCAGGGAACGTTCTTCAGGCTCGCGTTGTAGCGCCGGCCGATTTCCTCGTAGAGGCCCGGTTTGGGCTTACGGCACGGGCAGTCGGTCTCCTGGGCGTGCGGGCAGTAGAACACGGCGTCGATGCGCCCGCCCGCCAGTCCGACCGCGCGGTGCATCTTGTCGTGGATGGCGTTCAGCGTCGCCATCTCGAACAGCCCGCGGCCGATGCCGGACTGGTTGGTCGCCACCGCGATCTGGTATCCCGCCTGGGTGAGCCGCGCGATCGCCTCCAGGCTGCCGGGTATGGGCTTCCATTCCTCGGGGTTCTTGATGTAGGCGTCGCTGTCGACGTTGATGACGCCGTCGCGATCGAGGATGACGAGCTTGATGGGGGGCGCGCTCATGCGGCGAGCTTGGAGATGTCGGAGAAGCGGTTCATCGCGTCCCGCAGGCTGGAAAGCAGGGCCAGCCGGTTCTCGCGAAGCTTCTTGTCATCGGCCATGACCATGACTTTGTCGAAAAACGAATCCACGGGACTCTTCAGCGCCGCAAAGGCCTTCAAATAGCCGGCGAAATCCCAGGCGTCGATAAGCGGTTCGGCTGATCGGACGGTCGCTTGCAAGGCTTCAAAAAGCGCGATTTCGGCGGGCTCGTTCAGCGCCGAAACGTCGGCGTCGCCGAGCAACGTTTCCCCTTTGGTCTCCGCTTGCCGCAGTATGTTGGCGATACGCTTGTTTGCGGCGGCAAGGCTGGCTGCTTCGGGAAGCGCCGCAAACGCCCGGACAGCTTCCAGTTGTCCGGGAATCGGGCCGACCTCGACGGGGTTCTTGCTGAGCACCGCCTCGACCTCGTTCGCGGAATATCCGCGTTCCTGGAAATAGCTCCGCATCCGCTCGATAAAGAAGCTTCGAAGCTCCGTTTGCACCTTGCCTGCGAACGGTTCGAATGCCGCGTCAACGAGGTTCCGCAACGACAGTGGAAGCTGGTTTTCCACGAGTATCCTGACCACTCCCAGGGCGGCGCGGCGCAGGCCGAAGGGATCCTTGTCGCCCGTCGGTTGTTGCCCGATGCTGAACAGTCCGGCGAGCGTGTCGAGTTTGTCGGCCAGCGCGACCGCGCACGGAATATTGCCGTGCGGCAGCCCGTCACCGGCGAAGCGCGGACGGTAGTGCGCCTCGATCGCGTCGGCAACTTCCTTCGGTTCGTTGTCGTTGAGCGCGTAGTAGCGCCCCATCGTGCCCTGCAGCTCGGGGAATTCGCCGACCATGTCGGTCAGCAGGTCGGCCTTGGCAAGCCAGGCCGCGCGCTCGGCCAGCAGGGCGTCGGCCCCGAGTTCGCGCGCGATTTTCCCCGCCAGCAACTGGATGCGCTCCACGCGCTCGAGCTGGCTGCCCAGCTTGTTGTGATAGACGACGCTGGACAGCCGCGGCACGCGCGCTTCGAGACGCGTCTTGCGGTCCTGGCCGTAGAAGAACCTGGCGTCGGAGAGCCGCGCCCGCAGCACGCGCTCGTTGCCGCGGATGATCTCGTCGGGCTGCGTGGTTTCGATGTTCGATATGAAAAGAAAACGGGGGAGGAGCTTTCCCGTTTTCTTGTCGCGCAGCGGCACATACTTCTGGTGCTGCTGCATGGACAGGATGAGACATTCCTCCGGTACTGCGAGGAACTCAGGGCTGAATTCCCCCGAGTACACAGTGGGGGCTTCCACGATGGCCGTGATCTCATCCAGCAGCGCGTCGTTGATGACGAGCTGGGCGCTGCCGGCGGCTTTGTCCAGTTGCTTCGAGACTTCGGAGCGGCGCTTGGCGAAATCAGCAATGACCTTGCCCTTGCCGCCAAGGGTGTCCTCGTATTCGCCCGCCTGCCTGATCGTGATCGCACCGTCCGCGAGGAAGCGATGCCCAAGGGTCCGGTTGGAGCAGGTAATCCCCAGGACCTCGCCGGGGATGACCCTGGGGCCGTGCATCATGACCAGCCCGTGCACCGGCCGCGCGAACCGGGCTTCGCCGTCACCCCATCGCATGATTTTGGGTACCGGCAGGGCTTTGAGGGCCGCATCGACCTTGCCGGCGAGCACATCGGCGAGCGCCTGTCCGGTCGCGGTGACGCGCGCGACGTAAATCTCTCCCTTGGGCGTGTCCTGTTTCTTCAGGCCCTCGACCGGGATGCCGCATTTCCTGGCAAAGCCTTCGACGGCCTGGGCCGGCGCCCTGGTCGATGGGCCTTGAACTTCCCGCTCCGTGTCGGGAGCACGCTCCCGGACGTTGGGGATGCTCACCGCAAGACGTCGCGGCGTGGTATGGAAAACGAAATCGGCGGTCGCATCGGCCAGTCCGGCCGCGACGAGGCCATCGAAAGTCTTGCGGGCAAATTCCTCGCCGAGCTGCTTGAGCGCCCTGGGCGGCAGCTCCTCGGTCAGCAACTCGACCAGCAGCGTGTCCGTCTCCCCCTTTTTTTTTCTGTCGGCCATCGCTCAGGCGCGGGCTTTTTGCTTTGCCGCGGACCCGGGCTTGAGCATGGGGAAGCCGAGCCGCTCGCGGGATTCGTGGTAGGCCTGCGCGATCGCGCGGGCGAGATTGCGCACGCGCCCGATGTAGGCGGCGCGCTCGGTCACCGATATGGCGCCGCGGGCGTCCAGCAGGTTGAAGGTGTGCGAGCACTTCATGACCATCTCGTACGCCGGCAGCACGCACTGCGCGTCCATCAGGCGCTTCGCCTCGGCCTCGTACTGGCCGAAGTGCTGGAACAGCATTTCGGTGTTGGCGAGCTCGAAGTTGTACTTCGACTGCTCGACCTCGTTCTGGTGGTAGACGTCGCCGTAAAGGACGGGGGTCGACGCTCGCGTAAGGACGGGGGTCGACGCTCGCGTAAGGACGGGAGTCGACGCTCGCGTAAGGACGGGAGTCGACGCTCGCGTCTCCGCCCCATCCACCCACACGAGATCGAACACGGACTCCTTGCCCTGCAGGTACATCGCCAGACGCTCGAGACCGTAGGTGAGCTCGCCCAGCACCGGCTTGCACTCGAGGCCGCCGACCTGCTGGAAGTAGGTGTACTGCGTGACTTCCATGCCGTTGAGCCACACCTCCCATCCCAGGCCCCAGGCGCCGAGGGTCGGCGACTCCCAGTCGTCCTCGACGAAGCGGATGTCGTTCTTCTTCGGGTCGATGCCGAGCGCGTCCGTGAGCGAGCCGAGGTAGAGGGCCTGGAAATCCTGGGGCGAGGGCTTCATGACCACCTGGTACTGGTAGTAATGCTGCAGGCGGTTGGGATTCTCGCCGTAGCGTCCGTCCTTGGGCCGCCGGCAGGGCTGGACGTAAGCCGCGTTCCACGGTTCCGGCCCGATCGCGCGCAGGAAAGTGGCGGTGTGGAACGTGCCCGCGCCCATTTCCATGTCGTACGGCTGCAGCAGGACGCAACCCTGCCTGTCCCAGTACTGGTTGAGCCGGAGAATGATCTGCTGAAAGGTAAGCATCTGGGCGCTCTAAGCCCAGAATTTTACAGGCAATCGCGGGATTTTGTCGGGTATGGTCCCGACAAAATCCCATATCGGATCCAGATCAGGTCAGGCCAGGCTTCGCCTTGAAATTCCTATGCGGAACGGGTATCGCGATGCCGCAACCAGCCGGCGGCCACGAGCAGGATGAGGCAGAGCGCGAGCGCCGCGTAGTTTCCCCAGCGCACGTAGGGCGTGGCCCCGCCATAGCCTTGTACTGCCAGGGTGACGGCCGCCATCGCGAATTGCGGCGCCGCGCCGAGGAGCCTGCCGTCCGGGCCGATCACGCCGGTGACGCCGGTATTGGTCGCGCGCAGCATGTAGCGCCCCGTTTCCAGCGCGCGCGCCTGGGAGATCTGCAGGTGCTGGCCGGGCGCGATCGAGCGGCCGAACCAGGCGACGTTGCTGACGTTGACCAGCAGCGTGGCTTCCGGCAACTGGCGGATGATTTCTTCCCCGAACGCGTCCTCGTAGCAGATATTGACCGCTACTTTCTGGCCGGCGACCGCGAGCGGCCGCTGGTTTTCCGCGCCGCGCGAGAAATCCTGCAGCGGTATGGCGAGGACGGACACGATCCATCCCAGCACCGGGCGCAGGGGAATGAACTCTCCGAACGGCACGAGGTGCGATTTGCGGTAGGTCTGGCTCGGCGCGGTCCCGAACGACACCACGCTGTTGAAGTACTCGCCGCCCGGCTGGCGCTCCGGCACGCCGATCAGGATATCGCCGCCGTTCCTGCGCGCGATCATGGTGAGGGTGTCGAGATAATCCCGCGGCACCTGCTCGAGGAACAGCGGCAGCGCGGTTTCCGGCAGGATGATGAGCGGGCTGGCGGAAGTCCAGGCCAGCGCCGAGTAGGTTTTCAGGGTGGTCGGCACGCGGTCGGCCTGCCACTTCTGGTCCTGGGGGATATTGCCCTGCAGCAGGGTGACGTTGACCGGCGCGCCGACCGGCCCGGTCCATTCGACCTGCTTCAGCGCATGACCGCCCGCCCAGAGCGCCAGAAGGATGAAGGCGGAAGGATGAAGGATGAAAGCTATAAAACGTGGTTTAGCATCTTGTGACTTGTGACTTGTGACTTGTGACTTTTCGGCAGCGCCCAGCCACCAGCTGACGACCAGTCCCGCGCTGGCCGCCGTGGCGAGCGTGACGCCGTGGATGCCCAGCACCGGCGCGTACCCGGCCAGCGGGCTCGAGGGGATCTGCGAGTAGCCCAGGGCGAGCCAGGGAAAGCCGGTGAAGATCCAGCTGCGCGTCCATTCCGCCAGCATCCAGGCCGCGGGCGCGAGCAAGCCGTAACGCACGGCGGGCCGCGTGCCGGAGCGGGCGCAGGCATAGCCCACGGCGGCGGGAAAGAGCGCCAGGAACGCGCAGAAGAGGAAGGTGGCCGCCGCGGCGAGCGGCATCGGCATGGCGCCGAAGTCGTGCAGGCTCACGTAGACCCAGGAGACGCCGAACAGGAACAGCCCCAGCCCGAAGGCGAAGCCGATCGCCGCGGCGGCGCGCGCTCCCGGCGCGCGCGACCAGAGGTAGAACAGGCCGGCGACGGTGACGACCGGCTGCGGGAAAAGATAGTAAGGCGCGTAACCCGCTACGGTCACCGAGCCGAGAACGAAAGCGATGACGAGGGACGCGCGCGGTGAAACGGAATAGGATGGCCGCCCGGGTTTCCCGGGCGTTTCCTCATCCCTCATCCCTCGTCCCTCATCCCTATTTTTTCCTGGTGACCTGCAGCAGGTGCAGCCGCCGGCTGTCGGCGCGCAGCACCTTGAACGCGAGATTGTCGAAGCTGATCTGCTCGCCGCGCTTGGGCACGCGGCCGAAGCGCGACATGACGAGGCCGCCGATGGTGTCGAAATCCTGGTCGCTGTAGCGGGAGCCGAGGACGGCGTTGAAGTCGCCGATCTCGGTCAGCGCCTTCACGCGGTACTGGCCGCCTTTCTCGGGCACGATGTTGTCCTCGACGTCCTCGAAATCGTACTCGTCCTCGATGTCGCCGACGATCTGCTCGATGACGTCCTCGATCGTCACCAGCCCGGCCACGCCGCCGTACTCGTCCACCACCACCGCCATGTGGTTGCGGTTCTTGCGGAATTCCTTGAGCAGCACGTTGAGCGGCTTCGAGCCGGGGATGAAGACCGCCGGCCGCAGCATGTCGCGCACGTTGAACTCTTCCTCACCGGCGTAGTGATGCAGCAGGTCCTTGGCGAGCAGTATGCCGATCACGTCGTCCTTGTTCTCGCCGATGACGGGAAAACGGGAGTGCCCGGTCTGCATCACCATCGGCACGAACTGGGCGGGCGACTCGCGGATGTCGATCACGTCCATCTGCGCGCGCGGCACCATGATGTCGCGTGCCTGCATCTCCGACACCTGCAGCACGCCCTCGATCATGGCGAGCGCGTCGGCGTCGATCAGGTTGCGCTCGTATGCGCCGTGCAGCAGCTCGATGAGCTCTTCGCGGTCCTCGGGCGCGCGCGCGAGCCACGCGCCTATGCGCTCGAGGAGAGAGTGCTTGCCGTTCTTGTCGTTAGCCATGTTCTGGTGAGGTGTAAGGGGTGAGGGGTAAGGGGTCGAATCCAGAATGCATTACTGGCGGAATTCGCGTCTCCTTACTCCTCACGCTTCACTCCTGACTCCGGACCCGTACGGGTCCGGGTAGCCGAGCCGGGTCACGATCTGTGTTTCCCGCCGTTCCATTTCACGTGCCTGCCGCTGGCGCTCGTGGTCGTACCCCTGCAGGTGCAGCACGCCGTGCACCACCAGGTGCGCGTAGTGGGCGGCCGCGCGCTTGTTCTGGGCGCGCGCCTCGCGCGCGATGACCGGGGCGCACAACGCCAGGTCGCCCTCCAGCAGCGGCCGTTCCCGCATGACGAAGGTCAGCACGTTGGTGGGCCGGTCCTTGCCGCGGAAATGGCGGTTCAGCGCGCGCCCTTCGCTGCCGCCGACGATGCGGACGGTGACCCGCGCATCGCGCTCGAGCGCCGCGCGCGCCCAGCGCCGCAACTGGCCGCGGGAAGGCAGGCCCCGCGCACGGGTCGCGTATTGCACGGTCAAATTGAGTCGCGGGTCGCGAGGCACGGGTTATCGTCCGTTCTCCGACTCGTGACCCGTGACCCGTGACTCGTAATTGCCATAGGCATTGACGATGCGCTGCACCAGCGGGTGCCGCACCACGTCCTCGGTGCCGAACTGGGTGAAGGTGATGCCGCGCACCTTCTTCAGCACGTCGCGCGCCTCGACGAGGCCGCTCTTCTGGCCCTTCGGCAGGTCGATCTGGGTGACGTCTCCGGTGACCACCGCCTTGCTGCCGAAGCC
>CAYSRR010000002.1:0-41320 GCA_964433375.1 uncultured Streptomycetaceae bacterium
CCACGCGTTCCAGGAGGCGCTGCCCTTCACCGCGCTGCTGGTCGTGTTCTTCGCCATCGTGGCCATGATCCACGACCAGCACCTGCTGGGGCCGATCTTCAGCCGCGTGCTCGAACTGCCCCGCGAAGTGCAGCCGACGGCGGTCTTCATCGTGAACGGCATCCTGTCGCTGGTGACCGAGAACGTGTTCATCGCCACCGTGTTCATCAACGAGGTGACCGACGCCCTCAAGAACGGCGCCATCGACCGCGCCCAGTTCGATCTGCTGGCGGTCGCGGTCAATACCGGCACGAACATCCCGAGCGTCGCCACGCCCAACGGCCAGGCGGCTTTCCTGTTCCTGCTCACCTCGGCGCTGGCGCCGCTGATCCGCCTGTCTTACATGCGCATGGTCGTGATGGCGCTGCCTTACACCGTGACGATGACGGTAACCGGCTTTCTGGCCGTCGTTTACCTGCTGTAACCACGACTCGCGCCGTTTCGCGGAAAGGCGCGCGCTTCGCGTTTTTCCGCGAATGCGGCCGGGCGTGAACCGGGTCACGGCACTTTTTCGCGATTGCCTGGTCTATGACGGGAGACTAATCTCTCCCCATGCCGGTTTATTACCCCCGTTCCTTCCCGAGGCTGCTCGCGGTCGGCTTCACGCTGGTCGCGCTGCCGCTGGTGTTCGCGCTGATCAACAACGCGATCTCGGTGGACCGGCTCGCCAACCGCAGCCAGAACGCGGTGTACCAGGCGGTGCAGGCCACGCAGGCGAGCAGGCGCCTGGCGCAACTGCTGCGCGCGCTGGAGCGCAATGCGAACCAGATCGTGATACTCGATGACCGCTCGCTGCTCGACGCCTATGGCGCGAACCGCCGGCAGTTCGAGCAGACGCTGGTGGAGTTTTCCCTTCTGCCGCTGGGCGTGGAACAAAAGAACGTGCTCGACGAAATGGCCAGGGCGGAAGCGGCCATATTTTCGGAACTGACCGCGCCCGGCGTGAAAGGCGCGCAGCTGAAGGGCGCGCTCGGGCGATTCGAGCAGCTGGCCGAGCAGGCGCAGGCCATCGTGGTGAGCTCGAACGCCAGGATCGACCGCGAAGTCGAGTCGATGCGCGCCACCGCGGACCAGGCCCAGCGCATCACGTTCTGGCAGCTGCTGGCGCTGATTCCGGTGGTGGTGTTCATGGTGGTCGGTTTCTCCATACTCACCACGCGCCCCATCCGGCAGGTGGATGCCGCGATACGCCGGCTCGGCTCCGGGCAGCTGCGCGTTCCCGTGACCGTCAGCGGGCCGCAGGACCTGGAGCAACTGGGCGAGCGGCTGGAGTGGATGCGGCGCGAGCTGCTCGACCTGGAAGAGCAGAAGAACCGCTTCCTGCGCCAGGTTTCGCACGAGCTTAAAACGCCGCTCACCGCGTTGCGCGAAGGCGCCGAGCTGCTCTCCGAGGAGGCGGTGGGCAAGCTCACGGCCGAGCAGAGGGAAATCGCTGAAATCCTGCGCCATAACAGCGTAGAATTGCAGAAGCTGATCGAAGACCTGCTGTCCTTCGGCGCGAGCCAGTTCCGCAAGGTGACGGTGGACCTGGAGCCGGTGGAAGTCCGTCGTGTCGTCGAGCGCGTGGTTGCCGACCAGCGGCTGGCGGCCCGGGCGCGCGGTCTGACGCTCGACGCCGCGGCCGAAGACGTCCTGCTGCCTGCGGACCCGGAAAAACTGCGCGTCGTGCTCGACAACCTGATATCGAATGCGATCAAGTTCTCCCCCGAGGGCGGACGGATATCGGTCGCCGCGCGCCTCGACGGGGACGTCCTCGAGCTGGACGTGATCGACCGGGGACCCGGCATCCCGGCCGCCGAGCGCGTGCGCATTTTCGACCCTTTCTACCAGGGCAGGCATTCCGGCGCGGGCCCGGTGCGCGGCACCGGCATCGGCCTCTCGGTGGTGAAGGAATACGTGTTTGCCCATGGCGGCAGCGTGGAGGTCATGGACAGCCGGCAGGGCGCGCACATGCGCATCCGCCTGCCGATGACCCGCACGGAAACGGATACGGAGGCGGCGGCGTGAGGATGCGGCTGACGGCCATCGCGATTGCCGCCGGCGTGCTTGCCGGCTGCGGCACTCTCGGCACCGAGAGCCGGCCGCCCGCGCCCTGGGTGCAGGCCGACGTCACCCCGCCTGTTTCGGAGACCGAAAGCCTGCTGCTTTACTACCAGCACGCGAGGAAGCTCGCGGGCGCGGAGCTTGGCAGGGAACACGATATGGCGCGCCAGGCCTTTGCGCGCGCGCGGTCGGATTTCAATCGCGTGCGCTACGCCATGCTGCTTTCCCTGCCCGGCGCCCCCTTCGGCGACGAGGCGCGCGCGCTGGAGCTGTTCGATCCCGTCTCGAAGAACCCGAATGGCCGGCTGAGCGGGCTCGCACAACTGATGATTTCGCAGTTACAAGAACGCAAACGGCTGGACACGAACGCGCAGGGGCTGCAGCAGAAACTCGACGCATTGAGATCCCTTGAACGCAACCTCATCGAACGGAAAAGATAATGGATATGAGCGAAACCCGACACACCAACATCCTCGTGGTGGACGACGATCCGGACCTGTTGCGGCTGATGCAGATCCGCCTGACGGCCGCGGGCTACGTGGTCTCGACCGCGGAAAGCGGCGAGCGCGCGCTGGCGCAGGCGAGCGTTGCCCGCCCGCAACTGGTGGTGACCGACCTGCGCATGGGGGGGATGGACGGCATGGCGCTGTTCGAGGCCCTGCGCGCCGATCATCCGACGATGCCGGTCATCGTGCTCACCGCGCATGGCACCATTCCCGACGCGGTCGCCGCGGTCCAGCGCGGCGTGTTCGGCTATCTCACGAAGCCGTTCGACTCCAAGTCGCTGCTGACCGAGGTCGAGCGGGCGCTGGCGATGGCGGGGGGCGCTGGCGCCGCCGGCGAAGCCGGCGGCGAATGGCGCCGCGAGATCATCACCCGGAATCCCGCCATGGAAGACCTGCTGGCCAAGGCGCGCATGGTGGCCGAGAGCGATGCGAGCGTGTTCATTCACGGCGAATCCGGCACGGGCAAGGAAATGGTCGCGAGCGCGATACACCAGGCGAGCCCGCGGCGCGGCGCGGCGTTCGTCGCGATCAACTGCGGCGCGATACCCGAGCCGCTGCTTGAGTCCGAGCTCTTCGGCCACGTCAAGGGCTCCTTTACCGGCGCGGTGCGCGACAACAAGGGCCTGTTCCAGACCGCCAACCGCGGCACGCTGTTCCTCGACGAGATCGGCGACATGCCCGTCTCGCTCCAGGTCAAGCTGTTGCGCGTGCTGCAGGAAAGGAAGGTGCGCCCGGTCGGGTCTACGGAGAGCTACGACGTGGACGTGCGCGTGATCTCGGCGACCCACCGCAACCTCGAGGCGGAGATGGCGGCGGGCAATTTCCGCGAGGACCTCTATTACCGGCTGAACGTGGTCGCGCTGTCGCTGCCGCCGCTCGCCGAGCGGCGCGAGGACATCCCGTTGCTCGCCAATCATTTCCTGTCCCTGCTCGCGGAGAAATACAAGAAGGCGGTCAACGGCTTCGCGCCCGAGGCGCTGGAGCTGATGGTGTCCGCGTCCTGGCCCGGCAACGTGCGCCAGCTCTATAACGTGGTCGAGCAGGCGGTGGCGCTCGCGACGACGCCCATCATCCCGGCGATGCTCGCGCAACAGGCGATCCAGAACCAGCAGGCCGACTTCGCGTCCTTCGAGGATGCGCGCCGCCGCTTCGAGCGCGAGTACCTGACGCAGCTCCTGAAGATCACCGAGGGCAATGTCACGCAGGCGGCGCGGCTGGCCAAGCGCAACCGCACCGAGTTCTACAAGCTCCTGGGCCGGCACCAGCTGGATCCCAAGATCTTCAAGTCCCGTTAAATCCGGACATCGCGCCGCAGCGCGATGCCGGTTTAACCGCTCGCGTTCGAACGGGCGGTTCCCGCCGTTCAACGCTCGCTTCGGACGTCACGGCGTCCGTGGAACCGGTTTAGCTGCTCGCGTTCGAGCCGGCGACTCCCGCCGCTCAACGCTCGCTGTCGTTCATCTCGCGCCCCGGGAGCGGTTGTCCAGGCGATCCCCGGATCAAAACGCGCCCTCCGGCGCATCGCCGAAGCGGAGCCTTTCCTTTCCGACTGCCGCTGTGCGTCGCATCGGGCGCGTTTTGTCGCTGCCCCGCGACAGGAAAACCCCTGCCGAATCACGCCGCTAAGCCTGCCGTGACATCGGTTGTTGCCGGGCGGCGACAGACCAGCTGGAGGGGGTCGTCCTAACCAGTTGATTACAAGTAAATAAATGACTTGGCATGGAGGTTGCGCTACCTCCCATGAGCACGAGCTCGTGTTCGTTATTTTCTTGTGTCCAAGGAAAGGAGCGAGACATGAGCTGAAGCATGGCGCGGCCGGGTGCGCATCGCCCGGTCGCGTTTCAAGGGAGAAAAAGGAGGGATGCAACATGGCAACGGTTGATTCAGTGGGCAGCACGATGCAGAAGCGTTCCGGAATACTGTATCCCGTGATGGTGATTGCCGCGATCGCGCTGATCGTCTTCAGCGTGGTAGGCATCGCCACGATGATGGGATGGATGCCGACGGCGGCTTCGAAGATGGACCCGACGGAGCAACCCGTTAAGGCGGCGCCCGCGCCCGCGAAAGCGGCGGCGCCTGCCCGGCCGCGCCTGGCCGCCAATGCGCCGGCCGCCTGTCATGACTGCGGCGTGATCGAGTCGATCCGCGCGGTCGAGGTGAAAGGCGAGGGCAGCGGCGTCGGCGCCATCGGCGGCGCCGTGGTCGGCGGCGTCCTCGGCAACCAGGTCGGCCGCGGCAGCGGTCGCACCGTCGCCACCGTCGTTGGCGCCGGCGCCGGCGCTTACGCGGGGCACGAGATCGAGAAGAACGTCAAGAAGGCCGTCAGCTACCAGGTGCGCGTGCGCATGAACGACGGCACCTACCGCACCTACTACGAGAGCAGCCAGCCGGCACTGGCTATCGGTCAGAAGGTGCGCGTGACCGAGCAAGGCGTTATCGCGGCCGGCTAGCCGGCAGGGCGGGCGAGGGAGGCGCCCGCCAGCAGCATCGAGCATGGTTCGCCCGACCTCCCCGGGCGGGCCGGCGCGCCGCCGTGGCCACGGCGGCGCGTTTTACCGGGAGGAAGAAAATCATGAGCACCATCAGCCACGGCCGCGTCAAGCGGATTACCGCCGAGTTCAGGGGGGACGAGGCGGTCGAGATCGACATACTGGAAGTCATGCTGCGCATGGGCGAGGTTTCCCGCACGCGCATCGAATGCGATACCAAGCTCGCGCGGCTGGCGCTGAAGGCGCTCGACCGGGCGATCGCCGACTACTCCGCGCGCACCGGGCAGCGCTATCCCAGCTACACTGTGCTCGAGAGATTTATCGAGGAGCGCGAGGCGGGCGCCCAGGCCGAGCCGGCGCGCGTCGTCAGCCTGCAGAAATGACCGGGGAGCGAGACAGCATGAGGACGATCGACCGGATGCGGCTCGGCGTTGTGGCACTGGCGGCCGGCCTGGTTGCGGGATGCGGCTCGGCGCCGGAACCGAAGGCGCGCGTCGTCAACCAGAGCGGCTATTCCGACACCTTCAAACAGGGTTATAGCGAGGGCTGCGAGAGCGCGGGCGGGCGCCAGCGGCGCAACGAGAGCCGCTACAAGACCGAAGTCGACTACATGATCGGGTGGAACGACGGCTACAGCGCATGTCGACGCCGATAGCGTCGACATAATGAAAATCTGAAATTATTTAGGGAATGCGGCGCAACAGAGTGTCCTGGAACGGTTGCGATTGCCCGGCCAATGACACAGCTTGCTGCGCGGTGCCGCATTCCCTCAGCCTTTGACGCGCGATATCCGGACGACCTCGGGCACGCGCCGCAGCCCGCGCATGACGCTGGCGAGGTGCAGGCGGTTGGAGACCTGCAGCGTGAAGAACATGTTGGTGTAGCTGCTGCCGTCCTCGGGATCCACCGCCACGTTCTGGATGTTGGAGCCCGCTTCCGCGATCTCCGCCGCCACCTTGGCGAGCACGCCGCGCTGGTTCGCCACCACCAGCTTGATGTTGACCTCGAACAGCTTGCGCGTCTCGGGGTCCCACGCCACATCGAGCACGCGATCCGGGTCGTGGCGCGCCTTGGCGATGACCGGGCAGTCGTGGGTGTGGATCACCATGCCCTGGCCTTTGCTGATCACGCCGATGATGGGGTCGCCGGGGATCGGCCGGCAGCACTGGGCGAACTGCACCGCCATGCCTTCCGAGCCGCGGATGATCACCGAGCCGGGGATGAGCGCTTCGTGCGGGCCGGGCTCGCCGCGCGACAGGAGCTGCCTCGCCACGACCGCGGCCAGCCGCTTGCCGAGGCCGATGTCGGCGAAGACTTCCTGGCGCGACTTGGCGCCGGCATCGCGCGCGAGCTTGTCCCATTGGGCGTCCTTGATTTCCGCGGAGGGAGTCCCGAGCGCGGCGAGCGCCTGCCCGAGCAGGCGCTCGCCCAGCTTCGCCGATTCCTGGAAGTGCATGGTCTTGAGGAAATGCCGGATGCGCGAGCGCGCCTTTCCGGTCGAGACGAAATTCAGCCACAACGGGTTGGGCTTGGCGTGCGCCGCGGTGATGATTTCCACCCGGTCGCCGTTCTTCAGTTCGGAGCGCAGCGGCACGAGCTCATGGTTGATCTTCACCGCGACGCAGCGGTTGCCGATGTCGGTGTGCACGGCGTAGGCGAAGTCCACCGCGGTCGCGCCGCGCGGCAGCGACAGAATCTTGCCCTTGGGCGTGAACACGTAGACCTCGTCCGGGAACAGGTCGACCTTGAGATGCTCGAGGAACTCGGCCGAGTCGCCGGACTGCGACTGGATCTCGAGCAGGCTCTGCAGCCACTGGTGCGTCTTCTTCTGCAGGTCGGAGAGCGAGGTGTCGGCGTCCTTGTAGAGCCAGTGCGAGGCCACGCCGGCTTCCGCGATCTTGTGCATCTCCCGGGTGCGGATCTGCACCTCGATCGGCGTGCCGAACGGGCCGAACAGCGTGGTGTGCAGAGACTGGTAGCCGTTCGCCTTGGGGATGGCGATGTAGTCCTTGAACTTGCCCGGGATCGGCTTGTAGAGGCCGTGCAGCGCGCCCAGCGCGAGATAGCAGGCCGGCACGTCGTTGACGATGATGCGGAAGCCGTAGACGTCGAGCACCTGCGCGAACGTGAGGTGCTTCTCGCGCATCTTGCGGTAGATCGAGTGCAGGTGCTTCTCGCGCCCCAGCGCCTGGGCTTCCACCCCGGCGCTCTTCAGCCTCTTCTTGACGCCGTCGAGCACCTTGCCCACCACCTCGCGCCGGTTGCCGCGCGCCGATTTCACCGCCTTGGCGAGCACGCGGAAGCGGTCGGGGTAGAGATGCTGCAACGCGAGATCCTCGAGCTCCTGGTAGATGCTGTTCAGGCCCAGGCGGTTGGCGATCGGGGCGTAGATGTCGAGCGTCTCGCGCGCGATGCGGCGGCGCTTCTCGGGCGCGACCGCGTCGAGCGTCCTCATGTTGTGCAGCCGGTCGGCGAGCTTGATCAGGATAACGCGCACGTCGCGCGCCATGGCCAGCAGCATCTTGCGGAAGTTCTCGGCCTGCGCTTCCGCGTGGGACTCGAACTCGATCTTGTCGAGCTTGGAAACGCCGTCGACCAGCTCGGCGACCGGTTTGCCGAAAGCGCGGGAGATCTCGGTCTTGGTGACCGAGGTGTCCTCCATCACGTCATGAAGGAGGGCGGCGGTGAGCGCCTGCGAGTCGAGGTGCCAGTCGGCGAGGATGCTGGCGACCGCGAGCGGATGCGAAATGTAAGGCTCGCCCGACTGGCGGAACTGCCCCTCATGCGCCTGCTCGCTGAAATGGTAGGCCGACTGGAGCTGCGAGATATCCTCCGGCTTGAGGTAGCCGGACCACTCCTTGAACAGGGCGGGAGCGGCGGTGGACACGGCCTGTTAAGGCGGAAGGCGGAAGGCGGAAGGCAAAAGTGTAAGACACTCCGCCATCGCGGGCCCTTCCTTCATCCTTCTGCCTTCATCCTTCTGCCTTGAAGTTACGTGGTGGGCGTGCGGTTGAGTATCTCGGTGCCGTACTTGCCGGCGGCGAGCTCGCGCAGGGCGATGACGGTGGGCTTGTCGCGGCTCGAGTCCAGCATCGGCTGCGCGCCGTTGGCGAGCTGGCGCGCGCGGAAGGTCGCGGCGAGCGACATCTCGAAGCGGTTGGGGATGACTTTCAGGCAGTCGTCGACGGTGATGCGTGCCATGGATGCGGGCTCCGGTTACTTCATGCGGTTGATCGTGTCGCTGTGGCGGTCGAGCTGGCGGGCAGCCTTGAGCCGTTCGGCCCGGACGATACTGCGCAGATCCAGCGCCGCCCGGTTGAAATCCTCGTTCATCATAACATAGTCGTACTCGGCGGCATGGCCGATCTCCTCGCGGGCGGCCGCGAGCCGCCGCGCGACCGTCTCCGCGCTGTCCTGCGCGCGCCCCTTCAGCCGGGCTTCCAGCACGTCCAGCGACGGCGGCAGGATGAAGATGGTCACCGCGCGCATCAGCTTGCGCACCTGTTGCGCCCCCTGCCAGTCGATCTCGAGCAGCACGTCGCGCCCGGCCGCCTGCTCTGCCTCGATCCACTTCTGGGAGGTGCCGTAGCGGTTGCCGTAGATCACCGCGCTCTCCAGGAACTCGCCGGCTTCCAGCCGGCGCTCGAACTCGGGCGGCGTGACGAAATGATAGTCGCGCCCGTCGACCTCGCCCGGCCGCGCCGGCCGCGTGGTGTACGACACCGATAGCCTGACGTCGGGCTCGGCCTCGAGCAGCGTCCTGACCAGGCTCGTCTTGCCGCCGCCGGAAGGGGCGCTGATGATGAACAAAATACCGTTCATACAGGCGCATTCATCATTCAATGTTTTGTATTTGTTCCCGCATCTGCTCGATGAGGAGCTTGAGGTCGAGGGCGGCCTGGGTGACGGCGAGGTCCACGGACTTGGAGGCGAGCGTGTTCGCCTCGCGGTTCAGCTCCTGCATCAGGAAATCGAGCTGCTTGCCGACCATGCCGCCGGCGGCGAGGATGCGCTTCAGTTCCGCCACGTGCGCCGTCAGGCGCGAGAGTTCCTCGTCCACGTCGATTTTCGCGGCGAAGACCGCCACTTCCTGCCGGACCCGCTCGTCCTCGGCGCCGCCGAGCGCTTCCCTGAGCTTCAGAGCGAGCCGTTCCCGGTACGCGGCGATCGCCTGGGGAATGCGCGGGGCGGCCTCGGCCACGCGCCGCTCGACGCCGGCCACGCGCTCGAGCAGCAGCGCTTTCAGCTTGTCGCCTTCGCGCGCGCGCGCGGCGTTGAACTCTCGCAGCGCGACCACGATCATTTCCCGGCAGGCGGACTGCATTTCTTCGAGCGGCAGCGGCTCGGTGGCGAGCACGCCCGGCCAGCGCAGCACGTCGGCCGCCGAGAGCTGCGCCGCGCCGGCGAGCATGGTGCGGACCTTGAGCTCCACTTCCTCGAGCTGCAGCATCAGCTCCTCGTTCAGCCGGAACGGCTTGCCCGTCCCCGGCGTGACGGCATAGCTCACCCGGCATTCGACCTTGCCGCGGCCGATGCCCGACTGCAGCGCCTCGCGCAGCGCGGGCTCGACGGCGCGCAGGTCGTCCGGCAGCCGGAACTGGATATCGAGGTAGCGATGGTTGACCGAGCGCAGCTCGATGTTCAGCGTGCCGAACGGGAACTCTCTCGTCGTCGCGGCGTAGCCGGTCATGCTGTGAATCATTGCGGACTCATGAAGAATTGTGACGAGTGACGGACGGTCGTGAACGCAGTACCATTCCCGCTTTGATCGAGTCGGGAAGATAACATACCCATGCGACCCAGCGGAAGAAAAGCGGACCAGTTGCGCGCGGTGCGCATCACGCGCGGCTACACGCGACATGCCGAGGGCTCGGTGCTGGTCGAGTTCGGCGACACGCGGGTGCTGTGCACCGCGAGCGTGCTCGAACGGCAGCCGCCGCACCTGAAAGGCACGCCGCGGGGCTGGGTGACCGCCGAGTACGGCATGTTGCCGCGCGCGACCAACACGCGCGGCGACCGCGAAGCCGCGCGCGGCAAGCAGTCGGGCCGCACCCAGGAAATCCAGCGCCTGATCGGGCGCGCGCTGCGCTCGGTGACGGACCTGGGCAGGCTGGGCGAGCGGACGATCCACCTTGATTGCGACGTCATCCAGGCCGACGGCGGCACCCGCACCGCCGCCATCACCGGCGCGTTCGTCGCGCTGCACGACGCGGCCGACCTGCTGCTCGAGCGCAAGCTGATCGCGGCGACGCCGCTGCTCGATTTCGTCGCGGCCGTATCGGTCGGCATCCACGAAGGTTCGCCGGTGCTCGACCTCGATTACGCCGAGGATTCCGCCTGCGACACCGACATGAACGTGGTGATGACCGCCAGCGGCGGGCTGGTCGAGGTGCAGGGCACGGCGGAAGGCAAGCCGTTCACGCGCCAGGAGATGGACGCGATGCTCGGGCTTGCGGAGAAAGGCATCCGCGAACTGGTGTCGGCGCAGCGCGCGGCGCTGAAAACCTGAATTAGCCGCAGAGACGCAAAGACGCAGAGAACTTACTGTCAGTTTTAATATTGTTTTTCTTGGCGTGCTTGGCGATCCTGGCGGTTCGATTTGAATTGAATTTTGTATCGATTTTCTTTGCGCCTCTGCGTCTTTGCGGCTAATTTATGCGACGTTTGGTTCTGGCCAGTAACAACCCCGGCAAGCTGCGCGAGTTCCGGCAGATGCTGGCGCCGCTCGGCATGGAGATCGTGCCGCAGTCCGAGCTCGGCGTCGCCGAGGCCGAGGAGCCGCACGGCACCTTCGTCGAGAACGCGCTCGCCAAGGCGCGCCACGCGAGCCGCGCCAGCGGCCTGCCGGCATTCGCCGACGATTCCGGCGTCTGCGTCGCCGCGCTGGACGGCGCGCCGGGCGTGCACTCGGCGCGCTACGCGAGCGACGCGCCGCCCGGCGACCGCGAGGCCCAGGACGCGGCGAACAACCGCCAGCTCCTCGCCGCGCTCGAAGGCAAGGCCGACCGGCGCGCGCACTATTACTGCGTGATCGTGCTGGTGCGCCATGCCCGCGACCCCGAGCCGCTCATCGCCGAGGGCCGCTGGCAGGGGGAGATCATCGCCACCCCGCGCGGCACCGGCGGTTTCGGCTACGACCCCCATTTCCTGCTGCCCGCTCAGGGCCGCACTGCGGCGGAACTTATGCCCGACGAGAAGAACGCGGCGAGCCACCGCGGCCAGGCGATGCAGCGGCTGGTGGAAATGCTGGAGTACGCCGAGTATAGAGCGTCGTGAGGAGTGAGGCGTGAGGAGTGAGGAGGCCAATGCCGGAAGCAGGGTGCCGGGGGTTTCCCCCTCACCCCTTACCCCTCACACCTCACCGCGCTTTCGCGCGCTTCCACCGCTGTCTCTTTATATCCACATTCCGTGGTGCGCGCGAAAATGCCCGTACTGCGATTTCAACTCGCACGAGGCGCGCGCGGGCATTCCGGAGGACCGCTATGTCGCCGCGCTCGTCGCCGATCTCGAGCAGGCGCTGCCGCAGGTCTGGGGCCGGCGCGTGCACAGCGTGTTCTTCGGCGGCGGCACGCCCAGCCTGTTCTCCGCGCGCGGCATCGACGCGATATTGACGGCGGTCCGCGCCCGGCTCGCGCTGGCGCCGGATGCCGAGATCACGCTGGAGGCCAATCCCGGCACGGTGGAGGCGGAGAAGTTTTCCGGCTTCCGCGCGGCGGGCGTGAACCGCATCTCGCTCGGCATCCAGAGCTTTCACCCGCGCCACCTCCAGTCGCTGGGCCGCATTCATGACGGCGACGAAGCGCGCCGCGCGATCGAAATCGCCCAACGCAATTTCGATAATTTCAATCTGGACCTGATGTACGGTTTGCCCGGTCAAACGGTCGACGAGGCGCTGGCGGATATCGAGACCGCGCTCGGGTTCGCGCCGCCGCACCTGTCGTGCTATCACCTCACGATCGAGCCGAACACGTACTTCCACCGCTTTCCGCCGCGACTGCCCGACGACGACGCGACCGCCGCCATGCAGGACGCGATCGAGGCCCGGCTGGCCGAAGCGGGCTATGAGCATTACGAGACCTCCGCCTTCGCCAGGCGGAGTGAGGAGAGAGGAGTGAGGCGTGAGGTGGAAAGTGTTCCCGCGAGCGGTGAGCGGCTCTTCACCCCTAACTCCTCACCCCTCACGGCGCGCAGCGCCCGCTGCGCGCATAACCTGAACTACTGGACGTTCGGGGATTACCTGGGCATCGGCGCGGGCGCCCACGGCAAGATCAGTTTCCCGGAGCGCATCGTGCGCCAGGCGCGGGTGAAGCATCCCGAACGTTACATGGAGGCCGCGGAGCGCGGAGCGCCGGTGCAGGAGGAGCGCGAGGTCGGCGCCGGCGAGGTCGGCTTCGAGTTCATGATGAACGCGCTGCGCCTGAACGGGGGTTTCCCGGCCCGGCTGTTCGAGGAGCGCGCCGGGGTGCCGCTGACGGCCGTGCTGCGCGGCCTCGAGGATGCCGAGCGCCGCGGCCTGCTCGAGCGCGACCACCAACGTGTCGGGCCGACCCCTCTGGGGCGGCGCTTTCTGAATGATCTCCTGCAGTTATTTCTCGCGTCCAGCACCGGCGCAACCGCCGATGGACGCCGATAAATGCCGTTGCCCGGTCCGCGGCGCGTGGCCGCCCGCCTAGCGCTTTCGGCCCGCCCGGAAATCGGGGATTTTTTCCTGCAGGAATTGAAGCACCGCGACTTCATCGCGGCGCAGGGCGGCGGCGGGTCGCGCACCGCGGGCACGCCGCACGCGGACGGGCGGGGGGAGCGGAGCGGTCAGTCCCAGGTGATAGGCGTGCAGCAGCGCGGGGTGCACGTAGTACTTCCGGCATACCGCGCGCGTGTTGCCCAGCCGTTCGGAGACCTTGTCGATCGCGCGGATGATGTTGCGATCCGCTTCGCGGCGGCTCGACGCGGTGCCCATGGCCCGCAGTTCCACGGCGGCCAGCATGGTGCCGCCCCAGGTCCGGAAATCCTTGGCGGTGACGTCGCGGTCCGTGATTTCCCGGAGGTAGGCATTGACGTCGTCCGACGTGACGTCCTGGCGCTTGCCGAACGGGTCCAGGTACTGGAACATTTCCTGCCCCGGCAGGTCCCGGCAACGCTGGATGATGTGGGCGATGCGCGGATCCGCGATGGTCACGGAGTGCTCGACGCCGCTCTTGCCGCGGAAGCTGAACTGCAGCATCGTTCCCTTGACGCGCACATGCCGCCTGCGCAGCGTGGTCAGGCCGAAGGAGCGGTTCTCGCGCGCGTATTCGTCGTTGCCCACGCGTATGAGCGTCCGGTCGAGCAGGCGCACCACGGTGGCGAGGAGCTGGCGCCGGGTCAGGTCGCGTCCGCGCAGGTCGCGCTCCACCCGTTCCCGCAGCAGCGGGAGGGCCTCGCTGAATTCGAGCATGCGGCGGAACTTGGACCGGTCACGCGCCTCGCGGTACGAGGGATGGTAGCGATACTGCTTGCGGCCGCGCGCGTCGCGTGCCGTCGCCTGTATGTGGCCGTCGGGATCGGGGCAAATCCATACGTCGGTCCATGCCGGCGGTATGGCGAGCGCGTCCAGGCGCTTGCGCGTGGCGGGGTTGCTTATGCGCGCGCCGTTCGGGGCATGGTAGACCCAGCCCTTGCCGGCGCGTCTCCGGCTGATTCCCGCGACGCCGTCCGTGACGTAGCGTAGCCCGGCGCGGGCGGCCGCCCTGCGGTGTTCGTGAGTCCGTGGCGAGCCCAAGGGTTGGCGCCTCCTCTCAAACGCCTGGGCAATGGTGCGCGCCGGCGCCGGCGGGTGGCAAGTGCCTGTTGCTTCCGGGACGCCCGTGGCTCCCGGGATGGCCGCAAGCCGGGGCGTCACCGCGCGGAATCAGCGGCGGCGGAAGAGGACGTCCCATACCGAGTGCCCCAGCTTCAGGCCCCGGTTCTCGAATTTCGTCATCGGGCGGTGCGCGGGCCGCGGCGCGTAGCCGTCCGCGGTGTTCGCCAGCAGGGACTCGCCCGACAGCACCTCCAGGATCGACTGCGCGTAATCCTCCCAGTCGGTCGCGACATGCAGGTACGCGCCCGGCTTCATGCGCGTGGCGAGGAGCGCGACCAGCGCCGGCTGGATCAGGCGGCGCTTGTGGTGCCGTTTCTTCGGCCACGGGTCGGGGAAAAAAACGTGCACGCCGTCGAGGCTCGCCGGCGGGATCATGCGCTCGAGGACTTCCACGGCGTCGTGCTGTATGACGCGCACGTTGACGAGGCCGAGTTCCGCGACCCGTTTCAACAGGCTGCCGACGCCCGGCGTGTGGACTTCGATGCCGAGGTAGTCGTTCCCGGGGTTGTCGGCGGCGATGCGGGCGGTGGTCTCGCCCATGCCAAAGCCGATTTCCAGGATTTTCGGCGCCGCGCGGCCGAACGCGCGATCGAGGTCGAGCGGTTCCGGCGACCAGGGGATGCCATAGCGCGGCAACAGTTCGTCGCGGGCGCGCTGTTGCGCGGTGGTGAGACGCCCCTGGCGCAGCACATAGCTGCGGATCGGGCGAGAGCGCGGCTCCGTCACGAGTCGCGGGTCACGGGTCGCGGCTTACTTCGAGCCGCCGGGAGTAATCAGGCCGCTGGTGGGCGAGCTGGGCGAGCCCGAGTAGAGCTTCTTCGGCATGCGGCCCGCGAGGAAGGCGGCGCGGCCCGCCTCGACCGCCTTCTTCATGGCGGTGGCCATCAGCACCGGGTTCTTCGCCGCGGCGACCGCGGTGTTCATGAGCACGCCGTCGCAGCCGAGCTCCATCGCGATCGCGGCGTCGGATGCGGTGCCGACGCCCGCGTCCACGATCACCGGCGCCCTGGCGTTCTCGATGATGATCTGCAGGTTCCACGGGTTGAGGATACCCATGCCCGATCCGATCAGGGAGGCGAGCGGCATCACCGCCACGCAGCCGATTTCCTCCAACTGCTTGGCGATGATCGGGTCGTCCGAGGTGTAGACCATGACCTTGAAGCCGTCCTTGACCAGCGTCCTGGCCGCGGCGAGGGTGTCCACCATGTTGGGATAGAGCGTCTTCGGGTCGCCCAGCACTTCCAGCTTGACCAGGTCGTGCCCGTCCAGCAGCTCGCGCGCCAGCCGCAAAGTGCGCACGGCGTCGTCGGCCGTGTAGCAGCCGGCGGTGTTGGGCAGCAGCGTGTATTTCGACGGCGGCAGGAAATCGAGCAGGCTCGGCTCGCCTTTGTTCTGGCCGATGTTGGTGCGGCGGATCGCCACCGTGACGATCCCGGCGCCGCTCGCGTCCACCGCGGCCTTCGTCTCGGCGAAGTCCTTGTACTTGCCGGTGCCGATCAGCAGGCGGGAGTCGTACGACTTTCCGCCGATCACCAGCGGGTCGAGGTTTTCATTCGGTTTCATGCCTTTTCCCGGAATAGTTTCCTGCTGTCGAATTCAAAAACCAATCAGCCACAGAGAACACAGAGTTCACAGAGATAATCCGAATTCGAAAAACGAACTTGATTCTAGCCCCTCTGTGCTCTCTGTGCTCTCTGTGGCAAATGCTTGTAACGTGGGTATCAGCCGCCGCCTACGGCGACCACGATCTCGAGGCGGTCGCCGTCGGCCAGCCGCTGCTCGGTATGGCGGCCGCGCGGCACGATCTCGCCGTTGCGCTCGAGGGCGACGCGCTTGCCCGCCAGTTCGAGCCGCGCGATCAGCTCGGCGCAGTTGATCGGCGCCTCGAACTGACGGCGTTCGCCGTTGATGGTGACCGAGATCATGCGGGGACCGGAATACGGAGATTCTTGCAAGTCGCGGGCCGTTTGGCAACATCCCGATTCCGAAGTTGCGTTACGAGACTGATTGGCCCGTATTCCGGTCAATAACGGCCCCATCGGTTCAACGGCTCGGTAATCCGGCGCGTTTGTTCCGTTGCCCGATCCGGCGCGAGGACACGGCGTTACCCAACCGGCTTGTGGTCCTGCTAAAATCGCGCCGGATGCGGGTGTAGTTCAATGGTAGAACGGCAGCTTCCCAAGCTGCATACGACGGTTCGATTCCGTTCACCCGCTCCAAAATCAAAGGCCCCATGAGGGGCCTTTGATTTTGGAGAGTGAACTCGAATCGAACCGGTTCGACAATCAACAGTCCGGGGGACTGTTGATTGGACGCCGATCACCTTGAGGTGAGCGGCGGTCCCGAGGAGCCACTTAACGTGGCTCGGAGGGATGGCTGGATCGCAGATGCGATGCGAGACGGCCACATTCCGTTCACCCGCTCCAGGACAAATGAAAAGCCCCCTCGCGGGGCTTTTTTCTTGCGCGGGCGAACGGTATCGAACCGTGAAACCCTGTTGCGCGCGCGGGCCCGGTGCCGTTGGAGTATCGAGTGTCTTGTTTCGGCGACACTACATGATTGGCACCTGGTGTGGCCCGGCGCCCGCGCTTGCGGGAACCGGACCGTTCCGGCGCGTTCTTACTTGCTAAACTGAACGGGTAATAACAAGGGTCGAGCCATGAAGATCTTCAAGTACGCCGTACTCGCATTGGGCGCGCTCGTCATCCTGGCCGGCGGGTTGATCGGCTACATCGCGGCGACCTTCGACCCCAACCAGTACAAGGACAGAATCGTGCAGGCAGTGAAGGAACACACCGGCCGCACGCTGCGGCTCGACGGCGACATCGGGCTGTCGTTCTGGCCGAGCATCGGGGCCCGCATCGGCAAGGCCTCGCTGTCGGAACGCGCGAGCGAGCGGGAATTCGCCGCGGTCGAGGAAGTGCGCGTCGCGCTGAAGCTGATGCCGCTGCTCTCGAGGCAGGCGATCGTGGACACCGTGCGGGTCAAGGGGCTGCGCGCCAGCCTCGTGAAAGCGAAGGACGGCAAGCTGAACGTGTACGACCTGGCCGGCGCGCCGGACGCGAAGCGCAAGCCCGCGGGCAAGGACGACGCGCCGGATTTCAGCGTGGATATCGCGGGCGTGGAAATCGTGGATGCCGCGCTGACCTACGCCGACCAGGCGACGGGGTCGAAGTACTCGGCTTCGAAGGTGAACCTCAAGACCGGCAGGATCGCGCCGGGCGTTCCCACCGACTTCGAGTTTTCGATGCACGCGCAGGGCGACCGGCCCCGGGTCGATCTGCCCGTGACGCTGAAAGCGCGGCTCACGCTGGTGCCGGAGAAGCAGTCGCTGATGCTGAGCGATCTCGTTTTCGAGGCGAAGGGCACGGCGGCGGGCCTCGCCAATCTCGCGGTCCGGTTGACCGGCAGCGCGGACGTGGATAACGCCAGGCAGACCGCCCGGGCGGTTCTCGCGGGCAAGATTGCCGACAGCAGCGTCAAGGCGCAGCTCGGCATCACCGGTTTCGCGTCGCCCGCCATCGGCTTCGACGTGGAGATGGACCAGCTGGACGTCGACCGCTACGTGCCGCAGCAGGCGGCGGGCGGGAAACCGGCCGGCGCCGGCAAGGCGCCGCGGAAAGAACAGCCGTTCGATCTCGCCGGCCTGCGCGACCTGCGCGCGGCCGGCATGCTGAAGATCGGCTCGCTCAAGGCCAGTAACGTGAGAGCGTCGAACGTGCGAATGAACCTCAAGGCGAGCGGCGGCCGCGTCGACATCGACCCGTTGAGCGCGGATTTCTACCGGGGCAGGCTCGCCGGCGCGGTCGCCGTCAACGCGGCGCCCGCCGTCCCGGTCTTCGTGTTGAAGAACAGCATGAGCGGCGTGAACGTGGAGGCGTTGCTCAAGGACCTCGCCGGCAACGACAAACTCTCCGGCACGGGCGACGTGACGCTCAACGTGACCACGCGCGGCGACACGGTCTCCGCGCTGAAGCGCGCGCTGGACGGCAGCGCCGCCGTGAAGCTGGCCGACGGCGCGGTGAAGGGCATCGACGTCGCCGGCTCGATCCGCAACGCCAGGGCGAAGCTCGGCGCGCTGCGGGGCGAGCACACGCAGGCGGACGACAGGAACCAGAAGACCGATTTCTCCGAGCTGACCGCGACGTTCAACATCAAGGACGGCATCGCGCGCAACAACGATCTCTCGCTCAAATCGCCGCTCCTGCGGGTGGGTGGCGAGGGCGAGATCAACATCGGAGCCGACACGATCAACTACCTGGTGAAGGCTTCCATCGTCGAGACCAGCAAGGGGCAGGGCGGGCGCGACGCCGATGACCTGAAGGGCATCACCGTGCCGGTGCGTGTCACCGGGCCGCTCGCGGCGCCGTCCTACAAGATCGATTTCAGCTCGATGGCGAAGGACGCCGCGAAGCAGGCCGTCAAGGAAGCGCTGGAGAGGCATCTGGGCGGTGGCGCGAAGAGCGAGCCCGGCAAGGACGGCGCGAAATCCGGCGGCAGCACGCGCGATGCGCTGCGGGGCATCCTCGGGCGGTAAAACCCTGAATTAGCCGCCAAGACGCCAGGAAATCATGTCAAAACCTCAATTAGCCGCCAAGGCGCCAAGACGCCAAGGAAAATCAGTACAAAATAGCGTCAAGCAATATCTGTCACCTAATTCCTGTCAACTGATTGTAGTTATGTGCCATTCGCCGAAGCCGAACGGCTGTGGCAGAATTGAGGCGTCGCGGAGGTATTGGTCATGTCCACGGTAAAGGAAGAGCTCACCCGTCTCATACAGGGGCAGCCGGACGACAGTTCGCGCGAAGAGATCGTGCGCGAGCTTGCTTTTCATGTCATGGTCGAACGCGGTCTCACCGATTCGGACGCAAAGCGGGTTATCTCGAATGAAGAGATGGCGCGGCGCATCCGTTCATGGCAGAGATAACGTGGACTGCTGAAGCTCAACGTTGGCTCGAAGACATCTTCGAGTTCGTCGCGGCGGATAATCCACAGGCTGCGATTCGCACGGTCCAGGGCATTTACAAGCGAGCCCAGGACCTCGTTTCCTTTCCCGAGATGGGTCATCGTTATCCGGCATCCTCGCGTCACGTGCGCATCCTGCTCTACGGCCACTATCGGATTGCTTATCTCGTCAAGGATGATGGAAACGTGGACATCCTCGGTGTTTTTCATGGCGCGCTCGACATCGCCCGATATCAGCTTTGAACGGCACACAGCCTCCGGCTGCAGCCGGCGAGAAAGCGCGCGGCTGATCCGGGACATTCATTCTGTATTTCTTGGCGTCTTGGCGTCTTGGCGGCTAATGGAGGTTTTGACATGAGCGCGGGTTTCGCGGCGAGGCTCACTGCCTGGCAGAAGAAGCACGGCCGCCACGACCTGCCGTGGCAGGGCACGCACGACCCGTATGCCATCTGGCTGTCGGAGATCATGCTGCAGCAGACCCAGGTCGCGACCGTCATCCCGTATTACAACCGCTTTCTCGCGCGCTTCCCGGACATTGCTGCGCTGGCCGCGGCGCCGCTCGACGAGGTGCTGAGGCTGTGGAGCGGCCTCGGCTACTACTCCCGCGCGCGCAATCTGTACGGTGCGGCGCAGGAGATCGTGTCGGCGCACGGCGGGCGTTTCCCGGGGAAGCTCGAGGCAGTGGCGGCGCTGCCGGGCATCGGCCGGTCCACCGCCGCGGCGATCTGCGTGTTCGCGTACGGCGCGCGCCACGCCATCCTCGACGGCAACGTCAAGCGCGTGCTGGCGCGTTTCCGGGGCATCCGGGGCTACCCCGGGGAGAAGAAGGTCGCGGACGCATTGTGGCGCGAGGCGGAGCGGTTGCTGCCCCGGCGCGGAATCGAGGCCTATACCCAGGGGCTGATGGATCTGGGCGCGACGGTCTGCACGCGCGCGAGACCGCGCTGCGCCGAGTGCCCGGTGCACGGCGACTGCGTCGCGCTGCGCCGCGGCTGGGTCGCGAAACTGCCGGGTGCGCGTCCGCGCAAAAAGCGCCCGCACAAGCGCACGGCCATGCTGGTGCTGACCCGTGCCGGCGAGGTGTTGCTGGAGAAGCGTCCCCCGGCCGGCATCTGGGGCGGCATGTGGTGCCTGCCGGAAGCGCCCCTCAGGTCCGACATCGAGGCGGCCTGTCTCAAACGCTTCGGCGCGCACGTGACCGAGATCGAGGCGCTGGAGACCATCGCGCACGGCTTCACGCATTTCAGCCTGGACATCCACCCGCTGCGCGTGAAGGTGTCGGCGTTGGTGCCCGGCGCGTCCGAGCCCGGCCTGGTATGGCTGCCATTCGAGGAGGCGCGCGGCGCGGCGATCCCGGCGCCGGTGCGGCGCATACTCGCTGCGCTTTAAGGCTGGAAATAGCCGCCAAGACGCCAAGGCGCCAAGAGAACCTGAATCAGTCCAAAAGGCAGATCACTTCGTGTGGATGAAGCTTGCCCTTATCCAGTAAGGCAGCGAGAAGGTATACCTGACAGAATCTTTCGTGGTGAAGACACCCTTTTCAAGCCTCAGTCGAAGCAGGTCGGCGAATCGTTCCAGGGTGTGCTCGATAGACGTTGTTGTTGTATCTACTTGTGCATGGATTTTCTTGGCGCCTTGGCGCCTAATTCAGGTTTTCACCATAGCTCGACGCGGCCGCCGGCGGCGCGGATGCGCTCCGCGCGCGCCTGCAGGTAGCGCTGGAAGCTCGGTTCCTTGAGGTAGGCGCCGCTCGCGACGTAGTCGAGGCTGGATTCGAGGTGGAACGGCCGCAGGTAGGCTTCCACGCGGAAAATTTCCCGGCCGCCGGCATCGAAGAACACGAGGGTCGGGGTGTAGGCGACCTTCAGCTCGCGCCCCCATTGCTCTGCCGTGAGCGGCTTGCCCCGCGGCGTGACCAGCCGCTCCTTCCCGAACAGCTCGACCCGCGCCATGTCGAACTTGCCGATGAGCGCGCGCACGGCGGGGGCGCTGAAGCCCTGCTGGTGCAGCTCGTCGCAGGCGGAGCACTGCTTCTGCTCGAACAGCACGGCGAGCGGCCGTGCGGCGGGCTTGCGCGAGCGGTCGAGGTCGAGCGGCGCTTTCAGAAAGAAGGGCTGGTCGTGCAGCTTGCCGCTCGCCGGCGCGCGCGCGTGCCGCGCGAGGTAATCGGAAAAAGCGGACTTGCTTTCGTGCCGTCCGGCCACGTAGTCGAGGGCGGCGTGCAACTGGTACGCGGGATAGAACCCGTTCAGGCGCAACACAACGGCGCCTTTCTCGTCGAAGAACAGCAGCGTCGGCGTGAACTGCACCTTGAGCCGGGCCGCGAGCGCCTTCTCGGCCAGCGGCTTGCCGTCGGTCCAGATGGTCTCGCGGTCGCCCCAGACGTTGATGGCGACGGCGTGGAAATGGCGCCGGACCTTGTCGGCGATGTCCTTCTGGCGGAAGCTGACTTGCATCAGCTCGCGGCAGTAGGGACAGCCGTCCTGCCCGAAATAGACCATCAGGCGCTTGCCGTCCTTCGCCGCCTCGCGCACGTCCTCGCGGAAATCGAGGAAGGTTTCCCGGAACCACGGGGGAATGTCGATCGCGTGCGGGCTGGGATTGAACGACGGCGTTGCTGCCACGGACGGCGCCGGCATGGCCAGGAACATCACCTGCAGCAACGCCGTAATAAGGGAAAGCGGAAGCGACATGGCGGTCGATATGGGAATTTCCGGCCTACGGCGCGCCGGAAATTCCCTGCTTCACGAGCAGGGCGCGCACCCGCTCGAGCCGCCGGCCGGCGTCGGTGAGCTCCAGCAGCGCCTGCTTTTCGCGCGCCTCGATCGGCAGCACCTCGGCGAGGCGGTAGCCGAGCCACGCGGCATCGTCGAGGCGCAGCGGGGCCGGGAAACGCTCGGCCCCGACCTTGTCGACGATGGCGGCGAGCACCTGGCGGCACAGGGGGTCGTCCGTATCCGTGCCCGTATCGGGCGGGAGGGTCTCGATCGTGGCCGAGATCAGGTTGTTGGGGGCCACGCGCATTTCGCGGATGCGGAAACGATCGCCGCCGCGCGCGACCAGCTGGAATACCCCGAGCTGGGGCATGTCCCATTGCTCGATGGCGGCGAGGCAGCCGACGGGTTCCGGCACGGCTGCGGTGCCGACCTCGCGCCCTTCGCGGATCAGGCACACGCCGAACGGGCGGTTGTCGCGCAGGCAGGCCTTGGTCATCTCGATGTAGCGCTGCTCGAACACCTTGAGCGGCAGCAGGCCGCCGGGGAAGAGGACGGTTCCCAGAGGGAAAATATGGATTTCCTGGACGGTGTCGGCCTGCATGCGGTTCCTGTCGTGAATCGCCTATCGTGAATCGCAAATCGTTAATCGTGAAACGTATCTCGAAAGACCGGATGCGGCCGATTTACGTTTTACGAACCCCACTCTATCCCTCCCCCTTGGCAAGGGGGAGGGTTGGGAGGGGGTTACGCCTTCAACTCGCGGTGCCTGAGCAGCACCTGTCCCCGCCCGCGGAATGCGCGCACCAGCATCTCGACCAGGTAGACCGAGCGGTGCTGCCCGCCGGTGCAGCCGATCGCCACGGTGAGATAGCTGCGATTGTCCTTGTCGAAGGCGGGCAGCCAGTCGGCGACGAAGCGCCGGATGTCCTCGAGCATCTTCTTCGCCGCCGGGTCGGCGCCGAGAAACTCGGCCACGGCCGGGTGGCGGCCGGTGAGGGGCTGCAGCCGCGGGTCGTAGTTGGGGTTGGGCAGGCAGCGCACGTCGAACACGAGGTCGGCGTTGAGCGGCACGCCGTGCTTGAAGCCGAAGGATTCGAACAGCAGCGTGAGGCCCGCGTGCGGCAGGCCGACGACGTCCTTGACCCAGCCGCGCAGGGCGTTGGGGCCGATGTCGCTGGTGTCCATGCGATGGGAGATGTCGGTGATGACGGCCAGCAAGCCGCGCTCGTGCTCGATGCATTCGGTCAGGGTCCGCTTGCCGTCCGCCAGCGGGTGGCGCCGCCGCGTCTCGGAAAAACGCTTGATGAGCGTGTCGGTCTTGGCTTCGAGGAACAGCACCCGCACGTCGTGTCCGAGGCGGCGGAAATCCGCGAGCTGGGCGGGCAGGCTGGCGAGCTCGTCGGCCGAACGCATGTCGATGCTGAGGGCCACCCGTTCCTGCTGGTCCGCGGTCAGCAGCTCCACCGTCTGCCGCAGCAGCTTCAGCGGCAGGTTGTCCACGTAATAGTAGCCGCTGTCCTCGAGCACGTTGAGCGCCACGCTCTTGCCCGAGCCCGAGAGGCCGGTGATGAGGGTCAGCTGCATGATGTCTGCTTTCTCAGGGCTCGCGCTTTTGCATTTGCTCGGCCTGCCGGCCGATGAATTCCTGCGTGCTGTCGAAGCCGCGCAGCTGGAGGACGTAGTTGCGCACAGCCGCCTCGGTGAGCACCGCGAGGTTGCGGCCGGCGGCCACCGGTATCGTCACCTTGCGGATGTCCACGTCCATGATGTTCTCGGAGCCCGCGTTGAGCGGCAGCCGTTCCATCCGCTCCGCCGGCTTGCCAAGGTGCACGATGAGCTTCACGTTCTTGCGCGGGCGCAGCGCCGCCTCGCCGAAGATGGTGCGGATGTTGAGCACGCCGAGGCCCCGGACCTCGAGGAAGTCCTTGAGCAGCGCGGGACAGCGCCCTTCCACCGTCTCGGGCCCGATGCGGTAGAGTTCGACCACGTCGTCGGCGATGAGGCCGCTGCCGCGGCTGATCAGTTCCAGCGCCAGCTCGCTCTTGCCCACGCCCGAGTCGCCGGTGATGAGCACGCCCATGCCGAGCACGTCGAGGAGCACGCCGTGGGCGGTGGTGCTCTCCGCCAGCGCGCGCGCGAGATAGGGGCGCAGCATCCACATCAGCTCGACGCTGGCCACGGGGGAACGGAGCAGGGGCGTGTCCGAGGATTCGGCGATCTCGGCGAGCGGTTGCGGCATCTGCTCGACGCCGGCCACGATGAAACAGGCGGGAGCCCGGGCCGCCGCCTGGGCGAGCACCGAACGGCGGCCCGCGTCGTCCAGCCCGTTCAGGTAGGTGGCTTCGGAGGCGCCCAGCACCTGGATCAGGTTGGGGTGGATGACGTTGAGGTGGCCGATCAGCCCCTGGGAGGAATCCTTGGTGAACTCGCTGTTCAGCGCCTTGGCGCCGCCGCCGCGCCCGGCGAGCCAGTCCAGCCGGAGCTTCTCCCGGTTGTCCTCAAACAGCCGGGCTATGCTGACCTGCGGCATGGGGTTGCCATTGTTTGATCAGCTCGTGCAATTCGGGCGCGCCGGGCGCCGCCAGCAGCTTTTCGCGGAACGTCTTGTCGCTGAACATCTGCGCCAGCTCGGAGAGGATCTGCAGGTGCATGTCGGTGGCGCGGTCGGGCACCAGCAGCACGAAAACCAGGGCGACCGGCTGGCCGTCCGGCGCGTCGAAGGGGATGGCCGTCTGCAAGCGCACCAGCGCGCCGAGCGCCTCTTTCAGCCCCTTGATCCGCCCGTGCGGGATCGCTACGCCCTGGCCGAGCCCGGTGGAGCCGAGTTTCTCGCGCGCGAACAGGCTGTCGAACACCTGGGCCCGCGCGATCTGGTGGCTGTTCTCGAACAGCAGGCCGACCTGCTCGAACACGCGCTTCTTGCTGCTCACGTCGAGGTCGACGATCACGTTGGATGGCGGCAGCAGCTTGGAGATCAGGTTCATGTTCCGGTCCTGAAGTGGCGGTACACGCGCGACACCGGCGTCATTCGCCGGACAGTCGCTTCAATGCGTCGTCGTCGTGACGGTGCGCGAGGGATTTTCCCTTGTGCTTCAGCACGGCGCGGTCGAGCTTGTCCACCAGGCCGTCGATGGCGGCGTACATGTCGTCCGCCGCGCTTTCGCAGAAGATTTCCTTGCCGCGCACGTGGACGCTGGCCTCGACCTTCTGCCGCAGCTTCTCGACCGTGAGGATAACGTTGACGTCGATCACGTGGTCGAAGTGGTGCGTGATACGGGCGAGCTTGCTCGACACGTAGTCGCGCAGGGCGGGCGTGATCTCGATGTGATGGCCGTTCAGGTGCAGGTTCATGCGCGTCTCCCGGATGTTAAAGGGATTTTCTCAGATTGACCGGCAGGATCTGCATGGATTCGCGGTACTTGGCGACGGTGCGCCGGGCGACCATGATGCCCTGCTGGGAGAGGATTTCGGAAATCTGCCCGTCGGACAAAGGCTTGCGCCCGTTTTCCGCCGACACCAGCTGCTTGATCAGGGCCCGGATCGCGGTGCTGGAGGCGGAGCCGCCGGCCTCGGTGGTGACGTGGCTGCCGAAGAAATACTTGAGCTCGAATATGCCGCGCGGGGTGTGCATGAACTTCTGCGTGGTGACGCGCGACACGGTGGATTCGTGGAGATCGAGCGTGTCCGCGATCTCGCGCAGCACCAGCGGGCGCATCGCGACCTCGCCGTGCTCGAAGAAATGCCGCTGGCGGTCGACGATGGCCTGCGACACGCGCAGTATCGTGTCGAAGCGCTGCTGCACGTTCTTGATCAGCCACTTGGCTTCCTGCAGCTGGCTGGTGAGCTGCTGCGAGGAGGCATTGCGGTTGCGCTGCAGGATTTCCGCATAAAGGCGGTTGATCCTCAGCCTGGGCATCGCGTCCGGGTTGAGCGCCGCGATCCATACCCCCTTGACCTTCTTCACGATGACGTCGGGCACGACGTAGCGCGTTTCCTCGGAGGAAAAGCTGCGCCCCGGCTTGGGGTTCAGGCAGGTGATCAGCTTCTGCACTTCGCGCAGCGTCGCGTCTTCGCAGCGCAGCAGCTTCTTCAGCCGCGAGAAGTCGCGCGCCGCCAGCGCCTCCAGGTGGTTCTTCGTCGTCTCCAGCGCTTCCGCGAGGTGCGGGGTGCCCCTGGGCAGCGCGGCGAGCTGCAGCGTCAGGCACTCGGAGAGGCTCCGCGCGCCGACCCCGGCGGGCTCGAGGTTCTGCAGGTGCCTGAGGGCGATCTGCAACTCGTCCAGCTCGATTTCGAGCTCGGGCGGCAGGGTCGCCGTCAGCTCTTCCAGGCTCTGGGGCAGGTAGCCGTCGTCGTCGAGCGAGTCGATCAGCAGGCCGACCAGCCTGCTGTCGCGCTCGGGCAGATTGGTGAGCGACAGCTGCGTCAGCAGGTGCGCGCGCAGCGTGGGGGCGTCCTCCGCGACCTGCTGGTATTCGCCGTCCTCATCGGTGTCGCGGTACGCGGAAGCGGGCGCGTCGTCCATCGCGCTGTAATCGTTGTTCTCGTTTTCGGCCGGCGCGGAGTCGGCCGGCGAGGCCTCCGCAGCTTCCGCGGATGGTGAGGCATCGGTTGCCGGCGGCGGGGCCTCCCCCGCGGTGACCGGGTACTCCCGGGCCTCGTCGTCGCGCTCGAGCAGCGGGTTGTCCTGCAGGATGCGTTCGAGTTCCTGGTTCAGTTCCAGCGTGGACAGCTGCAGCAACCGGATCGATTGCTGCAGTTGCGGGGTGAGCGTGAGGTGCTGGGACAGCCGGAGCTGTAGCGAATGCTTCATGCCGGTGGGGGATGGGAGCGGGTGAAGGCTGACTAGAGCCGGAAATGCTCGCCGAGGTACACCTTTCTTACACTTTCATTATAAACGATTTCCTCGGGCTTGCCGTACGCCAGCACGCCCCCGTCGTTGATGATGTAGGCGCGATCGCAGATACCGAGAGTCTCTCTCACATTGTGGTCGGTGATCAGCACGCCGATGCCGCGCTCCTTGAGAAAGCCGATGATTTTCTGGATATCGAGCACGGCGATCGGGTCCACTCCCGCGAACGGCTCGTCGAGCAGGATGAAGCGCGGCTCGGTCGCGAGCGCGCGCGCGATTTCCACGCGCCGCCGCTCGCCGCCGGAGAGGCTGATTGCCGGGCTGGCGTGCAGGTGGCCGATGTGAAGGTCGAGCAGCAGGCTGTCCAGCTTGTTGCCGATTACCTCGGGGTCGTCGTTGTAGAGCTCCAGTATCGCCCGCACGTTCTCGGCCACCGTGAGGCGCCGGAAGATGGAGGCTTCCTGCGGCAGGTAGGACAGGCCGAGGCGGGCGCGGCTGTGCATCGGCATGTGGGTGAGGCGCGTGCTGTCGAGGTAGAGTTCGCCGCCGTCCATCGGCACCAGCCCCACCATCATGTAGAAGCAGGTGGTTTTGCCCGCGCCGTTGGGTCCCAGGAGGCCGATCACCTCGCTGCTGCGGACTTCGAGCGAGACGTCCTTCACCACGACGCGCGAACGGTAGCGCTTCTTGAGTCCCTGCGCGCGCAGCTCGTAATGCCGCGCCGTTGCGCCGGCGGGCGCGGCCTGGCCGGCATCGTCGGCGACTCTACTTGAGACGGGTGCCGGTTTCTTCACGCGGGCGGGGGGCGGCTTCGGCGGGTTTGGGGGGAACGGGGGGCGCGGCCGGCGGAGCGTCGCCCGACCGGGGCTGTATCACCGCGCGCACGCGGCCCCCGGGGCTGCCGGGCGCGGCGGTTTTGGCGCCGCCGGTGACCTGGAAGAACTCGGTCCTGGCGTCGTAGGAAATGTAGTTCCCGCGCACTTCGTCCGGGCCACGCTTCAGCTGGGCGCGGTTGAACATCTGCAGGGTCTCGATGCGGCTGTCGTACTGGATGCGCTCGGCCCAGCCCTCGATGTACTCGTCGTGGCCTTCGCGCTTTTCGCGGAAGGAGGCCAGGTTTCCCCACGTCGTGCCCTGCTTGAAGCCCTCCTTGTCCTGGTGCACTTCCATGCGGTCGCCGCGGATCTGCAGAGTACCCTGGGTGAGCACGACGTTGCCCTCGAAGATCGCGATCTGCCTGGCGTCATCGATGGTGACGCGATCGGCTTCCAGGTTGATCGGCTTGGTGCGATCGGCCTTTTCGGCCCACGCCGGCATGGCGAGCGCGGCCGCCACGCACAGGGCGAGCGCGCGGCCGGCCATGGCGCGCCGGCGGCCGGCGCGTTCAGCGCCGGGTCCGATTGCCGGGCGATCGGTTCGGATCATAGGTTCCCCGCACGTTGGAAAGCAGCTTGATGACGCGGGTTTCGTTGTCAAGCTCGAAGCCCTCGGCCGTGACCGTGGTCGAGGCGTCAGTGATGGTGACCGTCCGGTCGGTCTTCGCCAGCTTCTCGTCGGGCATCACGTGCAGGAACGCCGTGCGCACGACCAGCTCGCTGTTCGCGCCGTGGGCAGCGCGCGTCACGCGCACGTTGTCCTGGAAGTACACGTGTTGCCCGTTCGCCGACACGACGGCTTCCTTCGATGTTACCGTCACCGGCGCCTGCGCCGTGCCGTAGCTGACGAACTTCGGCGCGGTCAGCAGCGTAGTGTCGCCCTCGGGATAATGCACCATCTTCGCCGCCGATAGCGTGTAGCTCGCCGTTCCCGCCGGGCTCAGGGTCACCGCCGTGAGGCTGTCCACGATGTAATCGGGATCGTCGCGGCTGCCCCCGGCGTCAGGCTCCACCGGCTGCGTGATCTGATCCAGCCAGAGCGTGAGCGCGGCCAGCATGCCGGCCAGCAACAGGGGCGCCGCCTTGGTCAGCCGGTCGCCGATCATGACGCGCTCCGGGCGTAAAGTATGATTTCGCTCAATTCGCGCACCGCGCCTTCGCCGCCGCGCGCCCGGGTGACGTAGTGGGCTTCGCGGCGCACGGACGCCGGGGCGCCCGGGACCGATACCGCCAGCCCGCAGCGTTTCATGACCGGCAGGTCCACCAGGTCGTCCCCGACATAAGCACACGCCGTTTCTTCGACGCCGCAGCGGCCGAGCAGTTCCCGGAACGCCGCGAGCTTGTCCGCGACGCCCTGGTACAGGAACTCGATGCCCAGATTGCGCGCCCGCGCCTCGACGCAGCCCGAGCGCCGGCTGGTGATGATGGCGAGCGCCAGCCCGTCGTCCTGCAGCATTCTCATACCGTGGCCGTCGTGGACGCTGAAGCGCTTCTGCTCCTCTCCCGAGTCCGCGTAATACAGCGCGGCATCGGTCAGCACGCCGTCCACGTCGAACGCCGCCAGCCGGATGTTTCGCGCGCGGTTATAGATGTCTTGCATGCGATGGTTTCAAGTTTCAAGTCACAAGTTTCAAGTCAAACCTGCCTGATGCCTGTATCTTGTAACTGGTTCAAATGACCTTCGCGCGGAACAGGTCGTGCATGTTCAGCGCGCCGAGCAGCTTCCGGTCCGGATCGACGACCAGCAGCTGGTTCACCTTGAAGCGCTCCATGATCTCGACCGCCTCGGCGGCGAGCTTGTCCGGCCCGATGGTGCGCGGGCCGCGCGTCATGATATCCGCGATCCTCGCCGTGCGCAGATCCACGCCCTTCTCCAGGCTGCGGCGCAGGTCGCCGTCGGTGAAGATGCCGGTCACGCGGCCCGCGTCGTCGAGGACCGCGGTCATGCCCATCCTGCCGCGCGACATCTCGAGCATGCCCTCCATGGCCGTTGCGTTGTGCCCGATACCCGGCGCTTCCTTGCCGGCCCGCATCACGTCGCGGACGTGCGTGAGGAGCTTGCGACCCAGCGACCCGCCGGGGTGGGACGCGGCGAACTCGTCGCGCGTGAATCCCTTCGCCCGCATCAGCGCCACCGCCAGGGCATCGCCCAGCGCGAGCGCCGCCGTGGTGCTGGCGGTCGGCGCGAGGTTGAGCGGGCAGGCTTCCTTCTCGGCACCGGCGTACAGGTGAACGTCGGCCTCGCGAGCGAGGGCGGAGTTCGGGTTGCCGGTGAGCGCGATCAGCTTCGCGCCCTGCCGCTTCAGCAGCGGCACGATCGCCAGCACCTCGTCGGTTTCGCCGGAATTGGACAAGGCGATCATCACGTCCTCGCGCGCAACCATGCCGAGGTCGCCGTGGCTGGCTTCCGCCGGGTGGACGAAGTAGGCGGGCGTGCCGGTGCTGGCGAGGGTGGAGGCGATCTTGCGCGCGATGTGGCCCGACTTGCCGATGCCGCTCACCACCACGCGCCCGCGGCAGGCGAGAATCAGCTCCAGCGCCTGCGTGAACCGGTGGTCGAGCCTGCCGATGAGGTCGGAAACGGCCTTGGCCTCGATCTCGAGCACTTCGCGCGCCATGGCGAGCGCGGGGCTCTCCTGGGATGCGCGGCCGGCGCCGCCGGATGCCGTCTTCATTGCGCGGAAAGTATAGCAGAATCACCTACTTCCCCCGCCGCGCGCGCTTCCCGCCAAGGGGCAGACTCGACTTTCCTGTACAGGATCCACCGGGCGGAAAGTCGAGTCTGCCTCTTGGAGCGTCAGCTGGTTGCGTCGGTCCGACCCGGAACGAGGCGGGATATCGCCACTGCCGCCATTGCGGCGAGGCTGGAGCTCGCCTGAATGGCGGGAGAGAAATGAGGGGCGTTATTTCTTCGCGCCGCTTGCCTTGTACGCGGCGGCTTCCTCGCGCAGGACGCGCCGCAGCGTGCTTTCCAGGCTTTCCTGCTCGATCGCCTGCTTCAGGGCTTCGTTGATCAGCGTCTGGTAGCCGCGCGCGCCGGCGCGTGTCTTGAAGTACTCGACGATCGACGAATCGAGGTACATCGTGAGCCGCGTTTTGCCCCGCGGCACGGCCCGGCCGGCGACGCGCACGACGCCGTGCGCGGCCTTCTCTGCGGTCACCTCCGGCAGATCGGACAGGTCGATGTCCTCGTCCCGCATTGCTTTCAGGCGCGGCCAGTCGGTCTTCGAGGCCGCCGCCCGGCTAGATGTTCTGGAAGTAGACGGTTTGCTCATTTCGCGTGGCCTTGCGCATTGAGATGATGCGTATCGTTGTCCGGGTTTCCGTACTTGGTCCGGGGGATGAATGATGATCCCCGCAGCGCGGGAAGGTCGAATCATCACTCACCACTCACTCACGCCTTTCCCGCCAAGGCGAACGGGTCGACTCACCACTCACGAATCACGCCGTTCCAAGTTCACAGCGCGAAAGTCGAGAAACGAGTAACGAGCTATTTCCTTAGAGTGTTCTTTTCGGGCCTGAAATGGGGCTTCTAAGCGTCAAAAAGCCCGCGTTATGCGGCCAAAGTAATGTTCTATCATCTGGTTGCGTCGGTCCGACCCGAACGGGCGCCCAGTTGAAGCGAAAAGAAGGTGAACAGACGGGTGCTGCTCAGAAAAAGAAACGCGGCAGTCAGGCCTTGATGCGCGACGCCGGGATGAGAACGACTTTGCCTCCTACGATTCCGGCAACGGGATTCCCCGCACGCTTGTGCTGGCGCAATGCTTCACGTACAGCCCGCTTCGCGGCGCGGACCAATATATGCGGCTCGAAGCGCACCCCATTGCCGCGAGACCGTTGACCGGTTCGGCTGGCGCGTTTAGATGCTGTCCTTTTCATATTGTTCGCGAAGCGCTTTCCAGTGGGCGTCTCTGAGGATTTGTATCGGGCCGCCGAGTCTTCTCCATGCGATCGGTTTCGGGCCATCAGCGGATGAATTGTCCAGCATCAGCCAGGAATCCGCAATCGGGCGATAAACGTTGAAGAAATTGGACAGGCTGCGGACGTATCTTCTTCTTATCACGGCCTCGGGCACGCCGTGGCCACCCTGCCGGACACGTCCGGCAACCCTTTCGATGGCGAGATCCGCGCTATACAGCCATAGATAAAGCAGGTGGAACACATAGCCGCTGGATTGCATCTTCCTGATCCAGGGGGCAAGGCTGCGGCTGGACAACGTGGACTCGAGGGCGAAATCAGCACGCGAGGTCGCTAATTGTTTCACGCGCCGCAACATGATTCGTCCGGCTGGAAAGGCCACGCGATCTGGTGAAAAAGCGGATAACCCTACGGCGATTGCGTCTGCGTTGACGAATTCATCGACCTTGAGCGTGTCTCGCAGCAAGGCCGGAGCCGTGGTTGATTTTCCAGACCCGTTCGGACCGGCAACGACTACCAGGCTGGGCATATAGGAGATTCGGATGGTTCCTGCGAACAGTATCGCGCCAAACGCGGGCCATGACAAACGGATGAACTCGTTTGTCCGGTGAGGGGTGAGACGGGAGGGGAGAGGAGGCGGAACCTCCACCTAAAAGAAAAGCGAAAAGGCACTTAAGCCCGCTGCGGGGAGCGTTACCGGGGACGAGAAACGAGCAACGAGTCACTGCCTCGGGCCGTGAGGCGGGAGAAAGCCGAGAGACGCCGGGCGAGAGACGAGGAGGGGGCGCTACGCGAGGGACGGCGCTAGCGCTTGCGGCCGTTGGTCGTCGAACGCGGCGCCGATCGCTTGCCGGCGCGCATCAGCCCCAGGAGGGCATCGTTGACGGCCTTGTCGGAGGGGAAGGCGCGGGCAACGTCCGGCTTCAGCAGGACGAGATTGGTCCCGGCGCGGTAACGCTTCAGGTGTTTGCCACGAACGCCTTTGGCCTTGAAATCCGACAGCTTGTATTCTGCCCTCAGGTCGTCCGCCACTTGCCTAGCCTTCTTCATAAACCTTCCGCTCGTTGCGCGTTGCCCGACGCGCGCTGATGATTCGCATTGTATCCCCGGCCTCGGTGTGGGCGACAGCCAGCAAACGTCTTTCGGCGCTGGTTCCGAACGTGACGTACCGCGACTCACCTTCGGAGTGGTCCGGGTCAGGATAGGTTATCGCCAGAGGATCGTCGAAGATGGTCGCCGCTTCGTGAAACGACACTCCATGCTTGGCAAGGTTATCCGCGGCCTTGGCGTGATCCCACTCGAGTCGCAAGCAACTCTCCTGGCGTTGGTTGCGTACTCCAGTAACGACGAAGGCGCATCATTCGTTGACACCGCCAGGAAACGAGCAACGAGTCACTTCCTTAAAGCGTTCTTTTCGGGCCTGAAATGGGGCTTCTAAGCGTCAAAAAGCCCGCGTTATACGGCCAAAGTAATGTTCTATCAACTAGTTGCGTCGGTCCGACCCGGAACGGATGAATAATGTTCTATCAACTGGTTGCGTCGGTCCGACCCGGAACGAGGACCCGGAACGAGGGATGCAAGGATGAAAAAAGCCCGCCGGAGCGGGCTTTTCTGGACCGGGTTGCTGCCAACTAGAACAACGTAGCGCCGCCGCAGGTCGCGATAGAGGTTGCCGACTGCCACGCCCCGCTCGTATCGATCGCACAAACGTTATAGGCGGAGGTGCCGCCAAAACTCGAGAGGCGCAACTGGCCCGTGCCCGCCAGTCCATCGTCCACCTTGCGATCCACCTCGGCCATGATGTCCGAGGGCACGTTGCCGCCCGTCTTCAGGTTGTGCCGGGGTGCGCCCGTGTCGGCGCCGCCGCTATTGCCTTCGCGATAGACGTTGTCGAATATCAGTTGGATCGTCGAGCCGTACGGATTGGTCGGTGTGTTGGCTGTCGTCGCCGCTGCCGTCGCGCTGCCAGAGATATAGCTCCCGGTGATGAATCCCGCTTTGGATAAATGCTCCCAGACATGCACGGCTTCCGCGCTGGTGCCGTCAGTGATGATTCGACCGTCGGCATTGCCGCCGAAGCAGCCGCCGCAACCCGGGATGTTCGCTCGAGCATTGGCTTCAGAGTAATCTCCCGGCAGCGCACGGTAGCGGTCGAGGAAGCCGAAGTAGGCGGCCTTGATCCCGTCCTGGCTGGAGATGATGTTGCGCACGCGCGCGGCGGTAATCAACTCCTGGCCCTTGAGCACGCCGCCCAGAAGCAGACCGATGATCACGAGCACGATCGCGATCTCGATCAATGTGAAGCCGGACTGTTGTTTACCCATGATTCGCTTCCTCCATAACCTCGGATAGGGCTGAGTTCGCAAATTTCGTACCACTGAAGCCTGCCGGCAACCACGACGGCCACTGTCTTTTCGTTACACGGCGTGAAATATATCACGTTTCCAGGAATATTTGGTACAACCTGTTGTTATCCCGACGATTTTTTATCGCCATGTCATTTCGGCCCGATCGGGATGAAATTGCCTCTAGTGATTGAAAAATAAAGAAATGTTGGAAAAGTCACGGTTGCGGGTGTCGTGTTCCCGACGGGGGTGACGATTTCCCGGCGGCCTTCAGTTGCTCCAGTCTTTGCGTCAGGAAATGGATTTCCTTCGGCTCGGTCACCTCCCCGCTGGCGAGCAGGCCCCCGAGCAGCACCGTGGCCGCTTCGGTTTCGCCGAGATCCTCGAGTATGAAGATGCGCATCTGGCGCGCCCAGCCGGAGGCGAGCCGGGCGTCGCGGGTGATGGCCTCGGCGTAGGCGAGCGCGAGCCGTGGATCGCGCAGGCGGTGCTTGGCGACGATCGCGCAATGCGCGAGCCAGCGCCAGCGCCGGTCGGGATCGGCTTCGAATTGCCGGCGCACGAACTCGCACATCTGGCGTTGCCGGGCCGGATCGGGGACCTGGCTGTAAAGTTGCGAGGCCATCAGCAAGGGGTACTGGCTCGCCGGGTCGAGCGCGAGGATGGTTTCCAGCCAGGCAGTGACCCGTGAATAGTCGAGATCGAGAAACGGAATGCTCACGCCCGGCTGGTTGTCGAAAGCCTGCAAGTACAGGGTGAGGAACTGGGCGAGGGCGATGGGCTCGCCCAGCGCGGCCGCCCGCAGCACGGCCGGCTGCGCCGGCTCGCCCAGCGCCTCAGCGCGCGCGCCGGGCTTCGGCTGCAGCGCCTGCCACGTCACCTGCAGACAGAACGCGACGGCCAGCAGGGCGAGCACCCAACGGGGTACCGTGGTAATCGCGCGTTCCGCCTGGGCTTTCATTGAATGGACAGGATTAAAAACGGTTCGAAAACCTGTCAACACCATTAAAAAATAGACAGGATTAACAAGATTTACATGATTAGATCGAAAAACGCATCCACCCAAATCTCGGCAGGTTCTGATTCTGATTCGTTTTAATCTTGTTAATCATGTTAATCCTGTCTATTAAAGTTTTTGACGGGTTTACTTTGAAGGCTTAGTGAATCCTGTCCGTCCTTCAGAAATTTTTCCGGTAGAAGTCGAACATCGCCGCCGCCGCCAGCAGCACGACGTAAACCGCGGACTGGCCCGATAGCAGCAGCAGGGCGGACCACGCCGCCGGCCCGTCGACGAGCCAGGCGGTCCGCGTCCACGCGTCGAGCGCGGGCATGACCAGCGCCAGGATCTCGACCAGGTACTGGATCACCTGGTGGGACAGCGTATCGGCGCCGGCCAGGGGGTGCGCCCCCATCAGCCGTATCGCCGTCAGCGAGCGGGCGAGCAGGTAGAACGCCAGCACGAAGCTCGCGGCGGGGGCCATCTGGCTGAAGGCGAGGCTGCAGAACAGGGCGAGCGCGACGACGATGGCGAGCTCGAGGCCGAGGGAGAGCATCCATTGCAGGACCGGCTGCGGGTCGGCCAGCCAGGCGAGCGGCAGGGTGGCGGCCACAGCGATCAGCGCCGCGATCGCCAGGAACCCGGCCAGCTTGCCCAGCAGGTAATGCGAGCGCGGCAGGTCGAGCGCGAGCAGCACTTCAATGCCCTTGTCGTTCGACTCGCGCGCCACGCTCACCAGCACGGTGATGACCGCGATGAAAACGCAGGCCAGCCGCGCGGCGGCGGCGTAAAACCCCGCCTGGAAGCGCGCGCCTTCGGTGACCGAGATGGATTCGATGAAGAAGCTTGCCGCGAGCAGCGCGAGCAGGGCAGCCGCGACCAGGGCCGGCAGCCGGGTGCGCAGCGCTTCGAGCAGCGTGTAGCGCGCGATGGTTGCTATTCTGGAATCCATGCCACAATTGCGCCAAGTCGTGAATCGTAAATCGTAAATCGTGAATCGACAGTATAGCCAAAGCGTCCGGCCGGGAGACTGCGGGAGGAGGACGCGGTGAGCGCGGCGACCGGCGCTGCCCGCATGGTCGGGATGCACCCGGAGTGGTGGCTCGGGCTCATGCTGCTCGCGCTGCACGCCTCGCTCGCCTGGGGGATCGCCGACTGGTGGCCGCGCGCGTTCCTGCTGGCGCATATCGGGCTGTTCCTGCTGTGGCAGCCGGTGTGGCGGGGCGAGCGCGACATCGAATCGCGCTATGCGTTCCTGGTGGTGATCGTCGGCTTCCTGCTGGCGGCGTGGACCAACTGGTGGCTGATGGCGGTGTGGCTCGCCGTGCTGTTCGGGCTGATCGGCGGCTCGGTCCCCGGCATCACCGAGCGGCGGCAGCGGCTGGTTTCGATGCTGGCCGCGCTCTACCTGCTGTCGATGCTGCTGACCTGGGTCGTGCCGCACCTGTTTCCCGGCCAGGTGCTCGAGGACGCGCTGGTGCTGCTGGTGCGCTACGTCCTGCCCCTGCTGCCGGTCGCCATCCTGCTGATCCGGGTCGAGACCGGGCGCACGTCGGCGCCGGTCGCGGTGGACCTGTTCTACAGCGTGATCCTGTTCCTGCTGGTCGTCGCGCTGGTGCTGGGCAGCTTCGTGGTCAAGCAGTTGAGCCACGACAGTTACCCGCTGGCGCTCGCCCAGACGCTGTTCGCGATCGCGTTGCTGCTGATCGCGCTGTCCTGGCTGTGGGATCCCCGCGGCGGATTTTCCGGCATCGGGCATGTCCTTTCCCGTTACCTGATGAGCCTGGGGTTGCCGTTCGAGCAATGGATCAAGCGGCTGGCCGAAATCGCGGAGCAGGAAACGCAGCCGCAGCGGTTCCTGGCCCTCGCGCTGCAGCACATCCTCGACCTGCCGTGGGTGACCGGGCTCGAATGGGAGGCGCGGCTGGGGCGCGGCGAGCACGGCGTCAAGTCGGGCTATTCCGCCGAGTTCTGGTTCCAGGACCTGCGGCTGAAAATCTACACGCGCTGGTCGCTGTCGCCGGCCGTGCTGTTGCACCTGAAGCTGCTGACGCAGATGGTCGGCCACTTTTACGAAGCCAAGCGCCGCGAGCAGATCCAGCGCCAGAGCGCCTACACGCAGGCGATCTACGAGACCGGCGCGCGGCTGACCCACGACGTGAAGAACCTGCTGCAGTCGCTGCGCTCGCTGTGCTCGGCGGTGGAGACCAGCGGCCCCGACCAAGCGGACGCGCTGCAGACCCTGATGCAGCGGCAACTGCCGCAGATCACCCAGCGCCTCAACGCGACGCTCGAGAAGCTGCGCTCGCCCGAGCAGGCGGACGTTACCCGGGTGGAGGCGGCGGTGTGGTGGGAGGGGCTGATCCAGCGTTACAACGGCCGCAGCATCCAGTTCCAGGTGGACGGGGCGCCCGCGCGCGACCTCAAGCTGCCCTCGGAACTCTTCGACGGCGTCGCGGACAACCTGATCGAGAACGCGCTCAACAAGTCGGTGGGCGGCGTCCGGCTGCAGGTGCGGGTGACTTTTTCGTCGGCGCGGGGCGGCACGCTCACCGTGTGCGACAACGGCGCCGCCATCGCGCAGGGCACGAAGGAGCAGTTGTTCGAGGCGCCGGTGCAGTCGCAGACCGGGCTGGGCGTGGCGCTGTACCAGTCGGCGAAGCAGGCGGAGCAGATCGGCTACCGGCTCTCGCTCGCCGCCAACGAGCCGGGCATGGTGTGCTTCGTGCTGACGCGGGAGGGGGAAGGGGTTGGCTAATGATGAATTTTGAATGATGAATGATGAATGGTGAATGGTGAATGGTGAATGGTGAATCAAAACCGTTAGCTCTATCTCGATGCAACTTCGAACTCCATTCGCTTGCCAAACCTGAGGTGGGTATATATCATTGGGATATATCACCTGACTTGAAGGAAGCAGCCCGTGGATATTGCAAAAATCTTCATGACCGGCCGCAGCCAGGCCGTGCGCCTGCCCAAGGAGTACCGCTTCGAGGGTGACGAGGTGCTGATCAAGCGCGTCGGCGACGCCGTGGTGCTGCTGCCCCGCGCGCATTCATGGGACACGCTGTTTCAAAGCCTCGAGCAGTTCGAACCCGGCTTCAAGCTGGAACGCAGGCAACCGAAGGCCCAACAGAAGCGTGCACGGCTGAAGTGAAGTACCTGCTCGATACCGATATCTGCATTTACATCATCAACGAGCGCCCCAGGCAGGTGCTCGACCGTTTCCGGAAGCATGCGGTCGGGGATTTGGGCATTTCCACCATCACCGCCTCGGAACTCGCGTTCGGCGTCGCGAAAAGCGGCTCCGCGAGGAATCGGGCGGCCCTGGAAGGTTTCATGCTGCCGCTCGAAGTGGCGCAGTACGATCTGAGCGCCGCGCTGATTTATGGCGAGATCCGCGCCGGGCTGGAACGCGGCGGCAGAACGATTGGTCCGCTGGATATGCTCATCGCGGCCCACTCGCTCAGCCTCGGCGTGACACTCGTGACGAACAATGAAAAGGAATTCCGCCGCGTGGCGGGATTGCGTTGCGAGAATTGGACGTAGGTTCCTGACACCTTTTACGCCGATCGGGAGGCGGTCATGGAAGTCGTGAACAGTTGGCTGAAGGTGCTGCAGCAATGGGCGACCTATTTCTCCTATTGCATCGAGCAGCCGATCCAGGCGCCGGTGTGCAAGCCGTTCTGGACGTGGGCCATGGTCGGGCTGTTCGCCGTCGGCGTCCTGACCGCCGTCGTGATCGTCTGGAAGATCGTTTCCTACAAGTTCAAGCTCGCCGCCGCCCTCCGGGCGCAGGCGGAACGCGATCGCGTCGACCACGATGCGATCGAGGCCGGCAAATGGGATGGCGACAAGGCCTACAGCGCGGAACTGGGGGGCGAGGAAGTCGAGCGGCGCATCCGCGAAGTGGTCAACCGGCGGCATCTCGACGCTGCCGGCAAGAAGGACGGGCTGAACATCGTGTAACCGCGGCCAGTTGTCAGCCGCCAGTCATCAGCCGTCAGCGTTGCCAACTGCCGGTCAAGCACAGGATCGAGAGTTGGACTCCGGAAGCGAGCAGATTTAATCTGGCTTTTCCGGGAAAAGACCCGGCATCCACCGGGAAGCGAAAGCGGCAGGAAAGGCGAGCCTGAGAGGTGCTCTCGTCGAATCGGACGCGAATGCGCCTCGTTGGAGCAACTCGCTGGTGACGCGCCTTGCCGTCCGCTCCGGAATGCCGAGCAAGCCTGCAACGTCTCCGCGCGGCAACTCTCCGCGATAGAGAACGGCCTCCAGTAGCTGGCCGGCACGCTGCGGCAGCTTGCCAAGCCTGATTTCCTCTTCCGCCCAGACCAGCAGGCGGGTTCGCAATCTGTCCGGCTGCATCAAGCCTTCCATGAACGTCACCTGGTCAAGGCACGTTTCGAGAAAGTACTTCGTGAATTCGGCCAGGGCCTCTTCGCTGAGACTGCCCCGCCCGTCCAGATCATTGCGGCGCGGCAAGTCACAATTCGCCAGTAATTCCTTGTAGCGGGTGACGCTACGCGCGAGGCCGCGCGCGACCGACCACACGCCACCCGTATCGAGCTGTTGGAGAAACTGTGCGTGCGACATGAGCCGCGCAACGCGGCCATTACCGTCGAGAAACGGGTGGATCCACAGCAAGCGGTGATGCATTGACGCGGTGGCAAGTATGGCTTCCGCCTTGCCCAGCCGGCTGAATACTTCTTCATATCGCCGCATGAAGCGCGGAACGGCGCCCGGACTGACGGGAACCAGCCCGCCGACTTTGACGTCCCGCTCACGAAGCTTACCCGGCTCGATGCGAATCTTCTCGTTTCGGTCCTTGTCCACCGCCCATAGCAATTCATCGGGCAGCCGATCGCAGAAACGCTTGTGAATCTCGCAAGCCGCCTCCAAGGCGGCGGTCCGTCCGTTCAGCCCGCCACCGTCTATCCACTCCTGAACGGCGATATGCGCCCTGGCCTCGAGTTGCAGATTCCGCTTCTTCTCGTCGTCGCTGTAATCGTTCTTGAGAGCGCGCTCGATATCGATCGGGTGGGTGTCGTGCCCCTCGATGAGGTTGCTGTAGTAGCAGTTCATGGCGCGCACCAATTGCGCCAGCGCCGTCAGTACGCCCGGCGGCAGACTCCTGCGGAAACCGGACGCTCGTGCGGCAAGTTCCACGGACAGGTCTGACAAGGCAGGTCTATGCCTGGAGCCTTCCGAAATCAGAAGGGGTTCCATGCTGCTGATATGCTCGCCCCTGTCCGCGACCGCTTGTTTGGCCGGTTCTTTATTCATATTATATAAATATAATCAAGTATATATAATTAATTAATCTATATAAACGCCGATAAATTGGCCGGTTTATTGGCCATATTAGTGCTCAAAGGAAAAAAGGGCAAGAAAAAACCCAGCCTTTCGGAAGGGGCCTTGGTGCCGCAGAACCTCAGGATCCCGGTGTCTGACCCTTAGAGCGCCTAACGAAATGAACGGGTGAGCTATCGCCGGGACACAACGTACAGGCATCCCACCTTCCAGCTTGGGGCAATTGCACCATGGGCGTATAATAAGGATTCCTTACTAAAAGGAATACAGATATGCTGGCCAAGCTGACCTCCAAGAACCAGCTCACTTTGCCCAAGGCGGTCGTGAGCCAGTTTCCGGGTGCGCGCTATTTCGAGGTGCGCGCCGAGAGCGGCCGCATCGTGCTGGTGCCGGCGAAGGTGACGAGCCTCGAAGGCGTCTGGAGCAAGATCGAGTCGCTCGGCATCACCGAGAAGGACGTCGAAGGCGCTGTGCGGTGGGCGAGAAAGCGGAAATAGCCCGCCCGCGGCGCGTCGTGCTCGATACCAACGTCGCGGTGTCGGCCCTCGTGTTCCGCGAGGGGCGGCTCGCCTGGCTGCGGGAGGCGTGGGCGGCCGGACGCATCGTGCCCCTTGTGTCCGCGGAGACGGTGGCGGAACTGGTACGCGTGCTTGCCTATCCGAAGTTCAAGCTGTCGGAGGACGAGACCAAGAACGTGCTCGCGCACTACATGGAGCGTGCCGAAGCCGTGCCGGAGGCCGGTGAAACCGTCCGGGTCCCGGAGTGCCGTGACCCCGACGACGGGAAGTTCCTGCGGCTGGCCTACGCAGCCGGGGCGGATGCCCTGGTGACCGGCGACGGGGATCTGCTCGCGCTGGCGGGCAGATCGCGCGTGCCCATCCTCACGCCGGAAGCACTGAAAGGGGGACTGGGGACACGGTCTTGAAGAAGCGCAAGGGCGTTGTCGACTGACGCCCGTGATGTCAAAAAGGTGTCAGGAACCTTTTCGAAAGGGTTCCTGACACCTTTTTTACTACTAGTGCAGCTGGCCTGCGGCGGTCAGGCCGCCCGTCGCCTGTCGGGTTGCCTGATCAGGGATTCGGCGGGGATGCCCAGATCGTCATGCAGCCGCTGGATCATGGCGAGCGTCAGCGGACGCTTGCGGTTCAGGACTTCGTACACGCGATTGATCCGGCCGATCATCGGCACCAGGTCCTTCGGAGTCATGCCCTTTTGCTCCATGCGGAACTTGATCGCCTCGACCGGATCGGGCAGATCGAAGCGGTAGTGCCTGTTCTCGTACGCTTCGACGAGTGTAACCAGCACGTCCAGGCGCTCGCCCTCGGGTGAGTTGGGCTCCGCTGTCATCAGCGTCTCGATCTCCTTCAGCGCGGCGCGATGGTCCGCTTTGGTCTTGATTGGCCTGATTTCCATATCGTCACCTGT
>CAYSRR010000002.1:41420-46271 GCA_964433375.1 uncultured Streptomycetaceae bacterium
GCTCGCCGCCGATGAGACCGAAAAGGTGTCAGGAACCTTTTCGAAAGGGTTCCTGACACCTTTTTGACGTTCCGCGCATCAATCGAATTTCATTCTGTATTCATCATTCCGCATTAATCATTGCTTTTCTAGGGCAACTGTCCTGCGGCAATGAGGCGATTGAACAGCATGGGACTCCCGATCCAGGTCACGATGTCATCGAATTCGGCTCCAGCCGTGCTGGATCGGAGCTTGGAGACAAAGATTCGATCACCATCCAAGTTCTCAGCTTCGTCGGTGCTGGTCCCACCAGTGGCCGCGTTGGGACCCAGCGACAGGAGTACCACGGGCACGCTGGATGCGAGAGTTACTGCGGTATTGCAATTGCTGCCGGACACGCCGGTTCCGCTGTTGCAGACGTAGAGCAAGGTGGCAGAACTTGCAATATTTGACATGCCGGCATCACGCATGCCGAACCGTCTAGTCAGCGGGTTGGTGACAGGCACCGACGGTGGGCCGGGATTCGTCACAGTGGCATTCGATACGGCGTAACGAATCCGGTTAGCGGGCAGTCCCCAGGCGTCGAGAGCGTAGCCTTGAGCGTCGGTCGGCGTGAACCCCAGCGTCGCGGCGGGCAGGAATCCGTTGAAGAAGTTCGAGCAGTTGCCGTTGGTTGCATTGCCGCCCGCGGCGAAGCTTTCAAGTCCGTTGCTAGTGGCCGATGCAGGGCAGGGAAATCGCCCGTTGGCAGCTGTGAACCCGAGTAGTGCCTCTCGCGCTTGGTCAAGGATGCGCTGCGTTCCATCAATTTTACGCGTCTCGACTTGGGTTTGTAGTGGCACCAAGATACTGCCGAGCAGCAGCGTGACGATGAACAGCACCACCGCGAGTTCGATCAGCGAGAATCCCTGAGGAATTCGCCGCGCTGTGGCAAGGCGAATTTCCAGGTTACTTGAGGACTTTGCCGAAAGCCGTTCTGGCAAGGTCCTAGGGGATGGTGAAGATCCGGTCACGCGTGTGTGCCGTTGACTTGGGGGTGACATAGTCGTCGGTGGCATCCTTGTTTTCGGGATTCTCCAGATAGTCGTGCGGGAAGTCGGTGTGGGCACCGCTGATGCCGGCGGGCCCGGGTGTGATGAGCACGACTTCCTTCTCGACCTCGTCCATCCTGAGCTGTGCCGGGTTACTCGGATTCTGACACGTATGGCACGCGCCCGGCCCCAGAAACCTCCTGCCGGCTGTGTAGTAGATGACGCGCGTCCACTGGTTGTTGATGACCCACGCGGGCAATTCCGGCATGCCGGGGGGGGGCGAAGGCAACGGCAGAAACTCCTCTCGCGATGCGCAGGTCGGTGCGGGCGCTCCCCAATGGTATGGAGCCGCACCAGTGGTGGGTATTCGGCCACGATGGGCCCCGGCCGTGGCGGTTTCGTAGGGCGGCGCGTCGCTGCAGCCATTCTGGTCCCCGTCGGCCCAAGGGTAACAGCCGGCTTCTCCGGTCCACCTTTTACAATATGCTTCACCAGTCCCGGGATCAATCGCGGCGGTCGCCGTCTGGTAGTTCGTCAGCGCCTGTATCAACTCGCGCGCAACTCGCTGCTCTACCACCGGGATCAGGTCCGCCGTGGTGATAACGAGCAGGCGATCGTTGAAGGTGGGCGACATCTGGGTCGAAATGAAGGGGCCGGTGGCAGTCGCATTGTTCACGCCTCCCGCGGTATCAAGATAGTTCGCCGGGTTGTTCGCATTGGCAGCATCGCGGATCTGACCTGCAACCACCGGACCCGGTGCGAAGATGACGGCCACCGCTTCGTCGGTGAGAACGGTCGCAATGCTGTTCAGGTGTACCGTGCGGTTGCCTGGGGTGTCGCTATTGATCGGCTCGGCGGACGGATGGTCGTGGAACCTGTTAGATAACGCGTACCAAAGGCGCTCGCCGGTACCGTCCCGCAAATCGGGCAGACCCAAGGTGCGCCAAGGTAGTCGGCCTAAATATGACGGACAACTATTACCGACCATTACATCTGCGACGCCATCGTTTGCCGCATTGATGGGATTAGCGGTGCCATCGTCGAAATCAGGGCAGGGCAGGCTGCCGGGGCGGTTGGCATCGCTGGCGGCGCGGCCAATGAGGGCAGCCTTGGCCTCGGCTAGGACGGCGGCGGTAATCTTGTCTTGGTCGAGCGTCAACGACGCGGGACTGAACAGGGTGTAGAAAACGGCAATAGCGCTGATGACCAACATTGTTAGCATGACCAACAGCGCTTGACCATGCTGGACGGCGCGACACGCGCCACGCCGTGCGAACTGTATGCTCATGCAAGATGTCTCAGGGAGCTAGCCCTTTGAGGGGGGAGTAGGTGTTGTTTGAGGCTTGGCCGCGGGCTTAGCCGCCGGCTTGGGCTCCGGCTGTACCGGTTGGCGGGAATAGCTTTCCTCGACCGTGCCCGAGAGCAGTTCGACGCTTTGTCCGGGTTTCAAATCCACGCTACGCCCGGACTGCGGCAGTGACAGCGTGATGCTGCCGTCGGGCCGTACCTGGCCGATGATTGGGCCTCCCGCAGCCTCGTTGTCACTGATGGCGCGATTGTTGACCCACATGGTGCTCTTGCCGTCGCTCCGGCGCACCATGCCGCCGTAGGTGAGGGTTTGCGCGACGGGGACGGCCTCCTCGGACTGCTCGGTGGAGAGCGTCGCGCGCGCCCGCCGGCTGCGCGCAACATCGAGCGAGGCCCGCTGCGCGGGCGTGAAGAACAGCCGTCCGACCGGTTCATCCGCCCGCGGTTTCGCCGGCGGCTTGGCCTGCGCGAACGCGGCGCCCGGCACGGCAGTTGCCAGCACGCAGCAGAGCAACAATCGCTTTACGAGCTCATCACTCATCACTTATCACTCATCACTGGGGCTTCTGCGGAGCGGAAGCCCCGACTCTGGCGGTGATCCACGACAAATCGCAATCGGCGGTGACGTTGGGCTGGTAGCGGATCACGCCGCGCGTATCCACGCGCTTCATGTTGCACTGGTCCACGGTGAAGATGCCGCCGCCCTGGCGCCCGAGGACGGCGAGGAAGCGCATCAGGTCCTCCTCGTGCAGCAGCCGGAAGGTGAGCTTCATCACCGACTGGTTGAGAACGATCTGGCCGGGGTTGAAATCGGCGGAGTAGGAATAAGGCTTCTGCGTGGCGATCTGGTAGTCCACACCGAACAGGTCGGCCTGCTGGTTGGCGAGCCGCAGCGCGTCGAGCCAGTTGATGCGCTGCTCCTCGCCGATGAAGCCGCTGCGCTCCAGCCGGCGGTAGTCGTCGAGGTAGCGGACGATGATGTCCTTCTCGTCGCCGGATTTCTGCAGGCGGGTGCGCGCTTCCCTCAACTGGGCCTGCTGCTGCGCGAGCTGCTGGCTCGAAACGACCTTCAGCCGGTCGGAGTAATAGATGGCCGAGGCGCCGGCGATCAGTATCACCAGCAGGATGAGCAGGGGGGGCCTCAGCGCCTGGAGGTCGGCCGCGTTCATGCGTCGGGCTTGAGCAGGATGAGCAGCCGGAATTCCGCCGTGGCGGTCGCGGTCTGCTCGGGGTTGTCGAGGGTGTTGCCGGAAAGGGTCAGCGAGGGGTTGACGTTGAGCGGCAGCTTCACCACCCGTACCTCGGCCACGTCGGGTTCCCTGGCGAGGCGGCTGGCCAGGCCGTTGATGGCCCCGATCGCGCTGCGGTAGTCACCGCGGAAGGGGCGGATCTCGCCGTCGATCAGCGCGCTCTCCCTGCGCAGCCGGGGCGCTGTTCCGGGCGCGGACGGTTCCGCGGAAACGGGCTGGGCGCTGCCCTCGGTCGTGATTTCCGTGTTGCCGTATTTCCAGCCGAACTCCCGGACGATCATGGTGGGGTTCGCTTCGATCGCCCGGCTGACCAGCGCCATCATCCGCTGCGGGGTGTGCGTGGATTCGCGCAGCTTCCGCGCGATCTCCACCGCTTTCTTCAGGTTTTCGGCGGAGGCGGGGGTCTGCGGAAACTGGCGCGTGATCTCCTGGTACTGGGCGGCGTACGTGGCGGTCTGGCGGGCCGCGTCCTCGGTTTCCCCGCGCAGCGTCATCGCCTGGTAGAAGTTGGTGCCCGTCCAGATCATCACGGCCGCGGCCAGCGCGCCGCAGCCGGCGTAGACGCCGCGGCGCATCCGGTAGCGGCGGTAGCCCGCGGTGACGCCCGCCGGGGCGAGATTGCTCCTCGGCGCCTGCAGCCCGAGCAGGTGCAGGTACATCGCGTACGGGGACATCTCCAGCAGCGACTCGGAGACGCCCACGCGGCCGGCCAGGTCCCGGCGCCCGAAGTGCGAGCATTCGAGGCTGGGATTTTCGCGCGCGACGCCGGCGGCGATGTCCGTCAGCTCGTCGTTGCGGTCGATCAGCAGCACCGTGAGCGGCTCGTCCAGCGTCATGGTGCGCAGCGCGTGGAGGTAGAGGCGGGTATTGGAGATTTCCTCGGCGAAATAGCGCACGCGGTTCTCCGCGCGCCCGCTGTCGCCGCGCGTCAGGCGCGACAGCCGGAAGCGGCGGTCGCGGAAAAAGGTGAGCCGCAGGCCGTTGGGGTGTTGCGCCACCAGCAGCAGGTTGGTCGCCTTGACGCCCAGCTTCTCCAGCAGTTCCGCGCTGACCATGGGCAGCAGGTAGATGCCGGCCACCGGCAGGCCGCTCGCCGCCACCGGCTGCAGCCAGTCCGCGATCAGGTCGGGGTTGGTGAGCGCGGAGAACAGGTAGCGGTCGTCGCGCCGCTTGTCGGGTTCGCGGCCCAGCAGCACGGCGGCGATGTACGGCGTGCTGCGGTAATGCTGCTTGAGCTTGCGGGCGACCATGTCGCTGCGGTCGCTGCCGCTGGCGTGCGGCAG
>CAYSRR010000003.1:0-8086 GCA_964433375.1 uncultured Streptomycetaceae bacterium
GGCCGGCTTCGCCCCCCTGCCCCTGGTCGCGCTGCAGCGCCAGATCGGCACCGAATCCGGCGAAGGCACCGTGCGCTTCACGGTGGTGCGGGTGCCGCCCGGCGCGATGGCCGAGGGCCGCATCCAGTTCTGCCTGCACCACACGCCGGAACTGGTCTGGCAGCCGCGCTGGATCAGCCATGCCAACCGCGTCGCCGGGCTCGCCGGCGTGATCCTGCACGTGGCCGACGCGCGGGAAGCCGCGCAACGCTACGCGCGCTACACCGGCCTGCTCGCGCAGGTCTCCGGCAGCGTGTGGCGCGTATCCACCGCCCGCGGCTACCTGATCTTCCTCGACGGCGACACCCTGCAGCGGCGTCTCGGCGTCGCACCGCCGACGGCGCCCTGGATCGCCGGAAGCGTGCTGCAAAGCCATGACATCGACCAGACCGGCGCCGTCCTGCGCCGCGCCGGCATCGCCGTTCACGTGCTCGGCAGCCGCCGGCTCCTCGTCAAGCCGCCGCAGTCGGTTGGCGGCGTCCTGGTCTTCGAGCCGCGCAATGCCGGCGTGCTGAATTTCGACTGAAGAGAAGCTCGCCGGTCAGAGGATTTCCACCGTCCACGCGGCGCCCGGCCGCGCGGGCGGGGCAAAACGCACCGGGCGGCAGTTGGCGATCGCCTCCTCGGGCTCACCCAGGACCAGCAGCCGGCACAACGCCCGGAACGTCCCCGAATGCGCGACGACCAGCGGCACGCCTTCGGCCCTCACCTGCGCCAGTCCGGTCCGCGTGCGCGACACGAACTCTTCCGCGCTCTCCGCGCCCCGCGGCGGCGGCGCGCCGCGGACGCGCAGGACCTGGGACTTGCCCTCGAGGTCACCCCAGCTTCGTTCCGCCAGCTCCGGCACGACGACATGGGGCAACGCCAGCGCGCGGGCGATGGTGGACGCCGTCTCGCGCGCGCGCTGCAGGTTGCTCGAGGCGAGATGGGTCACCCCCAGCGGCCGCACCAGCTCGATGGCGGCGCTCGCCTGCGCGACACCGGTCTCGTTCAGCGCGACGTCGAGCAACCCGGCGATGGTCTTCAGCCGGTTGCTCTCCGTCTCGCCGTGCCGCAGGTAGTAGAACGTCCGCTGGAAGAGCGGAACGTCGCGGATCATATCACTCATCACTCATCACTCATTGCTCGACACCCGACACCCGACACTCGACACTCGACACTAGTCAGAGCGTGACCTCACGCTCGACGACGACGCGCGCCGGCGCCAGCGCCTGGCGCCACGCGTCCAGGTAACGTCCGGCGTCGCCGAAAGCCGGCACGACGGTGCGCGCGCCCACCGAGCGGGCAAGCGCTGCGTTATCGGCCAGCCGCGGGTGCGCGTTCCAGCGGATGTACGTCGCACGCTTCGAATCCACCATACGCTGCGCCGGAGAGCCGGGCGGATAATACCCGGTGAAAACGATCTCGGGCGTGCTCGCCGGCTCCCAGCGCTCGATCAGGGCGGCCGTCTCGCCATCGGATGCATCGGCGCGCCCGGCAAGCAGGATGCCCCGCGTCCCCGTGATCGGCGGCGCCTCGCGGGCGATGCGCGCCAGCACGTCCGCCACGCCGGGGCGCAGGCTCGCCTGCTCATCCCCGGCCATGCGCTCGATCGACGCGCGCAGGTCGGCGCCGAGACAAGGCAGCTTCCCGTGAACGGTCGCCAGGTGACAGGCGATCTCCGGGCCGCGCCCGTCGGGCGGCACCGGCAGCAGCGCCGAGCCCCGCTCGAAAACCGGCGCCAGGCGCGTCGCACACTCCCGCAGAGAAACGCCGTAGTCGCCGTAAGAAGCGTCCATGACGACGGTGGCGGCGGGCGGCGGCTCGTCGTACGCGTAGACCGGCGACTCCAGTCCGTAATCGCCGGTGTAGAGCAGCCCGTCCGCGACATCGAAGTGAAGCCAGATGCCGCCCGGTGCGTGGCCGTTGCGGCCGGTGCGCACCCGGATGCCGCAGACGCGGGTCTCGCCACTCAGCGGCAGCGCCCGGCCTTCACCGATACGGCCGAGACGCGCCAGCACGGCCGCCGTCGCGTGCAGCGACGGGTTGCCGACATCCGGCAGGAATTTCAACGCGCCCGCGTGATCGCGATGCCCATGCGACAGCAGCAACGCATCCACCGGCCCCACCCCGCTCACGTCCGGCCACAGCCCGGGCGCGGGACCGTAGCCGAGGTCGAGCAGCAACCGCGCCTGCCCGGTTTCCAGGAGAAAACAGGCCGGCCCTTTCGACCCCAGGCCGGAGATGGCGGTCAGCTTCGCCATTTATGACCCAAGTGGCGTGAATCGTGAATCGTTGTAACTTGAATGCATGTTTTTTCGAATCACCAATCACGACTCACGAATCACGCATTTCGAGCGTCAGTCGGGCTTCGCCCCCGACGCCTTGATGACCTTGCCCCACTTCGCCACCTCGGAGCGGAGATAGGCGCCGAACTCCGCCGAAGTGCCGGGCGTCGCTTCCAGCCCCTGCGCGGCGAATTGCTCCTTCACCTGCGGCGACTGCAGCGCCCTGACCGCGGCCGCGTTCAGCCTCTCGACGACACCCTTCGGCGTGGCGCCGGGCACGAGCAATCCGTACCAGGTGCTGAACTCGTAGCCTTTCACGCCCGCCTCGTTCATGGTCGGCAGCTCCGGCAGGAAGCCCGAGCGCCCCGCCGTGGTGACCGCCAGCGGCTTCAACTTGCCGGCCTTCAACTGAGGCAGCGCGGAAGCCAGCGTCGAGATGATGACCTGCACGCGCCCGCCCACGAGGTCCGTCAGCGCCGGCCCCAGCCCCTTGTAGGGCACGTGGATCATGTCCGTGCGCGTCATCAGCTTGAGCAACTCGGTCGCAAGGTGCGAGGCGGTGCCGATGCCGCCGGAACCGTAGGTCATCTGTCCGGGCTTGGCCCGCGCCAGCGCGAGCAGCTCATTCATCGAGCCCGCCGGCACGCCGGGATGCACCACCACGACGTTGGGCTGGCGACCGAGCAGCGTGACGGGCGCGAGGTCCTTCAGCGTATCGTAGGGCAACTTCGGGATCAGCGTGGCGTTGACCGCGAGGCTGATGTTGTTGACCAGCATGGTATGGCCGTCGGGCGGCGCCTTGCTGGTGATGTCGGTGCCGATGGTGCCGCCGGCCCCGCCGCGGTTATCCACCACCACCGGCACGCCCAGCGTCTCGTTCAGCCGCTGCGCCACGATGCGGCCGACGATGTCGTTGCCCCCGCCCGGCGGAAACGGGACGATGAAGCGCACCGACCGGCTCGGGTAATTCTGCGCCTGCGCCGCCGCAAACCCCTGCGCGAACAGCAGGATGCCCGCGGCCACGGCCGCAATGTATTTTGTACTGTGCATGTCGCCGTCTCCCGGAATGGTCAAAATTGCGGATGATAAACGGCGAATTGCGTCAAATTCGTTACCGGCAGCGGCTGAACACGAGTCGACTCACGAATCACGAATCACGGCTTCTAGTCCCCCGTCGGCGACATGCGGAACTCGCGGACGCCGGCCGATTTGCCCAGTGACTCGGCCAGGCGCTGCGCGTTCTTCTCGCTCCCCGACTTGATCACCATCCGGTATTCCAGGTAGTGCGCCTCGGTATTGCCGGCATAGTTCAGGTTGGCGATGGAAAAACCGTGCTCCAGCAGGAATTTCCGCAGCGAGTCCTCGCTCATCGGGGACTCGCCGCCGACGCGCACCAGCAGGTGGGCGTAAAACTCGCCCGGCACCTTGACCTCGATCCAGCGGAACACCGACAGCGTGCCGAGCGTGAGGACGGTCGTGACGATCAGCGGGAAATAGAAGCCGATGCCGGCGAGGATGCCGATCGCGGCGGTGATCCAGATCGAGGCCGCGGTGGTCAGCCCGCGCACGGTCAGGCCTTCCTTGAAAATCACGCCCGCGCCGAGAAAGCCGATGCCGGTCATGATGCCCTGCGCCATGCGCGTCGGGTCGAGGGCCACGCGCCCGGAGAATGCCTCCGGGTACCAATGACTCTGGTACATCGTCACCAGCATCAGCGCGCTCGACGCGACGCAGACCAGCGTGTGGGTACGGAAGCCGGCCGGCCGGCCGTGGTAGCTGCGCTCGAAGCCGATCAGGCCGCCCGCGGCGAGCGCGGTCAGCAGATGCTCGAGGATCTCGATATAGTCGTTCGACATGCAAGCAGTGTAGCAAAACCGTCACAACGCCGGAATCCGGATCCCGGGATGCACGCGCTCAGATGGCGCCGGCGATCAGCGCGGCCTCGACCTCCTGCTCGACGGAGAACATCTTCAGCCCCGCGTCGAAGCGGAACTGCAAATCGTGCGCCTGCCGCTCCATCGGCAGCTTGCGATAATCAAACCCGTTCTCGAACAGGCCATGCACGTAGCGGGCAACCATGCGCGTGACTCCCAGTACCTGGAACTGCTGCAGGTGCACGCACTCGCGGAACAGCACGGACAGCCGCTGCCCTTCCGGGATCAGCGGCTTCGAGAGGACGACCGTGTCCACCACGGACAGGCCCGGCTCACTGGAAAAATCCCAGGGCACCGGTATGCCGAATCGCGACAGGCTCGGGAAGAACGGCGGGTTGGGAATCCGCTCCACTTCCGCGACCCGGATCGTTGCCAGCAGGTCCGGCTTCAGGTAGCCGGAAAGCGCCGCGCGCTCCTCCCCGTGCAGCGTGCGCGCGGACGCGCGAAACCCCTGACGCAGGTCCAGCAACCAGCCCTCCGCCCAGTCCGCGAGCCTGCTCTTCAGGAACGCCTTCCCCGTTTCGACCATCTCCCCCCCCTTTGAAAAGCAAAAAACGGGCGCAAACAACCGCCCGCCGCGCTGGTAACGGCCGCGCTCGCGTAAAACCCGATGATCCGTGAAGACCGGCGACTTATGACTTATGACTGATGACTTGCGACTGAGAGACAAAACCGGCGGGCAGGAGTTCCCTGCCCGCCAGCCGTCAGATTTCAGTCAGGATTGGTCAGGGTGGTCGGATTCGAACCGACGACCTCGTGCGCCCAAGGCACGCGCGCTACCCAGCTGCGCCACACCCTGACGAAATCCGTTCGATTCCGACCGGATTTCATAATTGTACTGCAAGGGCATAACAACGAACCTGACGGTTGAACGGCAACGCGTTGTCCGTTCGAACCGGCAGACTTATTCCGGCGCTGCGCGTCCGGAATAAGGAGTGGTAGGCCGCCGGGGACTCGAACCCCGAACCTCCGGATTAAGAGTCCATTGCTCTACCAGTTGAGCTAGCGACCCACTCGGAACCGCGCCGCGACACCGATGAGCCGGGACCGCACGCGAGGGGCCGTATTGTCGTTGCTGGGAGCCCCAGCGTCAACTGTGCGCGGCGCCGTGCGTTAGAATCCCCGAAATGCCCTCATCCAACTGGCGCACGCCGCTCGTCGTTCTCATCTGCGGCGGCCTCATCCTCACGCTGTCGCTCGGCACCCGGCATACCTTCGGGCTCTACCTGCAACCGATGACGCTCGACCTCGGGTGGAGCCGGCAGACGTTCGCCATCGCGCTCGCGATCCAGAACCTGGTCTACGGGCTGGCGACGCCGCTCGCCGGCATGATTTCCGACAAGTACGGCACCGCGCGCGTGCTGATCGTCGGCACCCTGTTGTACGCGCTGGGCATGGTCATGATGGCCCACGCCTCGACCGGCTGGGACTTCAGCTTCAGCGCGGGCCTGGTCGTCGGCGTGGGCCTGTCGTGCAGCGGCTTCGCGACCGTGTTCGGCGTGGTGGGCCGGGCGTTTCCGCCGGAGAAGCGCACGATGGCGCTGGGCATCACCGGCGCGGCGGGCTCGTTCGGGCAGTTCCTGATACTGCCCTACGGCCAGACGCTGATCACGCACCTCGGCTGGCAGAGCGCGCTGCTGATCTGCGCGCTGACCGTACTGCTGATCCTGCCGCTGTCGTCCGCGCTCGTGGAGAGCCTGAAGACCCGGGGCGGCGACGTCCAGAAGCAGTCCATCCCCGAGGCGCTGCGCGAGGCGTTCGGCCACAGCGGCTACATGCTGCTGTGCTCGGGCTACTTCGTGTGCGGCTTCCAGTTGATGTTCATCTCGGTGCACTTCCCCGCTTACCTCATCGACCAGCGCATGACGCCCGAGACCGGCATGATGGCGCTGGCGCTGATCGGCCTGTTCAACATATTCGGCACCTACCTGTGGGGCTGGCTCGGCCAGCACTACACCAAGAAGTACGTGCTCTCGGCGCTCTACTTCACCCGTTCGGCGACGTTCGTGGTCTTCATGGCGCTGCCGTTGAGCCCGTTCTCGGTCTACCTGTTCTCCGCCGCCATCGGCTTCCTCTGGCTCGGCACGGTGCCGGTCACCAGCGGCCTCATCGCCCAGATCTTCGGGGTGAAATACCTCGCCACGCTGACCGGCATCGCCTTCCTGTTCCACCAGGTCGGCAGCTTCCTCGGGGTGTGGATCGCGGGCTATCTCTTCGACAGCACCGGCTCCTACCAGCTGATGTGGCTGCTCACCATCGCGCTCGGCGTGCTGGCGGGGCTCGTCAACCTCCCGATCGACGACAGGCAGATCGTCCGGCCGGCGGCGGCACCCGCCTGACCCCCACCCTGGCCCTCCCCCTTGTGAAGGGGGAGGGTTGGGAGGGGGTCACGCTTCTTCGGACTCCCGGGCCGCTTCCTCCAGCAGCCACTGCCGGAACGCCGCGACGGCCGGCCGCTTGACCGCTTCCTCGTTGCAGACCAGGTAGTAGGCGGAAGCGAGCGGCACGTGCAAGGCGAAAGGCGTCACCAGCCGCGCGGCGTGCAGGTCCGATTCCGCCAGCACCGGCATCGTCGCCACGACGCCGTGGCCCTCGACCGCCGCCTCGAAGGCGAACACCGCGTGGCTGAAATGCGGCCCGCGGCGCAGGTCCACGTTGTCGACGCCCGCCGCCTCCAGCCAGACGTCCCAGAACGACACTCCATCGTACAACTCGCCGGTGTCGTCGTGGAGCAGCAGGTGGTGCCGCAGGTCGGCCGGCCGCAGCAGCGGGTGCTGGGGATGCGTCACCAGACGCGGGCTGCAGATCGGCGTGACCGAGAGCGAGATCAGCTTGTCCACCTGGAAGCCCGGGTAATCGCCCCGCCCGTACAGGATCGCCACGTCGGAATCCGACAGCCAGGCGTCCACCGAAGCGCGTTCCGCCGCCGCGCTCTTTCTGGCGCCGTGCGAAGCCTGGCGCAGCCGCGCGGATATGCGCACGTCCACCTCGGGCTGGGCCTCCAGGAATCGGTGCAACCGCGGCATCAGCCAGCGCGCGGCGAACGACGGGGCGGCGCTCACCATCAGCGCCCCCCCGCCCTTGTGCGCGCGCAGGCGGTCCATCGCCTGCGCCAGGTTCTCGAAACCTTCACGCAACTTGGGCAGGCACGCGCGCGCCGCATCGGTCAGGTCCAGAGAGCGGTTGTGCCGCAGGAACAGTTGCACGCCGAGGTACTCCTCCAGCGCCTTGATCTGGTGGCTCACCGCCGCGGGCGTGACGTTCAACTCCAGCGAGGCCTTCTTCACGCTCAGGTGGCGCGCGGCCGCCTCGAAAGCCTTCAAGGCGTTTAGCGGGGGTAGGCGGACAGCCATATACGTTAGTTAATCTAATCCGATAACTGATTATATATCAACTACTGCGCTGCAACATTCACCACGAATTAAGGTCTATACTTACACGTAAAGTCATAAGCCTATATGATTTAATTGTTGCAACACTGTAGCCGATTATACGGCTTGAAAAGGAAAGTAGCCATGAGAAATGCTAATGAAAGACCCCTTGATTCAGGTATTTACGCTCGCCTGCAGGACGTGCAGATGAGCGAAGCCGATCGCGAGGACGCGACCAAGGCCCTGCGCCAGGCCGAGCGGATCGCCGGCGTGTTCCTGTGGGTCAGGGAAAAGCTGGCCAGCCTCGGCCACCTGTTCCTGAAGCCGAGCCTGAAGCACTAGGAATCGATTCGTCTTGAACCGGGGTCCCCTCCTCCCCCCGGTTAAAGGCTGCGCAAGCAGCCTTTTCAACGCGGCGGCTAACCCCGCCGCGTTTTTTTTGACCCCCACTCATCCCTCCCCCTTAAACAAGGGG
>CAYSRR010000003.1:8096-14972 GCA_964433375.1 uncultured Streptomycetaceae bacterium
GTGCGAATCTCGCACAGGGCGCGCAGCGGCTGCGCGTACTCCTCCCCCTTGTTCAAGGGGGAGGGATGGGTGGGGGTCGCGTCGTCCGGCGGCTACAACGATAGCCGCGCCGAAACAAGCCGTTAAAAAAATTCAGCGATAGCGCGTCGCCGGGAAACGACAGTTTCGGGCTGTTTTCCTACCGCAGTCTATGACGCGCGCCCGCAAAACCGTTAATAACCAATCCTCATGCCGCCGCTGGCACGTGCCTTGCTGAAGTTCTCCCCGATATTCAACCTGAAAAAGGAGGCGTGATCATGTTCAAGAGCGACGGGCTGTTCGGCAAGAAAGAGGAGCTTCCGCGCAAGGATCTGAAAGCGGCCGTGCCCGGCCAGGTGCCCGCCGGTCCGCGGCCGCCGCAAGCCGAGCCCCTTCGCAACGACGCGGCGCCGGCGCACACGCCGGCCCGCAACGCCGACGGCAAGGGCAGCAAGCTCATCGTCGGACCCGACATCAAGCTGAAGGGCGTCGAGATCACCGATTGCGACACGCTGGTGGTCGAGGGCCGCGTCGAGGCGGCGATGGACAGCCGCGTGATCCAGATCGCCGAGCAGGGCGTGTTCCAGGGCACCGCCGGCATCGACGTCGCCGAGATCCGCGGTCGCTTCGAGGGCGAGCTGACCGCGCGCAAGCAACTGGTGATCCACGCCGGCGGCAAGGTCACCGGCAAGATCCGCTACGGCCGGCTGGCGATCGAGGAAGGCGGGGAACTGTCGGGCGACATCGGCACGCTGGCCGCCGCCGGCGACACGCGCAAGGATCAGCGGCTGCTCGCCCCGAAGCCGCTGGCGGGGATAGTCTAGCCCGGAAAGCGTGATTCGTGATTCGACTAACCACCCCGTTACTGTCGTGCCACCCCTCCTTGAAAAGGAGGGGTGCGTTTTTTGTTCCCCTCCTGCCTGAGGAGGGGTCACACAGCGAAGCGGTGGGGGTGGTGGGAGTCGACCCGCCACTCACTACTCACGCCCTTCCTACTTGAGCATGGGGACGAGCCGGCCCATGATCTCGCGCGAGTCGGGCTCGACCCGGCTGCCGTAGCTGGTGACCGTGCGGCCATCGGGGGCGATCAGGTACTTGTGGAAATTCCACTGCGGCGCCGTCCCGGCGGCCGCCGCCAGTTGCCTGTAGAAGGCACTGGCCCGGGGGCCCGTCACCGAGCCCTGCTCGACCATCGGGAACTCGACGAAATAGGTGAGCTTGCAGAACTCGGCGATCTCCTTGTTGCTGCCGAGCTCCTGGTTGAAGTCGTTGGAAGGAAAGCCCAGCACGACCAGGCCGCGGCTCCGGTAGCGCTTGTGCAACGCCTCCAGCTTCTCGAATTGCGGCGTGTAGCCGCACTTGCTGGCGGTATTCACCACCAGGATCGGCCGGCCGGCGAACTCGCACAGGTTGACCGGCTTGCCCTGCAACGAGGTATAGCGGTGGTCGAGCAGCGGCGGACACGCTTGAACAATCGCCGGCAGCGAGATCAGCGCCAACCCTATCAACCATTGTTTCATTTCAGCCTGACTCCATCATTGATTCATGAATTCGTGACGGTATGGCCACGAATTCATGGCGCCAACAGCTCCATCTGCACACCCTGCACCCGCACCCGGTCGCCGACGCGAAAGCTCGCGCCGTCACTGCGCTGCAGGCTCGTATAGGCGCCGCCGTCCAGGCGCACGACGATCTCGTAGGTGGTCTCGGTGAAACGGCTGCGCATCTCGGGGGTGCCGACGCCGCCGACGAAAGGCTGGCTGCCGCTGCTGCCCGCGCCTATCGGCAATGCCACGACCGCGCCGACGAGAACGCCCGAGCTCTGGCTGCGGACGCCGGCCTCGTCCTGGAGCGGCTTCGGAACCGGTATCGGGCGCTGGCTCTGCACCTCGCGTATCGCGCGGATGACGCCGCAGTTGTCGCACGGCTCGCCCACCTTGGGCGCGGGCGCGACGGCCGGCGGCCGATAGCGGAAATCCGGGACCCGCACGGATTGCTGGGCCTGCGCCAGGACGGCGAAACTCAGCACCGCGCCGGCCGCCACGACGACGCGCACCGCGGTAAGCGGGTCTCTCCCGCTCGTTCGTGGAATGGCGGTCATGGCCCGCTACTCGGAAAGACTCTGGATGAAAAAAGCCGCGGACAGCAGCAGGCTGGGCGGCCCGATTCGGCCGAGCCATTTGTCATAGATCTTGCCGATCTCGCCGGTGCGGTAGAGGCGCGCCAGCGTCCGGTTCACCGCGAGACGGAAGTCGGCGTCCCCGCGCGGCAACGCGAGAGCGTACGGCTCGACGGAGAAATCCTCGTCGAGCAGCTTGAACACGCCCTGCGTCGGGGTGCCCAGCACCACGCCGATCAGCACGATGCGATCGGACGCGAAGCCGTCCACCTTGCGCTGGTCGAGCAGCTGCAGCCCGGCGTCGCGCGTCTTCACGGTCACGACCTCGGCCTTGATCGAGCGGGCCGCGAGAGACTGGCGCAGCACTTTCTCGGTGGTGGTGCCGTTGATGACCGCGATGCGCTTGCCGCCGAAATCCGCCAGGCGGCCGGCATCCGCCTCGGCCCGCGTCAGGATGCTGCCGCCGTCCACGAACGTGACCAGGCTGAAGTCCACCTCGGCCTGCCGCGACAGCGTCCAGGTCGTGGTGCTGCACTCGATATCCACCTTGCCGGTGCGCACCGCCTCGAGCCGGTTCTGTATCGTCAGCTCGACCCAGCGCGTCTCCAGGCTGGAGAGCTCGAGCTGCGCCCGGATGCCGCTCGCGACCTCCCGGCACAGGTCCACCGAGTAGCCCTGCGGCTGCCCGCCGGCGTCTTTAGAGGAGAACGGGGCGCCGCCGTTGGTGTAGCCCATGGTGATGACGCCCGCCTTGCGGATCTTGTCCAGCGTCCCGGTCTGCGCCGCCACAGGCGCCGCGAGCGCGCACAGCAGGCCGAGGGCAATCCAGGTTTGACTTTTCATTCGTGGCCTCTTGTGGGGAAAAAAACGGCACGGGGCATCCGTGCCTGCGCCAATTGTACCGATATCCCGGCACTGCGTCGCGAGGATTGTGATAGTCTGCCCGCGTATCCGGCAACGGTCCGAAAGGGGGCACTCATGCAAAACCAGAAAGGCGCCACGATCCACCAGAGAGGCATCACGATCCACTTCAACGACGGCAGCAAGCTGTCGCTGGACTTTCCCAGGCAAACGCCGAGCGAGATCGCGGCCATGCTCAAGCTGAACGACGTGCTCCAGAAGCGCCACATCCTGTTCGAGGCGGACAGCACTCTCCTGGTAGTGCCGTTCGAGAACGTGAAATTCGTGCAGATTTACCCGGCGCCGGCCGAGATCACCGGCCAGACCTACATCAAGGGCGCAAACATCAAGTAATCCCGGCGTCGCGCCCGCGGCCGCCGGCTATTTCGCCCTGGGCGCGGACGCGGGCAGCTTGAACTGCCATTCCCCGTTCGAGGCCTTGCAGAAGGTGTAGAGGCCGCGCTGGAAGCGGTCGTAGGCGTCCGACTCGATGGTCGCCTCGCGGCATTTCTCCTTGCCGTCGGCGAAAGTCCTGTGCGGCGTGATCCTGCTGATGAATTTCGTCTTGGGTGCCTGCCACTCCACGGTGCCGCCGTCGGGCAACTCGTCCAGCGTCTTCATCACCGCCGCGCGAAACGCCTTCAGCTCCTCGCCGGTCAGCCGCGTGATCGGCGCGTCCTTGAAGCCGCTCATGTTGAGCGCCCATGCCGGGCACATCGCGAGAACGAACACCAGGGAAAATATTGCTCGGGTCATAAACACCCGCTCTTTTGAGTGCCCGGCATTATCTCCCATCACTCATCACTCGTCACTTACTTGGGCTTGTCGATCTTGGTGATCTTGTTGCCCTGGATTCCCAGGCCGGCCATGAGCCCCTTCTGGCTGAAAATGAACGCGTAAATGTCGCTCTGCACGGTGGTCGTGGTCGTCTTCTTGGCCAGAGATGCCTCGTCCATCAGCACCACGCTCGGCCCGACCCCGACCTCGAATCCCTGCGCGGCCCCGAAGGAGCTGACCGCCTTGTCGGTCATGAGGAACAGCGCATAGCCGTACTTCTGCACGCCGATCTGCAGGCCGGAAGATACGCCCGAGTTATTGTAGTATCCGACGGTCTTCCCCTTCACGCGCATGACGCCATTTCCTGTTTCACCGCCTATCCCGAGACCCGCCTTGGTGATCGAGGGAAACACGACGATCGCTTTCGCGCTCTTCGACAAGGACACCGCCGACGGATACTTGCTGTAGAGCGCGTTGAGCGCCGCCGTAGCCTCCGAGTCCAGGCTCGCCGCAAAAGCAATGCCGGGCGCGAACGACATTGCAATCCAGGTTGCAATCAGCAGAACGTATTGCTTCATATAGCCTCCCCATGTCCAAGTGAATCCGACGACCCGTCGGATGCCGGATATTCTAGTCCGAAATGCACCGGTGAGGGACGTCATTTCTCCGGTGCCCGCGCCGGCGGCAGGTGCCACTGGTCCTTCGGCACCACCTGCGGATCCTTCGGATCCATCATGTAGTGCGGCGACATGATCTGCACGCCGTACTCGTTGAACACGTCCTGGATCTGCGCGTGCAGGTCGCTCAGCACTTCCGCGCGCTGCCGGGGAGACTCCGCCGGCGTATAGGCGATCAGGCGGTATTCGACGTAGAAATCCGACAAAGCGGTCTGGCGCACGATCGGCGCGGGCCTCTCGGAGACGCCCGGCGTCCGGCGCGCAGCCTCCTCCAGCATGGCCTGCACCTGGCGCCACGGCGTCGAGTACCCCATCGACACCACCGTGTCCACGACGTAACCGGTCCCCGGCACCGCGCGCGAGTAGTTCTTCACGGTCGAGGCCATGATGCCCGAGTTGGGCAGCGTGATTTCCTCGCCCATGCCGGTGCGGATGCGCGTGGCGAACGTGCCGAGCTCGACCACCGTCCCCTCGGTATCGCCGATGCGGACATAGTCGCCCGTGCGGAATGCCCGCGTGTACATCAGGATGAGGCCGTTGAACGCCTGGCCCACGACGCTCGACGCGCCGAGGGACATCATCAGGCCCACCAGCACGGACAGCCCCTTGAAGGCTTCCGTCTGCGCGCCCGGCAGGTACGGATACGCCATCGCCAACGCGAACACCCAGATCACGAAATTGAAGATGCGCCGCGTCGGCTTCGCCGTGTCGGCGTCGATCCAGCCGACGTCGAGCCTGCCGCGCTCGACCCGGTCGAAGAACACCGCCGTCACCCGGATGACCGCGCGCGCGATGAGAAAGATCAGGACGACGAACAGCAGGCCGGGCACCGCGCCGGCGACCGCCAGCGCGACCTGCCTGATGATCTCGATCAGGTTGCTTGCGAGGTGCTCGCCCCAGGGCCGCGTGTACGGAAACTGCCCCAGCACGAACGTCAGCCAGCCCGAAGCAAGCACGAGCGCCATCACCCAGGCAGCCAGCGCCAGCAGCCGCCGCGTCAGCAGCAGGACGCTCCCGGGGTCGACCAGGCTGACGCCGCTCACGTTGAGCTTCTTCGACTGCGCGGCCGCCGCGACCGACAGACGGCGACCGGCCCAGCCGTTTGCCCGGAATATCAGCCAGAGCAACGCACCGTAGAGCAGCGTTGCCCCTGCCGACAGGACCGCTGCCGTCGCCAGGTAGCGCGGTGTCTCCTGCTCGCGCCGCTCGCGGATGGCATGCTCGAGCCGCGCACCCGCCTCGCGCGCTACATTCTTCGTCGTCTCGCCCGCCTGCGCTTCGATATCGATCTGCGTGACCAGGAAAGCGTGCCGGCCGCCCAGCAGCACTCTCGTCGCCTTTCCCTCCTCCGCGTCCTCGAAGGTAATGGCGGGATGGGCTTCTGCGTCGAGCGCCAGCTCGATCCGCTCCATCGTGCCCTTCGCCCGCTCTTCGGCCGAATAGCCCGCGATGGGGCCGCGCAGGAAGATGATCGTGCGGTTGGCCACCTTGACCGGGGCGCTCTGACGCACCACCTCCGGTTCGGCGGCTTCCGTTCGCAACGGGCCCGCGGACAGGACAAGAATGGCCGCGATCGCGAACACGCCGAGGCCGCCGGCCGTGCGCGATCCGCGCGAATCACTGCGAAGGCAGAACACGTCAGAGCCCGTCCCTGTCATTGAGATGCAGCGTCGCCCGGCCGACCGCCTGGCCGGTCAGCCGCATGGCGACGACGGGGAACAATATCACGGTGAGCATCGCGCCGCCCACCAGCGGCGCGGCCTCGGAGGATTTCACGAGGCCGTTCGCCGTCCCGATCTCGGTCAGCGCGACCACCAGGGACAGCGTGGTCGCCGAGTAGAATCCGACGGCCAGCCGCTGGCGCAGGTCGAAGACGCCCCGGTGCGCGAGCGAGACGGGAATGCGGATCAGCAGCAATGCCGCGAAGAACGCCCCCGCGAGCGCCAGGCCCGCGGTGCCGCCGAATATCGCCGCGACGTCGAGCTTCATGCCGCTGACGATGAAGAACACCGGAATCAGGAAGCCGATGGCCTCGAGCTTGTGATGCGGCACGTGAACGTCCGACCCGTGCGTCGCCAAGCTCACGATCATGCCGGCCGCCAGCGCAATTTTGCCGGGAATCTTACCTCAGCCCCACCCTGCGTTTGTGCACCGCACCACCAATCAGGATATAGTTGTTTCGCGGCCGGGACATAGACCCGGACGGCAACCATCCCCGTAGGTGAAAAAATGACAAGACAGCTTCAATCATCCCGATGGACGCTCGCCGCTCTCGTAACGCTGGCAACAGCGCTCCAGTTGCAATCGCCCGCGTCCGCGCAAGCGCCCGACGCCGCGCGAACGTCCGCCAAGCCCCCCCGCATCGGCCTCGCCCTCTCCGGCGGC
>CAYSRR010000003.1:14982-31509 GCA_964433375.1 uncultured Streptomycetaceae bacterium
GCCCGCGCGCGCCGCCGCCGGAGAGGGCGAGGCCGATGCGGGGGGGCTTGGCGGACGTTCGCGCGGGCTGGCGCACATCGGCGTGCTCAAGGTACTGGAGGAACTGCGCGTGCCGGTGCATTGCGTCACCGGCACCAGCATGGGCGCGATCGTCGGCGGCGCCTACGCGGCCGGGGGCGAGCCCAGGCAACTGCAGGAGCGCGTGGTGAAGGCGAACTGGGACGATATTTTCCGCGACCGACCGCCGCGGGCCGATATCTCGATCCGGCGCAAGGCGGAGGACTACAAGACGCTGTTCGCGCCCGAGTACGGCGTGAAGGACGGCGGGCTGGCGCTGCCCAAGGGCGTCATCGCCGGCGTGTCGATCGAGGCATTCTTCCGCACGCTCACCGGCCCGGCGAACGGCATCGACGACTTCGACAGGCTGCCGGTCCCGTTCCGCGCCGTGGCGGCCGATATCGAAACCGGCGAGGCCGTGGTCATATCGCGCGGCAGCATCTCCCACGCCATGCGCGCGAGCATGTCGGTTCCCGGCGCGATGGCGCCGGTGGAAATCGACGGCAAGCTGCTGGTCGACGGCGGCATCGCCAACAACCTGCCGATCGACGAGGCGCGCAAGCTGTGCGGCGACGTCATCATCGCCGTCAACATCTCCACGCTGCCGCTGAAACGCGAGGAAATCACATCGGCCCTCTCGGTCAGCCTGCAGCTCATCAACTTCCTCGGCAAGCAGACGGTCGAGCGCCAGTTGCAGAGCCTCGGCGAGCGCGACGTCCTCATCACGCCCGACCTGGGCAACATCTCGGCGGGCAGCTTCGAACGCGCCGCCGACGCCATTCGCATCGGCGAGGAAACCGCCCGCAAGATGGCGGACGCCCTGCAGCGCTACAGCCTGCCGCCCGACCAGTATGCGGCGCTGCGCGCGAAGCAGATCGCCGAGGCGCACGACATCGGCGCCGTGGACGAGATCCGCTTCGAAGGGCTCGAGCGCACCAACCCGGAAGTACTGCGCTCGCTGGTCCAGAGCAAGCCGGGCGAGCCGCTCAAGGATGAGCAGGTCAGCGCCGACCTGCGGCGCATCTACGGCCGCGGTGATTTCGAGGGCATCGACTACCGCATCCAGCAGGAGCCGGGCAAGCGCGCGATGATCATCCAGCCGCGCGAGAAGGAATGGGGCCCCGATTACCTGCGCTTCGGCCTCGGCCTCGCCACGGACTTCCGGGGCGAGACGCCGTTCACCGCGCTGGTAAGCTACCGCAAGACCTGGCTGAACCGTCTCGGGGCCGAATGGCTGACCGAGTTCCAGGTCGGTCGCGACTCCCGCCTGTTCACCGAGTTCTACCAACCCGTGGACGAGCGCGGCCGCTATTTCGTCGCGCCGTACGGCTCGGTCGGCCGCAGCACGCGCGGCGTCTTCGTCGGCGAGAACCGCGTCGCCGAGTACGACGCCCGCGAGGGCCGCCTGGGGCTGGACCTCGGCGCCGTGCTGGGCACCTGGGGCGAAGTGCGCCTCGGCGGTCTCTGGCGCAAGGTCAAGGCCGAGGTGGACACCGGCTCGCCGGTGCTGCCCCGGCTGGACGAGCACTCGGCGGGGATCCGGCTGAAGATCTTCGGCGACCGCATGGACCACGCGTGGTTCTCCCGCGACGGCCACCGCACCGCGGTCTCGCTGCTGGTGGCGGACGAGGGCATGGGCTCGACCCAGAACTACAAGCGCCTCGAGGGCGATTTCACCATGGCCAAGAGCTGGGGGGCGCATACGTTCAACCTGAATCTCGCCGGCGGCACCGACGCCCACTCCGACATGCCGGCCTACGAAACCTTCACCTTGGGCGGCCCGCTGCGGCTTTCCGGCTACCGCATCGACGAGTTCTCGGGACGGCGCATGGCCTTTGGCCGGCTGATGTACTACAACCGCACGATCCCGCTGCCGGACCTGCTCGGCTCGGGCATCTACGTGGGCGCCTCGCTCGAGGCGGGCCGCATGCACAGCCGCTTCGACGGGATTCCCTTCGGCGGCGTGACGTACTCGGGCTCGGTCTTCCTCGCCGCCGACACGTTCGCGGGTCCGGCCTACTTCGGAATCGGCGCCGGCGAGGCCGGGCGATTCAGCCTGTACCTGCTGCTGGGCGTGCCGTAACATGAGTTCGAACCTGGCGACCGGGAGCTAAACGGACAAACCATGCTGCGCGGCATCCTGCGACACTTCGGCTACTTCGCGATCTACGGCCTGCTCGGGCTGATGCTCGCGCTGGCGGCCGCGCTCATCGCGGTCTACGACTCGCGTCTGGACGCGCTGCCGGACCTGAAAGCCTGGCACACGGCCCGTCTCGACGCCGAGTTCCGCGCGGCCGACGCCGGCCGCGTGCGCACGCTCGCCGATTACCGCGCGCTGGAAGACCGCCTGTTCGCGCAGCTTCAGTCCGAGGTCTACGGCCGGGTCCGGACCGAGGACCGGCGACGGTTCAACCGCTATTCCTCAGGCAGCCTGTCGGCCCCCCACAAGCGCGCGCCCGACTGGAACCGGACGTTCGAGCTGGGCACGGACAAACCACGCGGCGCCGTCCTGCTGCTGCACGGCCTCACGGACTCGCCCTACGCCATGCGGCCGCTCGCCGAGCGGTTGCACGCGCAGGGCTTTCTCGTCGTCGCGCTGAGGCTGCCCGGGCACGGCACGGCGCCCGCCGCGCTGCTGGAAGCGGGGTGGCAGGACTGGGCGGCGGCGGTCCGGCTCACGGCCCGCGACCTGTCCCGGCGCGCCGGTCCCGGCGGGAAGCTGCACATGGTCGGGTACTCCACCGGCGCCGCGCTGGCCGTGGAATACGCGCTGGCGAGGCTGCAGGGGGAAGACCTGCCGCCGGTGGAGAAGCTGGTGCTGCTCTCGCCCGCGATCGGCGTCTCGCCCGCGGCGGCGTTCGCCGTGTGGCAGGCGCGCTTCGCCGCGTGGCTCGGCATCGACAAGCTGCGGTGGCTCGACGTGCTGCCCGAATACGATCCGTACAAGTACTCTTCCTTCCCGGTCAACGCAGCCGACCAGATCTACGCCGGGACGAAACTCATCGAGAAGCGCCTCGCGGCGCTCGGCGAGAACGGGCCGGTCGCCGGCCTGCCGCGCATCCTCGCCTTCCAGTCGGTGGCGGACGACACCGTGTCCACGCCGGCGGTGATCAACACCCTGTTCGGGCGGCTCGCGCCGGAAGGCCACGAGCTCGTGCTGTTCGACATCAACCGCGCGGCCGACTCCGCTTCGCTATACCTACCGGGCGCGCCCGAAGTGATGGAGCATCTGCTGCAAGGACCCGCGCTGTCGTTCGACCTGACGATCCTCGCGAACTCGAACCCGGAATCGCTCGACATCACGGCGTTGCAGCGCAAAGCTGGCGCGGGCGAAGCAACCGGCACGGCAACCGGCCTGAAGTGGCCCACCGGCCTGTTTTCGCTTTCGCACGTGGCGCTGCCGTTCCCGCCCGACGACCCGCTCTATGGCGCGCGCCCGCCCGCCCGTCAGTCCTTCATTTATCTCGGCAAGCCCGAACTGCGCGGCGAGCGCGGCGTGCTGGCCGTCCCGCCCGCCGAGCTGATGCGCCTGCGCCACAATCCCTGGTTCGACTATCTCTGGACCCGCACCCAGGCGTTCATGGCCAATCAGTGACCCGCACCCGGGCGGGCCCCCCGGAATCGAAACCGCCCCGCGCCTCTTGCCGCGAGGCTCAAAAAGGGTTCCTGACACCCTTTTCTTCTTTCTAATGCTATAAATATAAAAGAAAAAAAGAAATAAAAAGGGTGTCAGGAACCCTTTTGTCGTCCGAAATCCCGGTGTTGCGTTATAGGCCTTATCCGAAACGAATACGGGGCCTAACCAACAGACACGGACCGGTTATGGGACGACCTTTGCGAGCAGCGGCAGGCGGCGTCATCTATCACGTGCTGAATCGCGCCAACGCGCGTCAACCGATCTTCGAGAAATCAGGAGATTACCTGGCATTCGAGCGAGTGCTTGGCGAAGCTCATGCTCGCCTGGCCACGCGAATTGTCGCCTACTGCCTCATGCCCAACCACTGGCATCTGGTGCTATGGCCCACCCGTGATGGAGAACTCACGGAATTCACGTCCTGGGTAACCCTGACGCACACCCAGCGATGGCACGCGCATCGGCAATCGGCCGGAACCGGCCACGTTTACCAAGGACGCTTCCGGTCCTTCCCAGTCCAGGATGACGCCCATTTCCTGACCGTATGTCGATACGTCGAACGGAACGCATTGCGCGCCGGCCTGGTTTCCCGCACAGAGAACTGGAGATGGTCCAGTCTATGGCATCGTATCCGCAGAGGAGACCTTTCTCCGGCATGGCTTGCCCCATGGCCGATCGAGCGGCCACGCAATTGGCTTGACTGGACAAACCAGCCACAAACAAGCACTGAATTGGAAGCCATTCGAGTCAGCGTGCAGCGGGGCCGCCCCTACGGCTCCAGCAACTGGGTGCAGAAGACAGCCGATCGACTCAACTTGGGGAACACGCTCCGCCCGACCGGACGGCCCTCGATCGGCCGGAAATCCCTCGATGCTTTCCCAGAGTAAAAGGGTTCCTGACACCTTTTTCATGCTAGATATTTCAATATTAATCATGGGGATAGGAGAATAGAAAAGGGTGTCAGGAACCCTTTCTGTCTAGGCTGACGCGGCATCTCTCCTAAAAGGGAAACGAGCCGACGAGGCGTATGCCCTTCAGTCCGTCGGAGCCCTTGCGGAAGCCGAGACCGACGCGGTCGAAAGAGGCGCCCATGAACTCGACCGGCTTGCGCATGCCCAGCGTCGCCGCGACTTCGACTTCACCGAGCACCTGCTTCTCCGCGCTGCCTGGAAGGAGGAATTCCAGCTTGTTGAAATAGATCGTGCCGGTCATCTGCAAGCCCAGCAGCGCCGGTCGCCCGGCGATCGTCATGTCGATCGGGATGTCCACCCCGCCGCCGCCGGCGAGCGCCGCCAGCCGGCTGCCTTCGTCGCCCGCCTTGTAACCGGCAAAAGTCAGCTTGCCGCCGAGCATGGACTGCCAACCGTTGTCGAGCGGCGCCTTGCGAACGAGCGCCGCGCCCATCGCGTAGATCAGCGCCGAGCCGCTGCGCTCGAACTCCCAGCCGCCGCCGGCATTCACGAACGGCTTCAGCATCCAGCCGGGCGCGAGCGGAATCTCCGCCTCCACGCCCGGCATCACACTCAATCCCGCGGCATGGACTTTCCCCAGGTCGAAATCGTCCAGATCGAATTCCGCCAGGGCCGCCGTCACCGGCACCGTGAGCCGCAGCCCCCATTGCTCCTTGCCGGCTTCCCGCAGCCGGTAGCCGAACGGCGCGCGCAGGACGCCGACGGTCTGATCGCCGATGTTGTACACGCCGGTGCCGTAGATGGCCGCGTAGTACCAGTTGAAGAGCTGGTCGACGTTCCGGGCGCGCTGCTGCACGACCGCGGGGGTCAATGGCTGGGGATGGACCGGCCCCGGGAAAAACACCAGGGCAAAAAGCAGCAGCGACGCCCACCACCCGGCCGGACGGCGGACATTCCTGCCCCTATCCATCACGCGTCAGGCAAAGCCTCCCGGCCGGTGGACTTCCATCGCGCCAGAGCTGCATGGAGGCCCGTAGCTACTTCTTCTTGCCGTCGGCCCTGGCAGGCGCCGGCGTGACCGCGACCGCCAGCGCTTCGGCGTAGACCACTTCCACCTGGTCGCCCTTCTTCACCACCTTGAAGTGGTCCTGGTTCCGCACCTTGAGCTCGAACACGTTGCCGCGCGGCCCCTTGAGGGAAATCGTGCTCTTTTTCGGATCCACCGCGACCACGTCGGCGATCGCGTGCACCTCCCGACCGACCGCCCCCGCAGGGCGCGCGCCTGCCGGCGCGCGCGCGACCGCCGCATCGCCCGTCACCTCCAGCGGCGCCTTCGTCTTTCTCAGATCGAGCGAAAGCGCCTCGACGTACTTCACGAGGACGCTGTCGCCGACCTTGATCTGGTCGAAGTTCCTGACTTCATCTCCCGCGACGATATCCACCGTGTGCTGCGGTCCCTTGAGGGTCACCGTGCGCGTCGTCCTGTCCAGCGCCACGACCGTCGCGGTCACTTCGACGGTCGAAACGATGGCGGCCTTGCCGGGCTCGCTTGCGACAACCGTGCCGCCCGCGACTCCGGGCTTCTGTGCCTGCGACCAGGCCGGCAGGGAAAATGCCACGGCTGCCGCGGCCAGTACCATTGCTGCTGCTTTCATCTTTGATTCTCCTTTGAAAATTGATCGGATGGCGCTTCAGGGACGCGAGGGCAGCTTCTTGAATGCCTCGCCCAGCGCGCGCTCGGCTTTCTTCCAGTTTTCTTCGGAATATCCCGTCGTCAGGGCTTCGGTTATGCGGGCGCGCCACAGGAGCTGGCTCCCGGACAGATCGACGAGATCGACGAATAGCGTGCCCTCGCGGTAATCGTACGTGGACTGCCCGCCCAGCTCGGTATGGCCCCAGCCGTAGGAATAGGGACCGGGCCTCCCGGTCATGAGCACGCGCTGCTTGGGAACCGCGTGCCCGGAGAAATGCACGCCCAGGTCGCCGGTCTGCCCGGGCGCGGCCGGCTTGTAACCCCGCGCGTTCAGGTTCCTGGCGATCATGTATTGCAGCCGCTCGCGCACCTTCGGGTCCGTGATGGCGCCCTTTTCCTTGGGGTCGGGTTGAAAAAAGGTGAAGGTGCGGTACTTGGCAAAATCCGCCGCCGGATCGGCCCTGGTCTGGATATCCGCGGCGAATGCCGCGCCCGCCGTCAACAACACCATCGCCGGAATCAACAATGCGTGAGAAAACATATGGGGCTCCTCTATCTTGCGACGCTTAACCGGAAGGCTCCATGCAAGGAGCCGCCGGGGAGTTGGCGAAAGGAAAAGAGCATTTCATCCTTCCGCCTCCATCCTTGTCCCTGGTTACTCGACCAGCGGAATACCAGCCGCCAGCTCGTAGCGGACGATCGCGCGGATCTTGCTCTCGATCTGCAGGTAACGCGCCGCCTTCATGCCGCCGACCGCCTTCTCCAGTTTCGGCAGGGAGGAGCGCTTCAACTTGACCTCGGACTCCTCGATGGAAATCGCTTCGCCGATCAGTTTCTTCGCGGCCTCATCGGCAACCGGCCCCTTGTTGTAAGCGTCGGCGTAAGCAACGACGGCCTTCGCCATCCGCTCGTTGATGGCCGTAAGGTCCTTCTGGTAGGCGTCGTACACCGGCCAGAACGCCTTCGCCTCGGTTTCGGTCAGCTGCATGTTGGCGGCGACGACCAGTTTCTTGTCCGCCTTGATCTTCTGGCGGAGGATTTCCATATCCGACGATACAGGTTTGGCGGCCGGCTTGATCTGCGCGAGCGCAGGCTGCGCCAGCGCCACGGACAGGGCGACCAGTGCGATTTTTACGTATTTCATTGCAACGCTCCTTGGGTTGAAAAAATGCCTACTTCTGGTGGGCATTCCAGCTCCTGTCCGGGTTGAAGCGGGTGATTTTCTGCACCGTGGCCGCGGTCTCGGGACCGAGGTCCTTTTCGTACACCACGCCCGCGTGATTCACCATGAAGGTCATCACCCCGGAATTCTCGTACGAGGCCGGCCAGGCGATCATGGCGAAGCCGCCGATCATCCTGCCCTGCGCGACGTAGCCGTACGCCCCGCCCGGCGCATCGGAGCCCTGCCCCTTCAGCACGCGGTAATGGTAGCCGTGGTACGGCACCGGCTTGCCGCCGGCGCCCTTCCTGTAGCCTTCCGCCCGGGCGCCTTCCACCAGCGGCCCGAGCGGGCTGGGACGCTCTCCCGCCTTGGTCGGGAAATAGAGCCCGTCGCGCCTGCCCTGGGTGCTCGCGATGCGCTGTGCGTAGTGCAGCAGCTTGTCGCCCTGCGGGTTGCGCAGGTAATACTCCCGCTGCGCGTCCACGTACGCCTGCAATACCTGGATAACCGACAACTCGTTACGACCGATGCGGCGGTTGAGGATTTCCTCCCTGCCCTGCTTCGCGTCGAAGCGCCAGCCGGAAGCCTCTTTCACGACCGGCACCGGGAACGGCCAGAGATCCTTGCCGACGACGAGCGTCGCCTTCGCGTCGCCGGACTTCTCCAGCCTGCCGGCCTCGTCGTAGGACTTCGCGAAGCGCTCGCGTCCCGCCTTGTCCGCAACGGCGTCGCCGGAACGCACGATCTCCCGCGAACCGGGGCCCAGGATGCCGGCGATCGCCTTCTCGTCGCCGGACCGGATCGCCGCAACCAGCTCCTTCACGGCTTCCTCCGGCGTCGCAAAAACTCTCTGCTTCTGCGCCGGCTTCGGCGCCGGTTTCGTATCCGCCGCGGTCACATTGACCGCGCTTCCCAGCAACCAGACCATCGCGACCGCCGCGAAGCAGCCGCGTCGCAGCGACTGACTGAAATTCCGTTGGATCGAGAACATATCCATCTCCACGAAGCCCAATTTGCGTTTATCGGCGTTCATCTGCGTTCGAGTCCGGCCTATCTGCGCCGCCCGCCACCGCCGGCGCGCGCGCCCCCGGCGCGGCTGGCGCCCGCGCTGGCCCGGCTCGATGCGCCGCGGCTGCTGGCGTCGCGCGTATGCCCGCCGCTGCCTATGCCGTCGAAACCGCCCGCTTGACGGGAACCACCGCGATCGCCCAGCCCCCCGGAACGGTCGCTCACCCCCGGTGAACGGTCTCCGACACCGCCCGCCCGATCGCTCACACCAGCGGAGCGGTCTCCGGCACCACCCGCCCGATCGCTCACGCCAGCGGAACGGTCTCCCGCGCGGCTGCCGGCGCCCGCGTCCCGCTTCACGCTGTCCGCGGCGCCGCGGGAAATCTCCTGGCGGCCCTGCTCGGCACGGCCGCGGAACTGCTCGCGCGAGTCCACGCCCGCCCGCTGGCCGCCGCCGAATTTCTGCTGGCTCGCCTGGTCGCGATAGCCCACGCCCTTGCGGTGCTCGGCGTTGTGATTCCAGTCACCGCTCTTGATATTGGTCTTGTTGAAGTTGTTGTAGGTGTTGTGATTGATGTAGACGCCACCGCCGCCGCCCCAATGGCAGCCACCCCACAGCGCGTTGCCGATCGCCACGCCCACCGTAAATGTAAACAGCGCCGCGCCGGGCGGGTAAGGATAGTAGTAATAGGGCGGATACGCCGGATAGGGCCAGGGCCCGTACACGACCGCGGGGTTGTAGCTCGGCACGTAGACGACCTGCGGGTCCGCCGGCTCGATCTTGATCACCGTCTCCCCGCCTTCCTGCGTCGTGGTGACGGTCTGCTCCTTGCTCGACTTCAGGTTGCCGGCCTTGTCCGCCTTCGAGCGCAGCCGCTGGATCGCCGCCATCACCTCTTTCTGCTGCCCGAGGAAGGCGTCGCCCAGTTTCTGGGTCAGCTCGAGCTTTTCATTCATCCCCGCGAGCACCGTGGGAAACGCCGTCAGCGACTTCACGCTGGGATCCCATTTCTGCTTCTGCATCGCATCCTCGAGCGCCTTGTCCTTGACGTCGGGATTCGCCTTCGCCCAGCGCGCGGCCTCCACCACTTCAAGCGGATAGGTGGAAGCCATCAGGATTTGCGCGACCAGCGCGTCGGGATAGAGCGCGATCGGCGCCACCAGCTGCTCGATCTCCTCCGTCTTGAAAGGCGCGGGCTGGGCGGCATCCTGCGCCTGGCTCACCGGCAACAGCGTCAACGCCGCCAGCGTCCAGAACAGCATGACTCTCGACAAGAATCTCATATCACCCCCTTCTCAAATTGCGCGCGGCGCCCGTCAGTCAGAGCGCTTTGCCCACATTATAAAATGGAGCCACGCCATCGGCCCATAGTTTACGCTGAATCAGAAGCGAATCCCGACACCCGCAAACCGCCCTTGATCAGCCTGCATGCCGGCCCGCACGCGGTAGAGGCCTATCACAAGAGCGGCGGCGCCTGCTTCGCCAGCATCTTCTTCAGTGGTATGATCGCGACCGCGGCGCCGCTCGCCATGGGCGTGCTGTTCGCGCGCAAGGTCTTCAACATGAACCCGATGATGGCGATGGGCAGCCTGACCGATCGCCTCTCGCGCTTTGCGCCAGGCCTTCCAGCCCTGATCCATTACAAGCGCGCCGACCTGCCGCGCGACGTGTTTGCGGGACTTTCGGTCGTTGCCGTCGCGCTGCCGGTGAGCGTGGCCTACGCCGAGCTCGCCGGATTCAACCCGGTGGTGGGTCTCTACTCCTGCATATTGCCGCTGGTCGCGTACGCGCTGTTCGGCACGTCCCGCCAGCTCATCGTCGGTCCCGATGCAGCCACCTGCGCGCTGATCGCGGCAGCCGTTGCTCCGCTGGCCGCTGGCGACGCGGACGCCTATCAATCGCTGTCGGTAACGCTCGCGTTCCTCGCCGGGCTGTTTTGCATTGCCGGCAGCTTTCTGCGCCTGGGCGGGCTCGCCGACTTCCTGTCGCGGCCGATACTGATCGGCATCCTGAACGGCATCGCGCTCAGCATTTTGCTGGGACAGCTCGGCAAGCTGTTCGGTTTTGCGATCGAATCGGGCGGCATCATCCCGCGCCTGCTCGAATTCATTTCCAAGCTCGACCTGACGCACGGCCCGACGCTTGCCGTCGGGGCAGGAACGTTCGCGGTCCTGTTGATCGCCCCGCGCCTGCTTCCGCGCCTGCCGGCCGCGCTGGTGGCGATGATCGTCGCCGGCATTGTTGTGGCGGCCATGGGCCTCGAGGCGCAGGGCGTCAAGACCATCGGCGCCGTCCCGGCGGGCCTGCCGCCCGTGAAGATACCGAGCTTCGAACTCGATCGCCTCGCATCGCTGGTCGCCAACGCAGCCGGTGTCGCCCTCATCGCCTTCTCGAGCATGATCATCACGGCACGCAGCTTTGCCGCGAAGAACCGCTACGATATCGACGTCGATCGCGAGTTCGCGGCGCTCGGCGCCTCCAACATCGCGTCCGCCCTGTCCCAGGGATTCGCCGTCAGCGGCGCAGACTCGCGCACGGCGATGAGCGACGCAGCGGGCGGTCGCACGCAAGTCACCGGCCTGGTAGCCGCGGCCGCCATGGCCCTGATCCTGATTTTCCTGACAGCACCACTGCAGTACCTGCCAGTCGCCGCCCTGGGGGCCGTGCTGATCATGGCAGCCGTATCGCTCGTCGACCTTTCAAATTTGAAGGAAATCTACCGGATCGACCGGCGCGAGTTCGCCCTGTCCATCCTCACGACGGTAGGAGTCGTTGCGGTGGGTCCAATCGACGCGATTCTGCTCGCGGTCGTCCTGGCGCTCCTGCGATTCGTCCGGGTGGTCTCGCGGCCCGCGGTCGAGCTGCTGGGCGAAGTGCCGGGACTGCCCGGCCTGCACTCCATCGCGCGGCACGACACCGCGCAGCAACGTAATGATTTGATTATATTCAGATTTAACGCGCCGATCGTGTTCTTCAACGCACCCTACTTCAAGCGTGAGGCGCTGGCGGCGGCCGATGCCGCGGGGCCGGATCTCAAATGGCTCACCATCGACATGCTTCCCATCACCCTTATGGACGCCACGGGTCTCCACACCATGCAGGAGCTGGTCGAGACACTGGATGCGCGTGGAGTGTCGACCGTGTTCGCAGGACGGCAGACGGAATGGAAGCAATGGTCGGAACGTCACAACGTCCCGGGTATTTCGCCGAAGGCGCGGTTTTTCCCCACCATGCGCCAGGCGCTCGATACGTTTGACGAGACGCATCCGCGCGGCCAGGACATGGCGGCGGATTCATCCGGCGCCGCCAGCCGCGAGAGCACAAGGCTATAGACTTTGTGAGCCGGCGCCACGGCAAGCCGCCGGACCTGAACCGCATCAATCCTTGCGGCGCACGATATCCCAACGGTCAATTCCGGCTGGTTTCCGTGCCCGGCTTGACCGGCGCCTTTTCGGCTTCGTCCGCCCAGCCGCCGCCGAGCGCGAGATGAAGATTGACGCGCTGGACCAGTTGCTCGCTCTGCACCCGCAGCAGCGACGTGCGCGCGGCATAAAGCGCGAGCTGCTGCTGCTGGACGGCACGCAAGTCGGTCGAGCCCACGCGGTAGCGCACGTTCGCCAGTTCCAGCGCCCGCTCGTTCTCGGTTACCGCCTGGCGCAGCACGGCATGACGCCCATCCAGCGTGAACTCCGCCGACAGGGCATTCTCCACTTCGCCGAAGACGCGCGCGCCGATGCGTCCGAAGTCCGCCACCGCCACCTTCTGCTCGGCAGTGCGGATCTCGACCTGCGACTGCAGCGCGCCGCCGGTGAAGATCGGCAGCACCAGGTTCGCCCCCAGGCTCCATACCGGGTTGTCATGGCTCTTCAGGACAAACAGCTCGCTCGACACGCTGGTGCCGCTTGCGGTGAGAGATATCCTCGGCAGCCGCGCCGCTTTTGCCTCCTCCACCTGGTAGAAAGCCGCGGCCACCCGGCGCTCCGCCGCGGCCACGTCGGGCCGGCGCTCCAGCAATTCGGAAGGCATGCCGGCCGGCACGGGACCCGGTTTCGACGCCAGTCGTGCCGGCGCTTCGATCGCCGCAGCCGGGTAACGTCCCGCGAGCGTTTCCAGCGCCCGCAGCGACTGCTGGCGGGAAAATTCGAGCTGCTGCACCACGTCGAGGTACGATTGCAGCCCGGCCTGCGCCTGAGCCACGTCGTACTCGTCGCCCCGGCCCACCCGCTGCCGGTCGCGGGCAAGACTCACGAGGCGCCGGGACGCGGCGACCATTTCTTCCGCGACGCCTTTCTGCAATCGCGTCTCGGTGGCGAGAAACCAGCTCTTGGCGACGAGCGCCGCGATCGACTGCCGCGCGTACTCGGCATCGAGTTCGACCGACACGTACTGGAGGCTGGCGACTTCCCGCTGCGAGCGCACGCGCCCCCACAGATCGAGCTCCCAGCTGGCGAACACGCCGGCGCCCTCGAGGCCGCTCGAATCGCCGCTCATCTTGCCGCCGCCGCGAGCCATGATGTTGACCTGGGGATAGAGCGCCGCGCCGGCGAGCCGCGTGTAGGCCGCCGCCTGCTCCACGCGCGCCGCGGCGACGCGCAGATCGGGGTTGTTGGCGATGGCCTCGCGCACCAGCGCGTCGAGCTGCCCGTCCCCGAAGGTCGCAAGCCAGCCCCCGGCAACGGCGCCGGCAGCCCCGCCCTTCGCCGCCCACTGCTCCGGGACCGCCAGGTTGGGCAGCGCCTCGCCGCGCAACTCGGCGTGCTCCGGCGGCGACTTGAGGGCGCAGGCGGCAAGGCCCGCAGCCAGCATGATGGTGAGAGCGTTCCGGATCATGCGTGCAGGCTCAGTGCAACTTGAGGATCAGGTAGTTGGTGTAGGCGCCCACGCGCAGGATCACCATCCGGATGATGTGGATGGCCGCGAGGCGGTCGGTATAGATCGCCGCGCTGCCCGCCGCGCCCGCCGCCATGAACACTTCCTTGTCCTTGTCCTCGATGTCGAACTTGACGGTGAACCGCCCCGGCGGCTGGTTCAGGACGCCGGTCATCGGCAGCGTCCCGCTCTGCGGCATCTGGCCCTGTCCCTGCGCCCAGATGATCGAGTCGACCTTGCCCCTGACGACGCGCCCGGGATCGGTGTTGAGCGTGAACTCCGCCACGTTGCCCGGCTTCACCTGGTGCAGCTCGTTCTGGTAGAAGAGCGCGACGACCTGCCCCTGCGCTTCGACCAGCGACATCACCGCGTTGAACGGGATCCCGGCGACGAAGGCGCCGGGCCGCAGCTGCAGGTTGATCACGTAGCAGTCGCACGGAGAAAGGGTGACCGTCTGCTCAAGTTCCCAGCGCGCGTTTTCGAGCTGCGCCCGGATCTGCGCCACCTGGGCGAACTCGCCGTTCACCTGCGCGCCGAGCTTTTGCTGCACCTGCTGCTCGCCCGCCCGCGCCTGCACCTGGCTCGCGCGTGCCGCGTCCGCCTGTCCTTCCAGCTCCTTGAGATTCGTCTCGGCCTGCTCGAGGTCGAACTTGCTGCCGGCCCCCGTCGATACCAGCTCGCGGTTCTGCGCCACCCGCATCCGCGCCAGCTCCAGCCGCGCGCTCACTTCGCGCATGCGCGCGGTCGCCTGGTCGACCGCGCCACGCGCGGCATTCAGCGATTCCTGCAGCTCTTTCTGGGACGCCACCGCATTGGCAAGCTGCGCCTCGAGCTGGTTGACCGCGAGGCGATACGGCTCAGGATCGATCTTGAACAGGACCTCGCCCTTTTTCACCAGGCGGTTGCCCTCCTCCACCGGCACCTCGATCACGCGCCCCTTCACCTGCGATACGACCGGCACGGTGTACTTGAACACGCGCACGTCGGATGACGACGGCGCGAAAATGTTGAGCAGCAGGATCAGCACCGCCATCCCGACGATCGGGATGATGGCAACGACGACCTGCGTCTTCGTGTTCCACGGCAGCCACTTCAGCTTGATGAAGATGAGCCAGACGAAGAACGAATAGATGGCAAGTAGCAGCGCTTCCATTTACCTGCCCCCTTGCTGCTGTCCGTCCGCGGCTGCGCGCTCGGCCTCGGCTGCGGCCCGCAGCCGATCGAGTTCATCCTTCAGTTCTTTCAGCCTGGCCGGCAACTGGCCGCGCGCCTCCATTTCATCGAGTTCTTCCCGGAGATGCCTCAGCTCCTCGCGCAGCAGCGTTCCGGAGCGCGCCTTGTGCCCCATCTCGACGAAGTAGTCCTCGTGCTTGTCCGTGCCGTAGGCGACCTTGTAGCCCACCGGGCGCGTGTAGGCCCACAGCCAGGCGATCGGCCAGAGCATGCCGCCGAACACCAGCGACAGCAGGCACAGCGTGTTGATGGCGTCCTTCTGGGGGTGATGCCGCTTCTCGGCGATTTTCTCGGGGAGAACGTGCACCAGCCAGAACAGCACGATGGCGCCGATCGGCACGACGCACAGCACGAACAACGCGATCCAGTCGGCGGCGACCGCCATCACTTCCGGCGGCAGGAACGACGCGCGCGCGCTGGGTGCCGCGAGCACCAGCAGCGCTGCACAGACGGTTCGGTTCTTCATTCCAGGTTCCCTCGGTCGCGCCCCGGCCGGACGCGCTGATTCATCCATCCGGCCGGACGCCCGGCCGCGATCCGCCTTCAGAACGACATCACCCCGTAGATCGCCGGGCCGCTGAACTTGTAGCTGACGCCCCCGTTGAAGCCCGAATCGGTCGCGTTCACGTCGTAATCAACGTGGCGGAAGCCCACGCCGACGCCGAAATTCCGCGTGAAGCGGTAATCCAGGCCCAGGTTGAAGTTGACCAGGGTGCCGTCATACTTGTCGTAATTGAGCGAGAAATAATCCAGCCGGCCCGAAACCAGCCAGCGGGGCGTAAAAGCATAAGCACCATAGAATCCCACCGTGGGCAGGGGCGCGAGCGCATCCCCGACCGCGGCCCCGATACCGGCAGCCGACAGCGACGCGTAAAAGTCGGTGACGTGCAATCCCAGTGCCACGCCGAACTCGGCCTGGTTGCTCTTGACGAACGAATAGCCGGCCGACAGGCGGTATATGTCGGAATCGAATTCGGAGTTCACGACGGTCCCGACCACGTAAGTATTGTCGCCCCAGTTGATGGTCCGGCTGAGGGGACGCGAGCCGTCCCGGCGAAGAGAGAAATACTCCGCCTCGACGCGCCAGCGCTCGCCCAGCCGAAAACTGACAAGGAGGGCCGGCATGGTCTCGCGGTCCTTGAGGTTGAGGTCATCCTCGAAATTGACCGAGGTGCCGCGCCCGCCGGCCGTGCTGTTGAGAAACGCCGTCGTATTGACCTGGGGTGCATAAGCACCGAGTTGTATGGTCCAGCGGTCCTGCAGGGCCGGATGCACGTTCCAGGCATCCTGCGCCGCCACGAGACCGGTGAAGCCCATCCCCAGCGCGAACAGGGCCAATTGCGCCTTGCCGTGTTCGATTCCGCTGCCGATCTTCCCTGGTTTCATTTGACTACCCCCCCCTTTTCGGTTGTTGCCGGAACAATCCCCGCCCGCTAAGCCATTATATTAACCCCGCCGTCGACATAAAGGGTTTCCCCCGACAGCCGACGCGCGTACGGCGTGGCCAGGTAAGCGCAGGTGAAGCCCACGTCCATTTAGCGCCGTGTACTCGTGGCATAGGCCATGGCCTTGGGAATGACGACCGCCGCGGCCGTCAAGCTCGACAACAATGTCGAGCCTGAACCATTCCTTGCGATACGTGCGAAGCCAGGCGGGCACGGGCAAGCTGGAACCGCCAGCCGCTTCGGGCACCTGGCGCCTCCCGCTAGAATTTTTCCGGGACGAACCGGTAGGAGTACTTCGGTTCCTTGTAGCCGTGCGGCTTTCCCCGTTTCGGCAATTTCACTTTCTCGCGGGGCGCATCCTTGTACGGAATCTGCTTCAGAAGGTGGGTGATGAGATTGAGACGGGCGCGCTTCTTGTCATTGGAATTCACCACGTACCACGGGGCTTTCTTCGTGTCCGTCGCCTTGAACATGTCGTCGCGCGCCCGTCTCAATCTCATCACCCACCTTCTGA
>CAYSRR010000003.1:31519-37586 GCA_964433375.1 uncultured Streptomycetaceae bacterium
CCAGCGGCTGTAGGACTTGAGGTCCATCGGCGAGAGCTTCCAGATCTTGCGGCCGTCGTCGATGCGGGATTTCAGCCGGCGAGTCTGCTCTTCCATGTCCACCTCCAGCCAGTACTTGAGGAGAATGATCCCGGAGTCGATCATCAGGTGCTCGAACTCGGGCACCAGCCGCAGGAAGCGCTTTACCTGGTCCTCGGGCGTGAAGCCCATCACGCGCTCGACGCCCGCGCGGTTGTACCAGCTGCGGTCCCAGATCACCACTTCGCCGGCCGCCGGCATGTGCGGCAGGTAGCGCTGGAGGTACATCTGCTCTTCTCGCGATCGGTCGGCGCCGGCAGCGCGATCACGCGAAAGACGCGCGGGCTCACCCGCTCGGTGATGGCCTTGATCGTGCCGCCCTTGCCCGCCCCGTCGCGCCCCTCGAAGACGATGCAGACCTTGAGGCCCTTGTGCACGACCCATTCCTGGAGCTTGACCAGCTCGACGTGGAGCTTCTCGAGCTGCTTGTCGTATTTCTTCCGCTTGAGCTTTTGTCCTGCTTCATCCTTGCCCGCTTCGTCCTTAGCCATAACGCCCTTCCCGATAATTGTCGCACGCGTGAGCCGCCAGTTTACACAGTTTCACTGCCTTCACCTGAAGCCGTACTGACCTGGGTCAAGCCGCCGTCCGCGTGATGCCCCCGGGCGCATCACGCGCTCCGACCGGTCACGGCGGCTCTCTAGAGCCCCCCGCCCCAGCGGTGCTGCCACGCCATGCCGTAGAGATCGAAATCCGTCCCGGTCCGGACGGATATGCCCCGGCTCGCGTACAGCTTGATCGAATTGCGGCGGTCGACGGGAAAAGCGAGCGTCAGCCCGGCCCGCGAATTCCCGAGCTCGTCGTTGTTTTTCACGCCGTTCACCGTGGTCCGGCCGCCCGCGTAGTAGGTCGCGTTGAGCGCGGCCCACGTCCCGCCCGGAAACTCGTAAATCAGATGCAGCTGGGTGTTGTAGACCGGGTCCTGCTCGCGCCGCTTGCCGCCGTAGAAATCGTCGTTCGTGGTGAACAGGCTCGCGCCCAGCGACATCTCGATCGTCAGCGGCCGGATCGTCTTCGACATCCCGATCTCGGGACGGAAGACCCACCGGTTCGCGCTCAGGTTCACCAGTCGGCTCGGGTCGTACTGCCCGAGCGGGGCCTGCACCTGCAGGCTCCCGCCCACCACGAGGTCCTGGCGGTAGTTGCGGAATTCCTCGAGGGAAAGCGCCGGCGCGCCATAAAAATTCATGGAAAACCGCACCGCGGGATCGAGCAGGCCGCAGACGTCCCGCGAGACCGGCGCGCCATTGAATAGCGCGTCGCCGGACACGCAGCCGCCGCCGGCAACGACGTCGATCTTGGCGGACTTGCCCGCGACGTCGAGCGAGCGCGCGTAAGCGAAGACCGGGGTCCGCAGCTTCAGGTGGGCGTCGGTCAGCGGCAGCGCCGGGTCCGCGGAGTAGCCGCCCGACGCCTGGACGTAGCCCGCGATCAGGAAGTTCATCCCGACCGGCACGTTCGCGTAGCTGCGCGGCTCGAGCTGCTGGGACCACGAGACGCCGGCCAGCGAAAGGAGCAGTGCCGCCCCCGCAAGCCGGCGTGGGATGCCGGGCATCTCCCCCTCCCGATGCAAGGAAGAAATCAGCGCGCGATCGTCTGGACGAACAGCTCGCGCCCCTTCCAGTACATGCCGTGCAGGCGCATCGAGATTTTCTCGACCGAGCCGTACGGCGTATCGACGAACTCGACGGTCGCAGCCGGGCGCGAGCCGTCGCCTTCGACGCGCTGGATCGCCTTGATTTCGAGATCAGGGGAGTACTTCTTCACGAAATCGCGGAGATCGTCGTCGGTGGTTCCGGGCTCGATGTTGCCGATCCAGAGTTTCATGCCAGCCATGTTCAGCCTCGTATCGCGCGGTATGAAAGAAAGCTTATGATACGCGAGACGGGCGCTCTTGATCTGGATCGGCCAGAGTATCCAGGCCATCCGGGATCACGGCCGCAGCCAGGCGTTGCCGAACACGACGTAAAAGACCGGCTTGTCCGGCCCGGCGGCGACGTCGAGGCCCATGTGCAGGCCGTGCTTGCGTGCGATCAGGTAGCGGAAGCCGGCGCCGCCGGCAGCCACCGACTTCTCGCGGTCGACGCCAAGCTGATCGCTCTTCGCCACGCCGGCGCCGCCGAACCCGATCAGGCTGAAGCGCGAATGCAGCTGCCAGCGCAGTTCCGCCTCGAACTCGGCCGCCTGCTCGCCCTGGTAGCGCAGCGCCTGGACGCCGCGCAATCCGACGTACGGGCGCAGGTAGAAAGGCGTTCCATCGGAACTCGCCTTGGCCGTGGCCCGCGCGGAAAAGTACGTCTTCCGGCCCAGCGGCTGGTAGCCGATCGCGGTCAGGTTGGCCGTCTGGAAATCCCGGTCTCCGCCCAGGCCGCGGCGAAACACCGGCACCGACAGGTCCACGTACCAGCCCCGCGTCGGCGTGAAAAAATTATCTCGCGCATCGTACGTCACCGACGGCGTCAGTCCCGCCAGGTCCTGGTCGCGGTCCGGATTCGGAATCGTCGGCAGGCCCGCCACGGGGTCGGCAAAGGAAACGTTCGTCCGGACGGCGGTGTAGCGCAGGCCCAGCCATAGCGGGGATTCGGCCAGGCGCAAGTTGCCGCCAACGACGCCTCCCTTCGCCGACACGGTATAGCCCAGCGCCAGCGCATCCGGCCGCCGGTCGCCGCCCAACCCGAAGAAATCCAGGTTGACGTCCATTTGCGCGATGGCCGCGATTGTCCGGACGCCGCCGTCCCGCCAGGTGCCGAGGTGGGACGCGAACAGGCCGCGCGTGCCGTTCTCCGTCGCGAGCCCGCCCACCACCGCCAGGTTCGGCCGCGTATAGCGCTGCCCCGCGCCCGCCACGTGCCGGTCGATGAACACGAGAGCGCCCACGGCGCCGTAGCCGATCGCCGGCTCCGTGATCGGCGCGAGCACCGGCACGAAGCCGTAGGCGGTATCGAGAAAGTTGCTCACGTCGAACCAGCCGTCGGCCGGATCGGTGAAGCGCGAAGCCGGGACGGGCGATGGCGGCCCCTCCGCGGAAAGAGCAACCGCCGTGCTCAGCGCGGAAGCCGCCACAAGCGCGCGCAATGCCCGCGACAAAAGCCGGCGGCCGCATGACGTCCCGTCTCTCCGCATCAGCAATCCTGAACCCGGGCCACTTGCCACAGATCACCCATTTACCGAATGCTCAATAGGTCCGCGCCAGGCCGAGCTCGATCCGCGTGCCGTAAGTGCCCTTGATGCCTTCCGGCCCGGTCAGGCGCCGGCCCAGCATGATCCAGGTTCGCCAATGCCTGGCGAAGAACACGCCGCCCTCGATCTCGCCCACCGATCCGGCCTTTCCGTCCTGGATCCAGTCCACGCTGGGCTTCAGCTTCAGTTTCATCGTGTACTGCTGCCGCCAGACGTTGTAGAACGTGAACTCGAACTTGGTGTAGTTGACGTCCTTGCGGCTCTCGTCCCCGGCAATTGAGACGATCTGGGAAACCTCCGTCTCAAACTGCGACTTGTGCTCCTTCGGATGCGCGACAGGCAGGGCGAACGGCACGATCATGCGAATGCCGCCGTTCAACTGGTATTTGCCGCTGCCGCTGGACTTGGGATCGGCGGTCGGGAATATCGCCTCGAGGAACGAGGGAAAGGTGTATTCGCCCGATTTCAGCGGCCGGAAGCGCGCGCGGACCTTCAGGTCGCCCAGCCGCGGATTGAAAAGATCGCCCTCGAAGTCGGTTTTTTCATCCGGGAGCGGCACGTCGATCCGCAGCGCCGACACCGGGCCGTCGAAGAAGGTCTCGATCCTCAGCTGGGTCATGGTGGACTCGTCCGGCGTGCCGCGCGACGTGTTCTGGCGCTTGATCTCCACCCGGCCATGCCACTTGTCACGCAGCAACCGCAGCGCCCGCAGCGTCGCCGGGGATGGAAGCTCGTCCGTGTCGGCGTCCGTCACGGGAGGCGACCAGTCCTGCTCCGCCGGCGCCTGCTGCGCGGCCACCTGCGCCGGAACCATCAGCGCGGCAACGAGCAGGAAAATTGCTCCGCCCGGCGTGCCGCAGCTTACTGAAGCTGAATCTCGCACTATGGAAATACCGGCGGATTCTTGCTGGTATCGACCGCCGGCCCGGGCGCAAGCTTTTCCGCCTCGTCCACCCAGCCGCCGCCGAGCGCTTTGTACAGATTGATCAGCGCAGCGAAGAGCTGGCCCTGGCTCTGCGACAGCTGAAGCTGGGACTGGAACAGGCTGCGCTCGGCGTCGAGCACCTCGATGTAGCTGGTATAACCGTTGTCGTAGCGCAGCCGCGCGAGGTACGCGTAGCGGCCGAGCGCTTCCACCTGCCGGCGCTGCGCCGCGACCTGCTCGCGGGTCTTCGCCTGGTCCACCAGCGAGTTCTCCACTTCGCCGAACGCCGTCTGGATCGCCTGCTGGTAGCCGTAGAGCGCCTGCTTCTGCTGCGCCTCGGACACCGCCAGTTGCCCGAGCAGCGTGCCGCCGGTGAAGATCGGCTGGTTCACCGTCGCCGCGTAGGTCCAGGTCTTCGCCGCGCCGGTGAACAGGTCGGATAGGCCGGCGCTGGCGGTCCCGAGCAGTCCCGTGAGCGAGATCGTGGGGTAGAACGCCGCTTTCGCAACGCCGATCCGTGCGTTGGCCGCGACCAGTTGCTGTTCGGCCTGGCGAATGTCCGGCCGCCGCTCCAGCAACTCCGAGGGCAGCCCCGCCGGCACCACCGGCAGCGCCAGCTTCTCGATCGTGTTGCCGCGCGTAATGGCGCCCGGATTGCGGCCGAGCAGCACCGACAGGTTATTCTCCTGCTGCGCGACCTGCTTCTCGCCCTGCGGGATCGCCGCCAGCGCGGTTTCGTACTCGGATCGCACCTGCTGCAGCTCGAGTTCCGAGATGACGCCGCCCTTGAACCGCAGCTCGAAGATGCGCAGCGATTCGGCCCGCGTCTTCGCGGTGCTGCGGGCGATCTCGAGCTGGCGGTCGAAGTCGAGCAGGGCCACGTACGACGTCGCCACCGCGGACACCAGCGAGAGGATGACCGTACGCCGGTTCTCTTCCACCGCGAGCAGGTCGGCGCGGGCGGCCTCGGTCGCGCGCCGCAGGCGGCCCCACAGATCGAGCTCGAACGATACGCCGAGGTCCACGGTGTACTGGTCGGCGGTGACGTCGCCGAACGGGATGCGCGGGGTGCTCACGCGCGACGAGCGCTGGCTCGCGCCCTGCCCCTGCACCGAGGCCTGCGGGAACTGCTGGCCGCGCTGCGCGCCGTAGCGGCCGTAGTACTCCTCGACGCGCGCCGCGGCGATCAGCACGTCCTTGTTCTCGGCGAGCGCGATGCCGATCAGGCGTTCCAGCTCCCGGTCGTTGAACTGCGTCCACCACGCCGTGTTGGCCGTGTCGCGCGCCTGGACGTCCTCGTAACGGTATTGCGCCGGTGCTTCGGTGGCCGGACGCTCGTAGTCCGGCCCGACCGCGCATGCGCTAAGAACGAAAAGCAATGCAACCGCCGATGAACGCCGATGAACGCCGATGCGGGAATCTAGGCGAACCCTACTGGATCCCCGCCTTCGCGAGGATGACTCGAACAGAGAGTCTCTGAGTGTCTGCCAATTCATCTTATCGGCGTGTATCGGCGTTCATCGGCGGTTTCAATCCTGCTTTCGCGGCGCGTGCGCGGTGGGCTTCTTGCCGCCGAACCGTTCCGACAGCGACTCGATCACGTAGTAGAACATCGGGATGAAGAACACCGCGATCGCGGTCGCGCCGAGCATGCCGCCGATGACGCCGGTGCCGATCGAGTGCTTGCTGTTGGCCGCGACCCCCACCGAGATGGCGAGCGGCACGCAGCCCAGGATGAAGGCGAGCGAAGTCATCACGATCGGCCGCAGCCGGTCGCGAGCCGCGTTCATCGCCGAGTCGTAGATCGACTGGCCCGCTTCCCGGTTCATCACCGCGTACTCGAAGATCAGGATGGCGTTCTTCGCCGCCAGCGCCACCAGCATG
>CAYSRR010000003.1:37596-43141 GCA_964433375.1 uncultured Streptomycetaceae bacterium
GAAATAGACGTCGTTGTCGAGCCCGCGCAGCAGGATCGCCAGCAGCGCGCCGAACAGCGCGAACGGCACGGCGGTCAGCACCCCGAACGGCAGCGACCACTTCTCGTACTGCGCCGCGAGGATCAGGAACACCATGATGAGGCCGAACACGAACACCAGGGTGGACGCGCCGCCGGCCTTGCGCTCCTCGAACGCCTGTCCGCTCCAGGCAATGGCGAAGTCCGAGGGCAGCGCTTCCGCCGCGACCTGCTCCAGCACGGCGATCGCCTGGCCGGAGCTGTAACCGGGCGCCGCGCCGGCGGTCAGCTTGACCGCCGGAAAGTTGTTGAACCGGGTGACGATGTCCGGGCCGGTGACATAGCGCGTCGTGACGACCGACTGCAGCGGGACCATGCTGCCGCTCTTGCTGCGCACGTAGACCTGCGTCAGGTCTTCCGGCCGCAAGCGGTACTCGGGCTCGGCCTGTACGATCACCTGGAACAGGCGGCTGAACTTGGTGAACTGGGATACGTACAGCGACCCGAACAGCGTCTGCATCGCCGTGTACACGTCCTGCACCGGCACGCCCAGCGTCTCCGCTTTCTCGCGGTCGACATCCACGCGCAACTGCTGGGCCACGGCGTTATAGGTCGAGCTGATCTGCGCCAGCTCGGGCCTCGTCCGCAGCTTCGCCAGGTATTCCTGCACCACCTCCGCGATCCGCTCGCTGCCTGCCTCGCCCTTGCTCTGCACGTACAGCTCCGTGCCGCCGGTGGTGCCGAGCCCCGGAATGGACGGGGGATTGATCGGGATGATGACCCCCTCGCGCACCTGGCCCAGCTGCTGGTAGGCGTTGACGATGACGGCCCGCGCGTTCTGCGTGCGAATGTTGTCGGACGAGTAACGCTGCGGAAAGTCCTTCAACCCGATGAAGAATACCGAGGCGTTGCTCTTGGTCTGGCCGTCGAGCAGGCTGTAGCCGTCGATCACCACCGTCGCCTCGACCGCGGGGTCCTTCATGAAATGCTCGGTCACGCGGCTGCTCGTCTGCCCGGTGCGGTCGAGGCCGGCGGCGTCCGGCATGATCACCGCGCCGAGGATGTAGCCCTGGTCCTCCGGCGGCAGGAACGAACCGGGGATATGTTTCATCAGGCCGTAGATCGCCCCCAGCATGATGGCGAAGAGCAGCAGCGCGACGCCCGAACGCTTGATCACGAGCGCCACCGCGCGCGTATAGCCGTTGGTCATGCTGGTGAACTTCGCCTCGAACCACTTGAAGAAGCCCTTCTTCTCGCCGTGGCCGGGCTTCAGCAGCAAGGCAGCGAGCGCCGGCGAGAGCGTCAGCGCGACGATGCCCGACAGCACCACCGAGATGGCGATAGTGATCGCGAACTGCTTGTAGAGCTGGCCGGTGATGCCGGGAATGAACGCAACCGGCACGAACACGGCGCACAGCACCAGCACGATGGCGACGAGCGCCCCGCCCACCTCGTCCATCGCCTTCTTCGCCGCCTCCCGCGGCGCCATGCCGAACTTGTTCATGTTGTGCTCGACCGCCTCGATCACGACGATCGCGTCGTCCACCACGATGCCGATCGCGAGCACCATGCCGAACAGCGTCAGCATGTTGATCGAGAAGCCCAGCGCGGTCATGCCGACCGCCGTGCCGACGATCGAGATCGGCACGGCCAGGATCGGGATCAGGGTCGCGCGCAGGCTCTGCAGGAACAGGAATACCACCAGCACCACCAGCACCAGCGCCTCGAAGAAGGTATGCACCACGGTCTCGATGGAAGCACGCGTGAACGCGGTGGTGTCCATCGCGATCTTGTAGTCGATGCCCTCCGGCATCGACTTCTTCATCTCCGTCAGCGTTTCGCGCACGGCCTTCGAGACCTCCAGCGCGTTGGCGCCCGGCTGCTGGTAGACCGCGATCGTCGTCGCCGGCCTGCCCTGGAACTTGCTGCGGATCGAGTAATCCTTCTGGCCGAGCTCCGCGCGGCCCACGTCCTTCAGGCGCACGATGGCGGCGCCCCCGCTCTCGGCGCGGATGATGATTGACTCGAACTCCTCCGGCTCGGTGAGCCGCCCGCGGGTGGTAACCGCGAACGACTGCTCCACCGCGCGGCCGGTGGGCGACTGGCCGATGCTGCCGACCGCGAACTGCTGGTTCTGGTTGGCCACCGCCTGCTGCACGTCGCTGGCGGTGACGCCCAGCGCCGCCATGCGGTCGGGCTTCAGCCAGATGCGCATCGCGTAATCGGGCGTGCCGAAGATGGAAGACTGCCCGGCGCCCGGCACGCGCTTGATCGCGTCGAGCACGTAGATGCTCGCGTAGTTGGCGACGTAGGTCGGATCGTAACGCTCATCGCCGAAGATCGAGATGATCATCATGAAGGCGGACGATTTCTTCTGCACCGACACGCCCTGCGTCTGCACCGACTCCGGCAGCTGCGGCAGCGCCAGGTTCACGCGGTTCTGCACGTCCACCTGCGCCAGCGCGGGGTTGGTGCCGATCTCGAAGAAGGCCGTCATCGTCATGAGGCCCGAGGACGAGCTCGTGGACGACATGTAGATCAGCCGGTCGGCGCCGTTCACCTGCTGCTCGATCGGCGCCGCGACGTTCTGCGCGACCACGTCGGCCGACGCGCCCGGGTAGGTCGCGGCGACGGAAATCTGCACCGGCGTGATGTCCGGGTACTGCGCGACCGGCAGGTTATACATCGCCACCGCGCCCGCGAGCGTGATGACGATGGAAATGACCGACGCGAAGATCGGCCGGTCGATGCAGAAGTGCGAGATGTTCATCTGCCGCTAAATTCGAAGAACGAATAGACAGGATTTACAAGATTTACAGACAAAACCTGTTTCTCGATTGCAATCCTGTTAATCATGCAAATCCTGTCTATTTCTTGTTTTTGTTGGATTTCATCGGCGTGTATCGGCGTTCATCGGCGGCTGATATTGCGCCTGTCCTCCACCCCTGTCGGATCGGCCGCCTTCTTCGCGGATTCCGGCGCCGGCGCTGCCGGCGGCGTGTAGGGCGTCACCTTGAGCGTCGCGCCGGGCGCGACGCGAATTCCACCGTCGACGATCACCTGCTCGCCCGCCCGCAGCCCCTGGCTGATCACCCAGTCGTTCCCGCTCCACGGCCCGGTCGCGACCGCGCGCTGCTCCGCCTTGCCGTCCTTGCCCACGACCCAGACGAAGTGCGACTTCGCCCCCTGGTGGACGGCGCGCTGCGGCACCAGGATCGCGTTCGGCCGCACGGCGCCAAGCACGTGCACGCGCACGAACTGCCCCGGCTTCAGCGTTCCTTTCTTGTTTGCGAACGTCGCGCGCACCAGGAAAGTGCCCGTCTCCTTCGAGAACGACGGATCGGCGAAGCTGATCCTGCCGCGGCTCTCGAACACGGTGCCGTCCGCCAGCACCACCTCGATCTCGAAGTTTTCCCCGGGCGGCAGTCTGATTTCCCCCTTGCTCACCGACTCGCGCAGCCGCAGGTGCGCGTTTTCCGAGACCGAGAAGTTGACCCACATCGGGTCGAGCTGCGCGACCGTCGTCAACAGGTTGTTGCTGGCGTTGACGTAGGCGCCTTCCTGGATGCGGGCGGAACTCGACAGGCCGGTTAGCGGCGTGTTGATCGTCGCGTACGAAAGGTTCAACTCGGCCTGGCGAACGCTGCCCTCCGCCGTCAGCACCGCGGCGCGCGCCGACTGCTCGTTGCCGACGGCGTCGTCGAGGTCCTTCCTGGACACCGCGTTCTGCTCGGCGAGCGGCCTCACCCGCGCCAGGTTGGCCTCCGCGACATTGAGCTTGGCGCGCTGCTGCGCAAGCTCGCCCCGCGCCTGCTGCAGGGACGCCTCGAAGGGCTTCTTGTCCATGAGGAACAGGATCTCCCCTTCTCGCACCAGGGCGCCCTCGGTATAGACGCGCTTGTCGAGGAAGCCGTCGACGCGCGCGCGGATTTCCACTTCCCGCGAGCTCTGCGTCTGCCCCACAAATTCGTAGACGGCCGGCGCATCCTTCGGCGTCACGGTCATGGCGGTGACGTCCACGACCCGGACGGCCGGCGGCGGCGCCTCCTTCGAGCAGCCCGCGACCAGCAAGAGGCCGCAAGCCAGGAAGGCGGCAGGCCAGGTCCGGTATGGGTTCTGCGCGAAGCGGTTGTGCATGGATTTCCCCACTTATGCCATCGAGATGGCCAGGACCGTCAACTGGCACTATTCATTCTACTTCAAGGTGTTGCGGCCGGATACGCGCTCGTGTGGCGGCCCTGACCGTCCAATATGCGTAACGCGCCGGCACGATGCAATCGGCCGCGCCCGGGAACGACAGCTTACAATGACGCCGCATTCACGCAGAACTGGCGCCTTCCGCCGTGCCGGCCAGGACGCCGGCCGCCGCCGCGGGCAAACAGCCCGGACCAATCACGAGCCACTGAACACGCGGCTCAAGGCGCGGGCGCGAGGCGGAAGGTTCAGGCAAGCCGGGGCGTTTACCCGTCACCAACCAGCGCAAGAGGAAACCCATGATGATGGCTCCAGCGGCTTATGGCGTGGCGCTGCTTGCCGTCATGGCGGCCCTTGCAGGCCCGGCGGCCGCAGCATCCGCCGTGGACGATACCTACAGCTATCAACTCGTGAACGGCTACAACAAGTCGGTCAGCGGCCGGGTGCATTACCGGGTGGACCGGGTTACCCCGGACAGTGTCACCGTTTCGGTCAGCCCGGATCAGCCGGCGGCGGGATCGGCGCACACCGCAACCTACACCCGGGACGGCAACTGGCTGCATCACCCGGTCGAGAACCACGGTCAGCCGGTGGAGTACGTGTTCGCCACCGCCTATCCCGCCTACCGGTTTCCGCTGGAACCGGGGAAAACCTGGTCCGAGCGCGTCAACGCCACGGTGCCGGGTACCGGCGAGCGCAGGAGCGTGCGCGTGGACGCCCGGGTAATCGGGAACGAGCGCATCCGCGTGCCGGCGGGAGAATTCGATACCATCAAGATCCGGCGCGCCGTCTACCCGGGAGACGCGAATTCCTTCCGCATGGAGACCCAGATCACCGAGCTCGACTGGTACGCGCCCGCGCTCGGCCGGACGGTGCGCACCGAAAGAAGGTCCGAGTGGACCGATCTAAGCCAGTGCGGCAGGGGCGGAATGTGCGATTTCCGCGGCGACTGGGACATCTACGAGCTCGTCGAGGCGCCCGCGGGGCGGAAGTAGGTTGAAGGGCGTGAGTCGTGCTCCCTCCACCCCCGTCGCGTTGCGACGACCCCTCCTCGGGCAGGAGGGGAATATGAAGCGTGATTCGTGATTCGTGAGTCGTGATTCGACCCGCTAAAACCGTGGGACGTGAGGGGTGAGCGGTGAGTTGACCTCGGCATCCCCGAGACCGTCGCTGTAACCCCCTTCCCTGGCAATACGGGAGCAGCATCAAGGCGTTGCAACCCCTTCCCGGAGAACGGATTTCTTTACAGGCTGGGGCTGCCTCGCCTATAATGCGCGCTCTCTCGTGGGGGTATAGCTCAGCTGGGAGAGCGCTTGCATGGCATGCAAGAGGTC
>CAYSRR010000004.1:0-603 GCA_964433375.1 uncultured Streptomycetaceae bacterium
ACGGCGGCAGCGTCGTCATGCCCCATCGCTTCAGCGCGTCGGGCTACTGGGAGCTTGTCGCGAAGCACCGCTGCACCTGGATCAACGTGGTGCCGACCATCATCGCCTACCTGCTGAACGGTCCCGACCCGCGCGAGACGGGACTCGACATCAGCCGCGTGAAGTTCTGCCGCTCGGCCTCCGCGCCGCTGCCGCCCGACCTGCACCGCGCGTTCGAGAAGAAATTCGGCATCGGCATCATCGAGACCTTCGGCATGACCGAAACCAACGCGCCCTGCTTCACCAACCCGCTCGACCCGGCGAAGCGCAAGATCGGCAGCCCCGGCCCGGCCTTCGGCAACGAGGCGAAGATCATCGATGCCGCCACGGGCAGAGCCCTGCCGCCCGGGACCGCGGGCGAGATCATGGTGCGCGGCGACAACGTCATGACCGGCTACTACAAGGACCCGGAGAACACGGCGAAGACGCTCGAGCCCGACGGCTGGATGCATACCGGCGACGTCGGCTACCTCGACGAAGACGGGTTTCTCTTCGTCACCGGCCGCATCAAGGAGCTCATCATCAAGGGCGGAGAAAACATCGCGCCGCGCGAGATCGACGAGG
>CAYSRR010000004.1:613-14434 GCA_964433375.1 uncultured Streptomycetaceae bacterium
CGGCATCCCCGACCCGGACTACGGCCAGGAAATCATGGCCTGCGTGGTGCTGAAGCCCGGCGCGAAGTGCGGCGTCGAGGAACTCGGCGCTTACTCGGAACGCGAGCTCGGCAAGTACAAGACGCCCAAGCTCATCAAGCTGGTCGACAAGCTGCCGAAAGGTCCCTCAGGCAAGGTGCAGCGGCTCAAGCTGCTCGATAACTGATATGCAGCCTCCCGAACCCTCCCGGCAGCCTGTCCCGGCCGGCAAGCCATCGGCCCTGACCGTGTTCGGCGCATTCCTGAAGCTCGGCCTGACCTCGTTCGGCGGCCCCATCGCCCACCTCGGCTACTTCCGGGAGGAGTTCGTGGAACGGCGCAAGTGGCTGACGGACCGCGCCTACGCCGACCTGGTGGCGCTCTGCCAGTTCACGCCAGGTCCCGCCAGCAGCAAGGTGGGCATCGGCATCGGCCTGTTGCAGGCCGGGCTCCCCGGCGCGCTCGCCGCCTGGCTGGCCTTCACGGCGCCGTCAGCCATCGCGCTGCTGCTGTTCGCCTATGGCGTCGACGCGTTCGCGGACAACCTCGACTCCGGCTGGCTGCGCGGTCTGAAAGTGGTGGCGGTCGCGGTCGTCGCGCAGGCCGTATGGGGCATGGCGAAGAACCTTTGCCCGGATGCGCCGCGCTTCACGCTGGCCGTGGTCGCAGCGGCCGTTGCGATGGTCTGGCCCACCTCGCTCGGACAGGTCGGCGCCATCGTCATCGGCGCCATCGCCGGATGCGCGTTCCTGGGCGCGAAAGTCGACGATGCTCGCGTCGACATGGGAATCTCGCCCGGCAAGACGGCCGGCGCGATCAGCCTCGCGCTGTTTTTCGTCCTCCTCGCGGGCCTGCCGCTCCTCGCCTCCCTCTACCCCGGACAAGGGCTGGCGCTGTTCGACAGCTTTTTCCGCTCCGGTTCGCTGGTTTTCGGCGGCGGCCACGTCGTGTTGCCGCTGCTTCAGTCGGAAGTGGTGCCGCCCGGCTGGGTCTCGAACGATGCGTTTCTCGCGGGGTACGGCGCGGCGCAGGCCGTGCCGGGACCGCTCTTCACCTTCGCCGCCTACCTCGGCGCCATCATGGGCCCGGACCCCAACGGCTGGCGGGGCGCGCTGCTCTGCATCGCGGCGATTTTCCTGCCCGCGTTCCTGCTCACGATCGGCGTGCTGCCGTTCTGGGACGACTTGCGGCGGTTCAAAGCCGTGCGTTCGGCGCTGATCGGCGTGAACGCGGCGGTGGTGGGATTGCTGCTGGCCGCCCTCTATCACCCCGTCTGGACCAGCGCCATCAAATCGTCGGCCGACTTCGGCCTGGGACTGGCCGCGTTCGCCCTGCTCATGTTCTGGAAAACGCCGCCCTGGCTGGTCGTCCTGCTCGCCGCGCTCGGAGGATGGGGCCTCGCAACGCTGGCACGGTGAAGGCTCCCGATTCCCGGCCCTTACAGCTTCCGTAATCCGCTCAACGCGCGCTGCAGCGCCGCGCGCTCGGACGGGGGCGAGAACAGCCCGCGCCGGCGCGAGATCGCGCTCTTGAGCTTTGCGTAAAAGGCCTTGTCCGTCCTGCAGCGCTCGATCAGCCGCGCCAGCGCCTTGTCGTCGGACAACGGAAAATAGCCGGGATAGCCGCGGCCGAGCATGCCGACGTTCCCCGGCACGCGCGACGCGAGCACGGGAACGCCGATACGCGCTGCTTCGCAGATCACGTTCGCGCCGCCCTCCATCACCGAACTCACCACCAGCACGTGGCTGGACGCGAGCCGGCGCATCGCCGCCGCGTGCGCTACGCTACCGAGCCAGCGGTAGCGGCGTTCGAGTTTCGCCCAGCCGCGCGCCCGCGTCCGCATTTCCCGGCTGAGCGCGGCGCCGAGCTGCAACACTTCGACCGGGGTGTCGCGCGCGATGCGGCGCAGCGCCATGACCGCGCGGAACGGGTCCTTTTCTTCCCGCAGGTGGCCGACGATGGCAACGCGAAAGCACGACTTGTCGGGCGCATGACGCAGCGTCACGTCCGCGGATTGATGGACGACCCGGGTCTTGCCCCTCAGGAACGGGCTCAGCTCCCGCAACCCCTCCTCCTGCAGCACGATGAGCCGCGCGGCCAGGCCGAGCGACTGCCTTGCCTCCGCGTCGGTCCTGATGTCGCGGTAGAGGTCGGTTCCGGTCAACGCGACGATCACCGGGGCCGCCGGCCGCTTGTCGGAGTAGCGCCGGACGGACGTCGCGCTCTTGCGCGCGTGCAGCGCGAGCAGCAGGTCGTCGGTCCCGCCGCGCCACTCGGTGACGATGCGCACCCGGTGCCCCATCCCGCGCAGGAAACCCGCCCAGCGCTCGGCGGTATGCCGGTTGCCGCTGTTCGGGAGCGCCGAAGTCGGAACGGTAATAGCGATTTTCATATCTTGGCCATTATTCTAGACTGGCGTACGATGAATGCCGATTCCCTCGCCCGCCAGCTTGCCGCCAGCCGCGAGCATCTTACGCGAATCGCCGCCGGCCTCGACGGGAGCCGGCTGCTGGGGCCGAAGCTCGCGATCGTCAATCCGCCACTGTGGGAGCTGGGCCACGTCGCCTGGTTCCAGGAATACTGGTGCCTGCGGCGCAGCGCGGGCGGCGGCATGCCCGATTCGATCCTGCCGGGCGCCGATGCCCTGTACGACTCGGCGAAAGTCGCGCACGACACGCGCTGGGATCTCCCCCTCCCCGGCCTGGATGCGACACGCGCGTACCAGGTCAATGTCCTGGAGCGCGTCACGAATCACCTTTTTCGCGAGCCGGAAAATCGCGAGTTGCAGTACTTCGTCCAGCTCGCGATTTTCCATGAAGATATGCATGCGGAAGCTTTTCACTATACGCGGCAAACACTGGGGTACGAGGATCCGTTTTGGGATTACGAAATCGTGCCCAGCGCCGGCGGCGGCACCCGCGGCGACGCGCCTCTTCCCGGTGGTACTTTTCTTCTCGGAGCATCGCCGGGGCACGATTTCGTTTTTGACAACGAGAAATGGGCCCACGAGGTCCGGCTGGCGCCGTTCCGCATCGCGCGCGCCCCGGTCACCAACGCCGAATACGCCGCCTTCGTCGACGCCGGCGGCTACGCGCGGCGCGAGTGGTGGAGCGAGGACGGCTGGGCCTGGCGGGAGCAGGCGGACCGCGGCGCGCCGGCCTACTGGACAAAACGCGACAGCGTGTGGATGCAGCAGCGTTTCGATCGCGTCGTGCCGTTGCCGCGGAACGAACCGGTCGTCCACGTGAACTGGCACGAAGCGCAGGCCTATTGCCGCTACGCGGGGCGCCGGCTCCCCACAGAAGTCGAGTGGGAATACGCGGCGTCATTCGACGCCAGCGCCCAACTTAAGCAAAGGTATCCCTGGGGTAATCATTTTCCCGATGCAGCCCACGCAAATCTCGAGGGTACGGGCGTCGCCTCCATCGAGACTTATCCCGAAGGCGACACTGCATCGGGATGCAGGCAGATGATCGGCAACGTCTGGGAATGGACCGCGAGCACGTTCGAGCCGTACCCCGGCTTCGTCGCCGACCCCTACCAGGAATACTCCGAACCGTGGTTCGGCACCCACAAGGTGCTGCGCGGCGGCAGCTTCGCCACCCCGCGCCGGCTCATCCGCAACACCTGGCGGAACTTCTACACGCCCGACCGCTCAGATGTGTTCGCGGGCTTCCGCACCTGCGCCATCGAGAACTGAAGTGTCCAACAAACGCAGAACCCTGATCGCGGCGGCCGCAGTCGCCGGTGCAGCCGGCATGGCCGGAGGATTTTTCTGGTGGAAACGTCCGCGGACAGGCGATCACGCCGGACACGCCGACCTTCCGGAGATCCGCGACCCGGCCTTTCCCAACCCGCTGCGCCTGCCGGGCGGCTACGATCTGCTCGGCGTGGCCGATGCCGCGGGCGCATTCACCCTGGCCGCGAAACCGGTGCAGCAGGCGATTCTGCCGGGCAAGCCGGCGCGCCTGCTGGCGTACGAGATGGAACACCACGGCCGCACGCTCTTCAACCCGGTGCTGCGCGCGCGCACCGGCACGCCGCTGCGGATCAAGCTCTGGAACGCCCTCGACGAACCCAGCATCATCCACTGGCACGGCCTCAAGGTGGACAGCAACAACGATGGTCATCCGAGCCACGCGGTGCCCGGCGGCGCCACCTACGACTACCAGTTCACCGTCACCAACCGCGCGGCAACCTATTGGTACCACCCTCATCCCCACCACCTCACGGGCAAGCAGGTCTATCACGGGCTGGCCGGCCTGTTCATCGTGGAGGACGACGAGGAACTGGCTCTGCAGCAAGCGCTCGATCTCAAGCTCGGCGAGACCGACATCCCGCTCGTGCTCCAGGACCGGAATTTCGACGACCAGGGCGGGCTCGTCTACGCACCCACCGCGGACGAGCGCTTTCACGGCCACTACGGCGCCGAGACCCTGGTCAACCTGACGCCGCGCCCGCATCTGAACGTGGCGACGCGTCTTTACCGTTTCCGCATCCTCAACGGCTCGAATGCGCGCCTCTACCGCCTGGCATTCCGGCACGGCGAGCGCCTGCTCGATTTCACGGTGATCGGCACCGGCGGCGGCCTGATCGACCGTCCGCGCACCGTGAAGGAGGCATTTCTCGCGCCGAGCGAGCGCGTGGACGTGCTGCTCGACCTGCGCGCGGCCGCTCGCGGCGATGCGCTCACGCTGGTGAGCCTGCCGTTCGACGCGATGCACATGGAAGCGGGCGGCGCCGCATCTGTTCAATCCGGGCACGCCGGGCATGGCGCGCAAAACGAACGCCCGGCGCACGCCCAACACGACGCGCACTCGCAGCACGGCGCGCCCGCCGCAAAGCCGGACGGCGCGGAACTCGATCTGCTGAGAATCCTGGTCCAGCGCAAGATCGCCTACGACCGCCCCGTTACGCAGGAATTGTCCCGCATCGAGCCTCCCGCCGAGAGCCCCTACAGCCCGCGCCTCATCACGCTCGACCAGGCCAACATGGTCTGGCGCATCAACGGCACGGGCTATGTCGCCGACGAAACGCCGATCGTGGTCAAGCGCGACACCGTGGAAACCTGGGACATCCGCAACGTCCAGCCGAGCATGCCGCACCCGATGCACATCCACGGCTTCCAGTTCCGGGTGGTCGCGCGCACGGGCAGCCCGGAACAGCAGCAACGCCTCGCCGTGGAGAAAGGCGGCCTTGCCGCGACCGACCTCGGCTGGAAGGATACGGTGCTGGTCTGGCCCGGCGAAACGGTGCGCATCGTCACCGACTTCTCGCATCCTTTCCAGGGCGACCAGGTCTACATGATCCACTGCCACAACCTCGAGCACGAGGACGGCGGGATGATGATCAATTTCAAAGTAACTGCGTGACCGGTGACTCGTGATCCGTGACTGGTCCCGCTTGAGATCGCTGTGGCTTGCGGCGCTCGCTTCCGCAATCTGCGCAGGGCTCTCGCCGACGTTCGCGCAGACGCCGCACACGCATCAGCACAGCTTCGGCGACGCGGACAAGTGGGCGAAAGTGTTCGATGACCCCGCGCGCGATGCGTGGCAGAAACCGCACGAGGTGATCCGGGCGCTCGCGCTCAAGCCCGATGCGATCGTCGCGGACATCGGTGCTGGCACCGGGTATTTCTCGGTACGGCTCGCCCACATGACGCCGAAAGGCCGCGTCTACGGCGTGGACACGGAACCGGCCATGGTGAAGCACCTGGCCGAACGCGCGAAACAGGCAGGACTGAAGAACGTGGTCGCGGTCGCGGCGAAGCCGGGCGATCCGCGCCTGCCCGAGAAAGCGGACCTCATACTTTTCGTGGACGTCTATCACCACGTCGAGGACCGCGAACGCTACTTCCGCCGGCTGCAGGAATCGCTCAAGCCCGGCGGACGCGTCGCCGTCATCGATTTCCGCATGGATGCGCCGGTGGGCCCGCCCAGGAGCGCGCGCATCGAGCCGGGCCGCGTGAAAGAGGAGATGAAGCGCGCCGGCTACGCGCTCGCGCAGGAGCACGCGTTCCTGCCGAACCAGTATTTCCTGGTGTTCCAGCCGGGATCTTGACTCCGTACCGGGGTACGGCGTATAGACTGTGCCGCATATGTCGACACACTGGCTGAACAAGCTGGTCCTGGCCGCCGCGCTTGCCGTCATGCCGCTGCAGGGCGTCGCCGTGACCCTGTCGGTCCTGCTTTGCCACGGCGAAGCGCAGGCGCATGCGGGCGTCAGTCACGATCACGGCTCGCACCAGAATGGTCACCACGACAATCCGCAGGGCACCGACGGCACGACGGGCAATTCCGCTTATCACCCGTGCTGCCATTTCACCGTCACTGCGCCGGCGGCCATGACGCTGACGGTGTCCACGCCCTATTTCCCGGTCCTGGCGTTCACGCCGGCCCCGCTGCACGACCTCTTCGTTCCCGACCGGCCTCAGCGGCCCCCTCTCGCCTGACCTTCGTCGAACGCGGGTAATCCCCGCGCAAGCGCGCCTCGTTTTCCCGGCGCGCATCCGTCCGCATTGCGTGAGCCGTGCGGGAACCTCAACGACGAGGACAGGCATGAAACCGTACTTTGCATCGGCAGTATTCGCGGCGCTCGCGCCGCACGCCGCTGCCCAGCAGCAGGCAGGTCGTCGTTACTCGATAAACAAAGGAAACCATCATGAAAACCGCCAAACCGATTGCATCGGCACTGGCTGCGCTGGCCCTGGTCGCCGCTGTCGCGCAGGGAGCGGCTCCCGCCGCCCCGTCCCCGTCGCCTGAGGTGAGCGTCTATCTCAACCCCGACTGAGGCTGCTGCGGCGCGTGGATGGATCATCTGCGCGCCAGCGGCTTCCGTGTGAAGCCGATACATGTCGAGGATACCGGTGTCATCCGGCGCCGCCAGGGCATACCGGACAGGGTGGGCGGCTGCCATACCGCGATGGTCGAGGGCTACGCCATCGAGGGCCACGTGCCCGCCCGCGAGATCAGGCGCCTGCTGGCCGAGAAGCCGAAGGCAAAAGGGCTCGCCGTACCCGGCATGCCCGCCGGCTCGCCCGGCATGCCGAGCAACAAGCCGCAGCCGTTCGACGTGCTGCTCGTGAAGCCCGACGGCACCACGGCGATCTATCAGAGTTACCGTCAGACGAAGTGAACATAGACGCGAAAAAATCACGATCAAGCGACGAACGATGAAAAGCCCGAATGCCTATCTGATAGCTGCCTTTGTCGTTGCGTTTTCGGTGTTGCTGATCATCCCGATGTGGTGGGTTTACGGCGTGCTGCTTCCCCACGACGGCGGCCATGCTCACGGCGCCGAAACAATCGTTTCACCCTCGGAATTCGAGGAGAAGACGACGCGCCTCATCAAGGAGCATCAGCTGCCGGATGGCTCCGTGCGCGCCGAACACGGCAGCCCGATCTACGTCATGGCGATCCAGTACGCCTTCAGGCCCAACACCATACGGTTGCAGGCCGGGGAGGAGTACGACCTGCAGATGCTGTCCACAGACGTGGTTCACGCTATTTCCGTGCAGATGGGCGGCACCAGCTACAACGCCGTGGTCATGCCCGGGATCGTGACTTCCCTCAAGCTGAAACCGGCGAAGCCGGGCAAGTACCTTGTCCTCTGCAACGAGTACTGCGGCATCGGGCACGACTACATGTATTTTTCCATCATCGTCGAGGAGGCCACGGGCAAAAGCCATCGCGAGCCGCATGGGAAGGAACTGCACGAGAAAGCCGCCACCCAAAAAAAGGATGACGGACATGGACATGGCGGGCACTGACAGGGCAACCGGGGATCGTCGGTATCCGGCGCCGACGAACGGCATCAAGGTCGTGACAATCGAGCGGAGAATCCCATGTCTCTAGCACAGGAAATCGCGAAAACCCATCCCGACGACCAGAAACTGACAACCGCCTACGCCGTCGCCGGGTTGCTGTCCCTGATAGGCGCTTTCGCCCTGGCGGCCATCCTGGTGGCGATCAAGACGCCAGCGTTCGGCCTTGCCAGGGGGGATTTGTATTATCGAATGCTGACCGGGCACGCCATACTCGGCTTCGTTTACTGGTTCGCCTTCATCCAGGCGGCCCTGCTGATCGCCGGGGCTACCGCTTTACGGAACGGCGGACGGTTGTGGAGCCTCAAACTGGGCTGGCTGGCTTTCGCCCTCATGGGGGCCGGGCTGGCGATCAACATGGTGGGCGTTTTCACCGGTGCCGATGTGCTGTATACCGCCTTCCCTCCTCTGGCGAAATCGTTCCCGTCCGCTCCGCTGATCTACCTGGGCTACCTGTTCGTCGCGGCCGGCGCCTTGCTCATTGCCCTGGACTTCCTGGCGACCGTCATCACCTGGGTGGACAGAAAGGCTTCGGTGGCGGCGTGGAAGAAAATGCTCGGTGAAATCCACATCAGCACTTTTGCGGCCATCTGCGCCGTTCCGCTGATTTTCTCCATCGTGCTCGCCGCTTTTTTCCTGTACGTCCCCGCCTTCATGTGGTCGATGGGCTGGATCAGCACGGACGCCGGGCAGTTCGCCCTGAACTTCCGGCTGACCTATCACGTCATGTTTCACATCATCCACTACATACCGGCGATGGCGATGATTGCCGCCGCCTACGTGCTGGTCGAGCTCACCACCGGCGCCCATTCGGTCTACCGCAAGACGGTGGCGAAAGCGCTGTTCCTGATGTATCCCGCCGTGGTGCCGCCGACCTTCGTCTATCACCTCATGGCCGACCCCTCCATCGCGCAAGGCATCAAGATCATCGGCTCGGCGCTTTCCCTGCTGGTATGGATCCCCTCGCTCCTCCACATGTTCATCGTCACGGGCATGATGGAAGCGCACATGAGGTCGGCCGGGCATGGGCTCTTCGGCTGGATCAGGCATCTGCCTTGGAGGAATCCGGCATTTGCCTCCTTGATTATGGGCATGCTCACCTTCGGCATCGCCGGGGGGCTGACCGCCGTCCTTCTGCAGGAGCAGACGGCTTCCCTGCTCCACGGCACCTTCGCCGTGCCGGCCTACATTCATCCCATGGTGGTCGGTGCCGCCAGCCTGATTTACATGGGGATCATGTATTACGGCGTGAGCCTCGGCATGAAGCGCGACCTCTGGGGCCCGGCCATGGCCCGCATCCAGCCTTATCTGCTGACCGTGGCATTGCTCGTTTTTGCCTGGGCGGGCACGCTGGCCGGATACGCTGGCGTCCCGCGGCGCACCGCGGACATCAGTTTTGGCGGCGTGGCTCCCACCTCCTGGGACGCGCTGATGAACGTCGCCATGGGCGTGGGCGGCACGTTGACCCTGATCGCTGGCGCGATCTTCTTCGTGGTCATCGGGATGACCATGATCGCCGGCAGGCGGCTGCATGATTCCGAACCGGGCGGTGACCTGGCGACGCTCGCGGTGACGCCGACACGGGAGTTCAGGTATACCCCGACGGCCCTTATTCCCGGCGTCATCTTCGTCCTGGTCGTGCTGATGTTCACGGCGGGCGCTTTTGGAATCATGGGCAGATGGCCTATCCACTTTGGTGGCTAGCCGCATTGGACTGATCGTGGTGAAGGAAGCAGCGAGCAAACCCACTTGAAAGGGGACTGGCGATGACGAGTGCAGATTCTGAAATCGGCGACGGCGCGCTCCGGGACGCTGACAGCGGGACGGGCTTTCTGCTCTGGGGATGGATCATCGTCACGCTGTTGAACCTGGGCATGGTGAGCGTTTCACTGGCCTTTTTTGCGCCCTGAAATGCTCGTGAAGCGTGAATCGGGACGGCTCGCCCGGTAACTTCGAAGAGACACCTTGTCCAGCGCGCGCAACCGGATCGGTATCGGGATCCTCGCGACGGTTTTCGTCTTTCTGGCCGGCGCGATCACCGTCGCGCTCTGGAACGACAACCATTCGCCCGCCGACCCGGATAACGGCCGGCAGGTTGCGGCAGGAAAGGCGGTATACGACCGGCACTGCGCGGCCTGTCACGGCGCGAAACTCGAAGGACAACCCGACTGGCGGGAGAAACTCCCGAGTGGGCGCCTGCCCGCGCCGCCGCACGATGCGTCCGGACATACCTGGCATCACCCGGACGCGATCCTGTTCGGCATCACGAAGCACGGCCTGGTGCCGGGGAAATACGCGCCGCCGAAATACGAAAGCGACATGCCGGCCTTCGCCGGCGCCCTGGCTGACGAAGACATCTGGGCCGTGCTCGCCTACATCAAGAGTACCTGGCCGGAAGAGATCCGGAAGGTGCAGGCCGACATCGACCGCGAGTTCCGCCGGCGCTAGTCAGCCTGGATCGCGGGATGCTCGATCCCTGGAGGAGCCAATCACCGACCATGGACGGTCCGGCCCCCGGCACCCGAGACCGCGCGTGCTTGATGTACGTCAAGCCCTTTCCCGTGGCGCCTGTTAATTTGGGTGCGTTTCCTTTGGGAAAGGGCAGAGACCATGAAATCAATACGCATCGGCAGGATCCTGATCGCGTGCCTCCTCGCAGGCACGACATTGCTCGGAACCGCGGTCCTTGCCCAGGGGCCGCAGGGCGGCTACGGGCCGGGCTACGGCATGGGCCCGGGGATGATGGGTGGCTATGGCTACGGTCCGGGCGGTGGCTACGGCCCCGGTGGCGGCTACGGTCCGGGTGGCGGCTACGGCCCGGGGGGTGGATACGGCATGGGACCGGGAACGATGGGCGGTTACGGTCCCGGCGGCGGCTACGGCATGGGTCCCGGCATGATGGGTGGCTACGGCGGTGGCATGATGGGCGGCGGAATGATGGGCGGCGGCATGGGCTACGGCATGCTCCACCAGCTCAACCTGACGCCGGACCAATGGAACAAGGTCAGCGCGATCCATGAGGACCTGGCGAAGAAGGCCTGGGACCTCACCGGCAAGATGCGCGAGGAAGCGGTCAAGCTGCGCGGCCTGATGCTCGCCGAGAAACGGGACCGCAATGCCATCGCCGGCCAGTACAAGAAAGTCCAGGACCTGAGGCTGCAGAATTTCCAGGCGCGGCTCGACGCGCAGGAAAAGATCGACGGCGTCCTCACCAAGGAACAGAAGGAGCAACGTCACCGCTTCGCCCCGTGGTGGGCGCAGGAGGCACTCGATTAGATCAGCCGGATTCCGGGCGTTCGGCGCCCGGCGGTAGCATCGTCGGTCACGAGCCGGTCGGCGTGATCGAAGAGATCGGTGCGGCCGTGTCCGGTTACCGCGTCGGTCAGCGCGTCATCGTCGGAGCGATCACGCCGTAGGCGTCCGCGGCGGGGACTGCCCGCCGGCCCGCCGTGACGGCGCGATTGGTTCACCCTCTCCTCGCGCAATCGCCGCGATGATCGGACAGCGATGGGCTTTGGCATGCGCCTCGCAATCATGCAGCAGGTGAGACAACGCCCGCTCGATGCGCTGCAGGTCGGCGATGCGCCGCCGCGTCTCATCGAGCCGCGCGCCGGCGATGCGGCGGATGCTGCGCCGGTCGGTACCGTCCTCCAGCTCGAGCAGCGTTGCGACTTCCTCCAGGCTGAAACCGAGGGCCTGGGCGCGCTTGATGAAACGGACGCGGTCCACGTGCCCGGCCCCATAACGCCGGTAAGCCCCGACCACCCTGCCTGGCCGCGGCACCAGCCCGCGGCGCTCGTAGTACCTTATGGTTTCGACCCCGACGCCCGCCGCTTCGGCGACGTCTCCTATAGTGAGGCCTGCATCCGGCATGGGCGCCCCCTTGACTCCGTACTTAAGTACGGACTTTACACTGCTGCCGTGACCCGACCAACGCGGAGCGCGCCATGAAGCACGGCCACCACGAGCATCCAGCCCATGCCTGCTGCGGCGGAAGTCATGCCGCATCGAAAGTCACCGACCCGGTTTGCGGCATGAAGGTGGACCCCACCTCCGCCGCGGGCTCGCACGTTCACGGCGGGATCACCTATCACTTCTGCAGCCATAGTTGCCTCGCCAGATTCCGTGCCGACCCGGCCCGCTACACGACTGCGATGACCCGAGCGGAACCGGCCGCAACACATGGCGGGAGCGAGGCAACTTACACCTGCCCCATGCACCCCGAAATTGTCCAGGTCGGCCCGGGCTCCTGCCCCAAGTGCGGCATGGCCCTCGTGCCCATCGCCGGCACCGGCGAAACCGACGATTCCGAGCTGCGCGATCTCACGCGGCGGTTCTGGATCGGCGCGGCACTGTCCATTCCGCTGGTCATCGTCGCCATGGCGCCGATGATCGGGTTCCACGAGCCGTTCGGCCTGATGCCGCGGTCTCGCGGCTGGGTCGAGTTCATGCTCGGCACGCCGGTGGTGCTGTGGGTCGGCTGGCCGATCCTCCACAAGTTCTGGATGTCGCTCGTCCACCGCGAGCTCAACATGTATTCGCTGATCGGCCTCGGCGTGGGCCTCGCCTACCTGTTCAGCCTCGCCGCGGTGCTGGCGCCGGGGATTTTCCCGGACGAGTTCCGCGCGCACGACGGCGCGGTCGGCACTTATTTCGAGGCGGCCGCGGTCATCGTGACCCTGGTCATGCTCGGCGACGTGCTGCAGTTGCGCGCGATGGGCCAGACCAGCCAGGCGATCCAGCAACTGCTCGAGCTCGCGCCCAACCTGGCGTGGCGCCTGCGCGACGACGGCACCGAGGAACAGGTGCCGCTCGACACCGTGAAAGTCGGCGACCGGCTGCGCGTGAAACCCGGCGAGAAGATACCGGTGGACGGCACGGTGCTGGAAGGATCGAGCCGGGTGGACGAGTCCATGATCACCGGCGAACCGGTGCCGGTCGCCAAGGGACCGGGCGCGCGGGTCACCGGCGCGACGGTCAACGGCAACGGCTCGCTCGTCTTCCGCGCCGAGCGCGTCGGCTCGGAGACCCTCCTCGCCCAGATCGTGCACATGGTCGGCCAGGCCCAGCGCACGCGCGCGCCGATCCAGAAGCTCGCCGACGTCATCGCCGCGTACTTCGTGCAGACCGTCGTCGTCATCGCGATCGTGACCGCCAGCGTATGGTGGTTTTTCGGCCCGGAACCGCGGATCACCTACGCACTGCTCAACGCCGTCGCCGTGCTGATCATCGCCTGCCCCTGCGCCGTCGGCCTCGCCACCCCGATCTCGATGACGGTGGCCATGGGCCAGGGCGCGCGCGCAGGGATCCTCTTCCGCAATGCCGAGGCGATCGAGCGCATGCGCGACATCGACACCGTCGTCGTGGACAAGACCGGCACGCTCACGCTCGGCCGGCCCGCGCTGACCGATTTCGTCGCCGACGGGATGCCGGAGAACGAGGCACTCGCGCTGGTCGCGGGCGTGGAGCAGCTTTCCGAGCATCCCATTGCAACCGCGATCGTCGAAAGCGCAAAGCAGCGCGGCCTGGCCGTGCCCGCGACCGGGAAATTCGATGCCGTCAACGGCCTGGGGGTACGGGCGGACATCGGCGGCAGACGCATCCTCGTCGGCAGCCGCCAGTTCCTCGCGCAGAGCGGCATCGACACCAAGGTTTGGGAGGAGCGCGCGGAAGCGTGGCGCGGCGAGGCGAAGACGGTCGTGTTCTTCTCAGTGGACGGAAAAGCAGCGGGTCTCGCGGCGGTGGCCGACCCGGTGAAAGACAGCACGCCAGAAGCCATCGCGGCGCTGAAGCAGGCAGGAATCCGGGTCGTCATGCTGACCGGCGACTCGCAACGCACCGCCGAGGCCGTCGCGCGGCAGCTCGGCATCGACGAAACTCTCGCCGAAGTGCTGCCGGCGGACAAGGCCGGGCACGTGAAACGCCTGCAGGGCGAAGGGCGCAAGGTCGCGATGGCGGGCGACGGCATCAACGACGCGCCG
>CAYSRR010000004.1:14444-33881 GCA_964433375.1 uncultured Streptomycetaceae bacterium
CCCTGGTGAAGGGCGACCTGCGCGGCATCGCGCGCGCCGCGAGTCTGTCGCGCGCGACGATGCGCAATATCCGCCAGAACCTCGCGTTCGCGTTCGGCTACAACGCGCTCGGCATCCCGATCGCCGCCGGCATCCTCTACCCCGCGTTCGGGATACTGCTCTCCCCCATGTTCGCCGGCGCGGCGATGGCGATGAGCTCGGTATCGGTCGTCACCAACGCGCTGCGGCTGCGCAAGGCGGCCCTTTAATTCCGCGCGGCCGGATTCAGGACAGTTCGCCTCCCGCTGGTCTTTCACGCCCGGGCATTTCCCTCGCGGGGCCCCTTGATCCAGATCAATATCATGCGCGGGTGGCGTGCCATGCTTTTAAAATCCGGGACAAAGGTCGCGGACAACTGCTTTCTCACTGAGGGAGGACGCATGGATCGGATTGCCGGCAACAGAAGCGTATTGACGATCGGATTGCTCGCGGGATTGTCCGGCGGAGCCGCCGAAGTAGCCTGGGTAAGCTTGTACAGCAGCGCCACGGAAACCAGCAGCATGATCGTCGCGCAGCAAATCGCGGCGAGCGTCGTCCCGGCAGCGGCAGCACTGCCTTCCGCCCCGCTCCTGGGCATTGTGATCCACATGCTGCTCTCCGCTGCGCTGGGCCTGGCCTTTGCCGCCACGATCTGGCGCCTGGCCGCGCCGCGGCTCGGCGCCGCCGTTTTCCTGGCGACAGCCGCCGTCTCACTGGCTCTGGTCTGGGCGGTCAATTTCTTCGTCGTGCTGCCAGCGCTCAATCCCGCGTTTGTCACGCTCATGCCCTACGGCGCCACCCTGGCGTCCAAGATCCTGTTCGGAATCGCCATGGGCGCGGTGCTGTTGATCGCCGCGCCGCGGCGGGCCCGGGAACAACGACTGGATTACGCCTGCGGACAGTAAGCGCGCAGTTCTTCTATATCCCGGATTCGAACGGCACGGCCATCTACCTCGATCATGGCCGCCGTTGCGAGCACGCGAAGGATGCGCGAGAAGTGCTCCTGGGTGAGATTGAGCTGCGAGGCAATCACGCCCTTCTGCGCGGGCAATATCACCATGACCTGGCCATTGACGGCTTCCGGCGGCAACTGATTCAACAGGTACCCCACCACACGCTCGGTTCCCGAGCGCAGCGTGCAATCCTCCAGGGCTGCGATCACGCTCTGTAGCCGGCTGCTCAGGATCGCGATGATGCCGCGGCCCAGCTCCGCCGTTCGCCCCAGTTCCGCCAGCAGAACTGCCTTCGATACGCAGACCAGCCGGGTATCGGTCAGGGTCTCTGCGGTCAGAACGTGCGGGCAGCCCAGGAAAAGCGAGGTCTCGCCGAAAGTACCACCAGGACCGACCAGTTCGACCACCTGCTCGGCTCCTTGAGCCGCCTCCAACGCGAGCTTGACCTGGCCCGACACCACGAAGTACAGGCCCCGACAGGCATCGCCGCGCGTGAAGATCACCGATCTGCCACGCGCGCTCATCTCATTCACGCCGGCAGCAATCCGCGCCACCACCGCCTTGTCCATTTCCCTGAAAAGCGGCAATTCGCGGAGGAAATCCGGGACGGACAGGTCGATAACGCTCATGACTGGACTCTCGTGCCGGGCGAGGCTCATGTGACCCATTATTTCCTGCGCTCACCGATGCGTATTGATGCAAATCAAGAAATACTGCGGCGCAGCACCCTTCCGGGAGCCGCTCAAGCGGTCCCGGTGTGCAAAACATGTATTCAGCAGGGTTGGCCCGCAATTTGATGCAAATCAAAGAAAAGGCGGCTTGCCATTGATATCGTGCAACGAGTCAGGCCGCTCGATAAAAATCCGGTGCAACAGAGCCTTAGGATCGACTCAACCGGATCGCGCGCAGCGGAACGAACGAGGCTCAATCGCTCCACTACGCTGGGGAAACGCCGGGAGGATCGACAGGATGGACTGCATCGCCAACGGGATTCGCGCTCGAACCCTCGTTTTTCTGGCAGCCCTCGCGTTGTTTGCGACAGCCCAGGCCGTCAGGGCCCAACCCCAGTCCGGCCAGTCCTCTCCGGAAGAAATCTGCAAAGCCTGCCACCTCGAGTCGTTCAACAGCTACTCGGCTTCGCGACACGGCACCAAGGCCGACCTGCGTGCGCCCGCCAACCGCGGCGGGTGCCTCGTCTGCCACGGTGACGGCGCGCTGGAGCACGCCAAGAAAGGCGGCGGCCGCGGCGTCGGCGGCATCATCAATCCCGCCTCGAAAACGCTGGCAGCCGAAACCAAGAATGGCATCTGCCTCACCTGTCATCAGGGGGGTAAACGCATCCACTGGTCGTCCAGTACGCATGCAAGCCGGGACGTCTCGTGTACTTCCTGCCACCAGGTTCACACGGCGCACGACCGCACGCGCGACAAGGTGACGCAGTCCGAGACCTGCTTCACCTGCCACAAGGAACAACGGGTCCAGATCAGCCGTCCCTACCGGCATCCGATTCGCGAAGGCCTGGTCGCCTGTTCGGATTGCCACAATCCTCACGGCTCGGTCGGCCCCAACCTGATGGTGCGCGACAACGTGAACGGCACCTGCTACACCTGCCACATGGAGAAGCGCGGGCCGTTCGTGCGCACGCACCAGCCGGTGCAGGAAGACTGCTCGATCTGCCACAACCCGCACGGCACGACGATGCCGAACCTGCTCAAGGCGCGCGCGCCCTTCCTGTGCCAGCAGTGCCACGAGCCGACCAGTCACCGGGGCAATGTCGGATCGCTGACCGGCACCAGCACGAGCGCCAACCTGCTCGCGCGGGGTTGCCTGAACTGCCATACGAACATCCATGGCACCAACAACCCGACCCCCCAGTCCAACGAGCGCACGTTCCGCCGCTAGCGACCGGGCAGCAGGAGACCGAGTCATGAACGCACTCTCCACATTCAGGCTTTCCGCGATCGCCGTTGCCGTCCTCGTTTCGTTGCCAGCGCTCGCCGCCGAGGACAATGCAGCGACCGGCCTGCGGGGGACCGCCAGCATCGGGCTCGGCTACGCGGACGACGATGGCCGGCGTTTCGGTCAATACAACGGCATCAACGAGAAAGGCGCCTACGGCCTCCTCGACCTCGACCTCGTCAAGCGGGATGACGCCACGGGCACCTGGCTCAAGTTCTACGGTCGCAACCTGGGTCTCGATAGCCGGCAACTGCGCTTCGATCACAACCGCCAGGGTAACTGGGGCTATTTCGTCGAGTACAGCCAGATACCCCGCTACGAGCCGTTCAACGTGACGACTGCGGTTCAGGGCATCACCACGCCCAATCTCACGATTCCCGCGGCTACGGCGGGCACACCCTTCGACCTCAAGACCCGCCGCGACGCCCTGGGACTCGGATTCGACAAGATCTTCACGAAGGAATGGGACCTGAAAGTACGCTTCCGCAGCGAGAACAAGGACGGCGCCCGCCTGTTTGCACGGGGCAATACGGGCGGGGCCGGTTTCGGGAATTTCGACTTCGCGCCGGAACCGATCAACTCCACCACGCGCCAGATCGAGGCGATCATCGGGTATACCGGCGAGAAGCTGCAGCTCTCCGGCGGATATTACGGAACGATGTACAACAACCAGCACAATGGGATCAATCTAACCGGGGGCTCCAGCACGATCACACCGGTCGCGCTGCCTCCGGACAACAGCTCCCACCAGTTCTACCTGTCGGGCGGTTATGGCTTTACGCCAACGACGCGCGCCACGTTCAAGCTGTCCCACGCGAACGCCAAGCAGGATGACGCGTTCCTGCCGGTGCCCGTGTCGCCGGGAATCGGCACGAATCTCCAGGGCAAGGTGGAAAACACGCTCGCTCAGGTGGGCGTGACGTCGCGGCCCGTTCCGAAGCTGACGCTGCGCGCGGACCTCAAGTACGATGACCGCGACGACAAGACGCCCATATTGAACTATAACCCCGGCGCATCGGGCACCTTCGACGGGCTGAATGAGCCGCGCTCGATCCGCACCACCAAGGGACTGATCGAGGCGAGCTACCTGCTGCCGCGGGGTTTCCGGATTACGGGCGGCCTCGACGAAGAGGAAAAGAAGCGCAACACGTCGGCAGTGCGGGCTGTCAGCTTCCGCGACACCACCGAAGAAACCTCCTACCGCGTTGAATTGCGGCGCTCGATGTCGGAGACGGTGACCGGCGCGATCTCGTACGTCCACAGCGACCGGGATGGTTCACCCTTCTACAACAATTTGCTGCAGAGCGGCGCCCAGGGCAGCAACCTCATCGCGCCGCTGCATCTGGCCGATCGCACGCGGGACAAGGTACGACTCTCGGTCAACTGGATGCCCTCCGACCCGCTGTCCATCCAGTTTTTCGTCGACGAGGCCAGGGACGACTACAACGGGCGCGACGGTTCCAATCTGGGGCCGAGGAAAGGCAAGGCGCGCAATTACTCGGTGGATGCCGCTTACCACTTCTCTAATGCATGGCAGGGAAACGCCTGGTACAACTGGAACGATATCCGCGCCGACCAGGCAACCTGCGAGTCGGCAACCACTGCCGGCGTCTGCCCTTCTACCGCGGCGGATCCGATCTGGAGCACCGCCCTGCGAAATACCAGCGACTCATTTGGCGTCGGCGTGCGGGGAAAACCAAACGGCAGGTTCGAACTTGGCGGCGACCTGAGTTACTCCAGCATTACCGACAGCTATATTCAGCAAGCCGCGACACCCTCGACCTCGACGGTGCCGGCGGCGTTGCCCGAAGTCTCGACGAAGCTGACGCGCCTCAACCTGTTTGCAAAGTACGTGCTGCAGAAGAACTCCGGCATCCGGTTCGACTACATCCATGATCGCTTCAGCACCAATGACTGGACTTGGACCACCTGGCAATACGCCGACGGCACGGTCATCAGCCAGGACCCGGTGCAGAAGGTCAATTTTTTCGGTGTTTCCTACTATCATCGGTGGGAGTGACGGCCCTCAATGAATGGCCAACCGGGCGCACCGGAATGCGCTAGACCGAAAATTATTCAACCACCACAAAGAGGAAGACGGAAATGAAGGCTCTTCTCGCGACATTTGCAGTAACAGCAGCGCTGACCACCGGTGTAGTTGTCGCACAATCAGGCCCGGAAGTGCTCAAGGCCAAGGGTTGCCTCAACTGCCACGATGCCCAGACGAAGAAGGTCGGCCCGGCATTCAAGGACATCGCCGCCAAAAACAAGGACAACAAGGGCGCGGAAAGCGCGCTCATCGCAAAGCTGAAGGAAGGCAAGGGTCACCCGAAGATCGCCGCTTCGGACGCGGAGTTGAAGGCCGCGGTCGGACACATACTGTCCACGAAATGAAGCCCCGCGCGCCGAACCAGCCGTGACGACAAGAAGGCGCGCCGCAACCGTGGCGCGCTTTTTGATTTGAGCAAGTTCCTCCCGACAGGAGCCGAACGTGAATTTCATCAAGCGATTCTGGAAGACCCTGTGGAACCCCAGCGCTCGCTGGTCGCTCGGCGCCCTGCTCGTCGCCGGCGGCATCGGCGGCATTCTTTTCTGGGGCGGCTTCCACTGGGCTCTGGAGGTGACCAACACCGAGAAGTTCTGCATCTCGTGCCACGAGATGAAGAACACCGTCTACCAGGAGCTGACCAGGACGGTCCACTTCACGAACCGCACCGGGGTGCGCGCCACCTGCCCCGATTGTCACGTCCCGAAGGAATGGTTCCCCAAGATCATCCGCAAGATCAAGGCTTCCAACGAACTGCTCCACAAAATGCTCGGCACCATCGACACGCCGGAAAAATTCGAGAAACATCGCAAGGTCATGGCCGAGCGCGTGTGGGCGGAGATGAAAGCCAACGATTCGCACGAATGCCGCAACTGCCACAACTTCAACTCGATGGACTTCGCGAAGCAGAAGGAATGGTCGGCACCCGTTCACCAGAATGCGATGAAGGAAGGCGGGACCTGCATCGACTGCCACAAAGGCATCGCGCACAAGCTGCCGGAAGGCTAGGAACCCGATGGACAAACGAGGATGGCCGCCATGAAGATCAAAATACCTGTTTCGCCCCTTTCACCCTCTTTCAGGATGCTGCGGCAGGCCGGGATGGCCGCCCTGCTCGCTTTCGCACCCGCGGTGGCTGTTCTCGATGTGAGCGCGCAGCCCCGCGAGCTGAGCGGCATGGAAGTAGTGCAGGCGGTCTGCGGCACCTGCCACACGGCAGGCACGAAGGGCGCCCCGAAGATCGGCGATCAGAAGGCATGGGCCAAGCGCGCGTCGCAGGGCCTCACCAGCCTCACCGACCACGCGCTGAAAGGCATCCGCGACATGCCGTCGCACGGCGGCAACCCGAACCTGTCCGATTTCGAGATCCAGCGCGCCGTCACTTACATGGTCAACCAGTCCGGCGGCAAGTGGACGGAGCCGATCGACCGCAAGGCACCGCCCGCCGAGCGCACCGGCGAGCAAATCGTCAAGGCGCAGTGCATCAAGTGCCACCAGGCCGGCACCGGCGGCGCGCCGAAGATCGGCGACCGCGACGCCTGGATACCGCGCCTCAGGCAGGGGCTCGACCTCACGGTGCAGTCCGCGATCAAGGGCCACGGCGGCATGCCGGCCCGCGGCGGCCTGCCCGACCTGACCGATCGCGAAGTCAGGAACGCGATCATCTACATGTTCAGAGGCCAGGAGCCGGGCAAATAACCGTGAAACTGGCATTCATCGTCCACAACGATTACTTCACGCCGCGCGTGATGCAATTGCTGAAGGACTCGGGCATCGACTATTACACGCGCTGGGACCGGGCGACGGGCAAGGGCCACGGCACCGAGCCTCACGTCGGCTCCGGCAGCCACGCCAACACCAACGCCGTCATGATGATCGCCTTCCACGACGCGGCCCCGCTCGAGGACCTGATCCGGCGCATCAGTGCGGCCAACCAGGAGATCACGAGGGCGGACGACAGGATCCGGCTGTTCCAGCTGCCGTTGGACCGCCTTGTGTAGTCGTCGGGGTCGAGCCGCCTGCGAACCGTGGCGGGGCCGCGGACTCGTCCGGTTTCAGTTCGCCGGTATCGTCAGCACCGGCACTTGCGGCGCGACGCCGGTCTCGGCGATCGAGGAAAACATCCGCAGGAACGTGAATACGCGCTTCGAGCCGAGGTCACGGTCGTCGATCCAGAACCAGCGGTTGCGATAGCGCACCGCGACATAAGCATCGGCGGGCGGCCCGTCCCCGGAACGTATGTGCACGACGGGCCCGGCGCGACGGCTTGCCCTCAGATCCGGGGCCGCTCCCGGCCTGACGCGCCCGTCCGTCACGTGCTCCCCGGGCACCTCGACCCCGTCGGCCAGCTCCACCAGTATCTCCATGATGGAGCGCGTGAGCAGCGCGATTTCGTCGTCGCGCTGGCGCAGGGAGCCGTAGATGAGCCGCGATTCCTTCGCCCCGTCGGGAATGCCCAGCGCCCGCTTGATGTGGCGGATGTCCTCGGCCGTGCCCTCGTCCACGTTCGCGCGAAAGAAGATGCGGGACTCCTCCGCGCCGACCCACTGCCCGGAGCGCATGTCCGGCGTGCCGCTTTCGCCACGGCCGGCCCCGCGGGGCTCCCGGGAATCGATCCGCCGCTCGACGCGCATGCCCAGCGCTCCTGCCTGCTGGACGCGGCGCAGCGCCGCCGTCACCCGCGGGAACTCCTCGTCTTCCTGCCGCGCGCGCGACGGTGCCCCGGAATAGTTGTAGACGTCGTTGATCGCGCGCACCGTCGCCTGGAAGATGAACTCCGCCTGGTGCCCGGCGACGATCATGGCGAACACGGCCTGCGGCGGGATCGGCCGCAGCAGGCTATTGACGAATTTCTCGCCGGTGAGCGGCGCGTAGGAGATCGTCGGGCGGTCGATGAAAATGCCGGTCGCGCCGTAGGCGCGGCTGGTGTCGACCGCGGCGTTGGGAAAAATCTCCGTGCCGAAGCGCACCTCGCCCTGGAGCTGATACGAGCTGATGACCGAGGCCACGTCGAGAAACGTCGGCGTGTCGAAATAGCGAATCCGGATGATGTTGAGCAGCGTCTGCTCCTTCCACGAATCCGCGATCGCGCCGGCGTAATCCAGCCGGTCGCGCTGTATCGTCCCCGGTCCGATGGACTGACAACCCGCCAGCAGGAAGGCGGCCGCGACAGCGACCAGGCGAAGTTCACCCCTCATCCCTCGACACTCGACACTCGACACTCGACACTCGACACCCAGTTAGATGACCCTCGAATACCGCCGCACCTCGCGGTCATGCCGCAGGTAGCGGTCGAACACCATGCAGATGGCGCGGATCAGCAGCCGCCCCTTCGGGCTGACCGTGATCCAGCCGCCGTCGAGTGAAATCAGCCCCATCCGCTCGTGCTCGCGCAATTCCCGCAGCTCGGCCGCGAAATAGCGGTCGAAATCGATGAGATAGGCGACCTCGATCGATTCGCGGGACAGGACGAACTGGCACATCAGCGCCTGGATCACGGCGCGGCGCACCAGATCGTCCGCGGTCAACTCGATGCCGCGCATGACCGGCACCTCGCCGCGGTCGAGCGCATCGTAATAGCCTTCCAGCGTGCGCTGATTCTGGCTGTAGGTCGGGCCGATCGCCCCGATCGCGGACACCCCCAGCCCGACGAGATCGGCGTCGGCGAGCACGGAATAGCCCTGGAAATTGCGGTGCAGCCGGCCCTGCCGCTGCGCCACGGCCAGCGCGTCGCCCGGCAGGGCGAAATGATCCATGCCGATGTAGACGTAGCCCGCCGCGGTGAGCCGCTGGATCGCCATCTCGAGCAACCGCAGCTTGGCGTCCGGCACGGGCAGATCGGCCTCGCGTATGCGCCGCTGCGACTTGAACAGGCGCGGCAGGTGCGCGTAGCTGTAGAGCGCGATCCGGTCCGGGCGCGCCGCGATCACCCGGTCGAGCGTCGCCGCGAAGCTCTCCGCCGTCTGCTTCGGCAGCCCGTAGATGAGGTCCACGTTGATCGAGTCGAAACCGGCGTCGCGCGCGGCCGCGAGGACGGCGAGGGTCCGCCCCTCGTCCTGCAGCCGGTGCACCGCCGCCTGCACTTCGCGATCGAAGTCCTGCACGCCGAAGCTCACGCGGTTGAAGCCCATCCCGCGCAGCGACCGCATCGCGCCGCCGTCGACGGTGCGCGGGTCCACCTCGATCGAGCATTCGGCGTCCGGCGCGAGCTCGAAGCGCTCCGCGATCCGCGCGAACAGGAGTGCCAGCGTGTCCATGTCGTAATAGGTGGGCGTGCCGCCGCCCCAGTGCATCTGCGCCACGCGCGGCTCCCCGCGGAACAGCGCCGACTGCAGGTCGATTTCCCGCAGCAGGTAGTCCCGGTAGCGCGCGGCCTTGCGGGCGTCGCGCGTGACGACCTTGTTGCAGGCGCAGTAGAAGCAGATGTCGCGGCAGAACGGCAGATGCACGTAGAGCGCGAGCGGGCGATGCACGCCGCCGACGTTGCGCAGTGCCGCCCACGTCGTGTAGGCCGCCGCGTCGAAGGTCTCGACGAAGCGATCGGCCGTGGGGTACGAGGTGTAGCGCGGCCCGGTGCGGTCGAACCGCCGCACCAGGTCGGCATCGAACTCGATCGTCTGGGAATTCATGTGCCGCAACGCGAGCCTGTCTGTCCGCCGTGAACGAGTATTGCACCGCGGGCCCGGAAGGACTTGATATAGGTCAAACCGGGATGCCGCTGGCGCGGCAGACTCTCCACTGATGAAGTCCCGCCACTCCCGCCACGCCGTGGACGCCGGGTGCCTGCGCGTCGCCTGCTCCGCCTGCAGCCTGCGCGAGCTGTGCCTGCCGGCCGGGCTCGAGGCGGCGGAAATGGAGCAGATCGACCGGCTCGTCAGCCAGCGCCGCCGCGTCCGTCGCGGCGCCCCCCTCTACCGCGCGGGCGCCCCGCTCGCCGCGCTCTATGCCGTGCGCTCCGGCTTCTTCAAGAGCAGCGTGCTGCACGAGGATGGCCGCGAGCAGGTCGCCGGCTTTCACATGGCGGGAGATCTGCTGGGACTGGACGCCATCGGCGGCGGCCGCCACATGAGCGACGCGGTGGCGCTGGAGGACAGCGAGATCTGCGAGCTGCCTTTCGCGCAGCTCGAGCGGGTTTCCCGCGAAGTGCCCGCGCTGCAGCAGCAACTGCACCGCGTCATGAGCCGCGAGATCGTGCGCGAGCACGGCGTGATGCTGCTGCTCGGCGGCATGAAGGCGGAGGAGCGGCTGGCGGCCTTTCTCCTCAACCTGTCGCAGCGCTTCGCGGCGCGCGGCTATTCGAAAGCCGAGTTCAACCTGCGCATGACGCGCCGGGAAATCGGCAGCTACCTCGGCCTCAAGCTCGAAACCGTCAGCCGCGCCTTCTCCGCCTTCCAGCAACAGGGGCTGATCGCGGTGCGGCAGCGGCAGGTGCGCATCGTCGATCCCGCCGGGCTGAAGAACGTGCTCGGGGCGGCGCGCTAGGCCCGCCCGGCGGCCGGCCGCGCAGGTAGATCACCCAGTAGACCAGCGCCACGAGCACGCTGCCGCCCACGATGTTGCCGGCGATCTGCCGCGGGGAATACGCGTCGAATTCGAACAGTGCCATCCGTCACCCCGTCCCGGCCATCACGCGATCTCGATGGTCTGGCCAAGAGACGGCACTTGCGCGTTCCAGCCCTTGCGCCGGATCGCGTCGCGCAGCGCGCCTGCCGAGAGCGGCTCGCCGTGCACGACCCACGTCTGCCGGGGCGGACGCCTGAAGCCGGCGAGCCAGCCCATCAGCGCCGTCTGGTCGGCGTGCGACGAAAGGCCGCCGATCGTGAATACCCTGGCGCGCACGGGATAGGGCTGCCCGAAAATGCGCACCGTCTTCGCGCCGTCCACGATGCGCCGGCCGAGCGTCCCCTGCGCCTGGAACCCGGCGAACACGATCGCGCATTCGGGGCGGGAAAGGTTGTAACGCAGGTGGTGCTTGATGCGACCGCCTTCGCACATGCCGCTCGCCGAGATGATGACGGCGCCCGAGCGGACCGAGTTGATGCGTCGCGATTCCTCGAGGCTCTCGGTGAAACGCACATCATCGAGATCGGGAAGGTCGGCGTACTTGAGAGTCACGCGGGTCGCCGCAAGCGCCATCGGGGAATCCACGTACACGTCTGCCCGCGGTATGCGCCCCTGCCGGCGCAATTGCCCGATGATGTGCAGGATTTCCTGCGTCCGACCGACGGCGAAGGCGGGAATCACGACGTTGCCCTTGCGGCTCGACAGCGTGTCGGTGATGGCGAAGGCGATCTCGTCGAGCGTCTGCACGTAGCTCTTGTGATTGCGGTCGCCGTAGGTCGACTCGACCAGCAGCACGTCGGCCGACCGGACCGGGGTCGGGTCCTCGACGATCGGGCGGCCGGGCTGCCCGAGATCGCCGGAAAACACCAGCCGGGTCCCGCCGATCCGCAGTTCGATGATCGCCGAGCCGAGGATATGGCCGGCGTCCCGGTACACGCACTGCACCGACCCGTGCGGCCGGAATTCCACGTCGTATCGCACCGGCTGCAGGCGCCGCAGGCTCGCCCGCGCGTCGCGTTCCGTGTACAGCGGCTTGCCGCCCTCGCGCTCGGCCTCGCGCTCCTGGAGATGGCCGCTGTCGGGAAGCATCACGCCGAGCAGGTCGCACGTCGCGCGCGTCGCGTAGACCGGGCCCCGGAACCCGGCGTCCGCCAGCCGCGGTATCAGGCCGGAATGATCGATGTGGGCGTGCGTCAGCAGCACGAAGTCGATCCGCCGGGGATCGAAACCGAAGCGTCGGTTCTTGTGATCGGCCGACCGGCCGCCCTGGAACATGCCGCAATCGACGAGAAACCGCGTCTTGCCGGTATCGACCAGGTAGCAGGAGCCGGTCACCTCTCCGGCGGCGCCGAGAAAAGTCAGTTTCACGCTGGCATTATTCACGGATCCCGATCCACATCAACCGGGTCGTCGGACAGTATCCGGTGCGCCGGCCCCTCGAGGTCCTCGAACTGGCCGCTGCCGAGCGCCCACCAGAACACCGCGGCGGCGGCGAACACCAGCACGACCGACAGCGGGATCAGCAGGTACAGGATGTCCACGCCGGCTACTCCTGCCGCAGCGCCAGGACGGGCGAATCCCCCCGCCGCGCAAGGGAGGGAAACAGGCCGCCCGTGCCGAGCAGCCGCAACGCGTTGGCCACCACGGCGAGGGAAGAGGCCGCCATGCCGACGCCGGCCGCGAGCGGCGTGATCCATCCCATGACCGCCAGCGGTATCGCCACGGCGTTATAGGCCGTCGCCCAGACCAGGTTCTGGTGGATGATCCGCAGTGTCTTGCGCGCCGTGTCGAATACCGGCGACAGTCGGGCAAGATCGTCGCCCAGGAGCACCACGTCGGCGCTGACCTGCGCGAGGTCGGTGCCGCCGCCCATCGCGATCGAGACCTGCGCCTGCGCCAGCACCGGGGCGTCATTGATGCCGTCGCCCACCATCGCCACCACGGCCCCGCGCGCCTGCAGCTCGCGCACGAAATCGAGCTTCGCTTCCGGCCCCGCTTCGCCGACGGCGACGTCGATGCCGAACTCGCGGGCAACGTGCGCCACCGTCCGGCGACGGTCGCCGGAGAGCAGGCAGACAGTCAGGCCGCGCGCCTCGAGCGCCCGCACGAGCAGGCGCGCGCCCGGCCGCGGCGCATCGCCCAGCGTAAACAGCGCCTGGTAGCCGTCCTCATCCGCCAGGACCGCGACGGTGACGTCATCGGCGGCGAACACGAGCTCGTCCGGCGGCGGCTTACCCACCAGCTCCGAGACGAACGCGGCGCCGCCGATGCGCACGCGCTTGCCGGCGACGCGCGCCTCGACGCCCAACCCCGGATGGTTGCTGATATCGTCCGCCGCGACCGGGTCCAGGCCCGTAGCCGCCGCGATCAGGGGAAGCGCGACCGGATGCTCCGACCCCCGCTCGAGCGCCGCCGCCAGCGCGACGCAGGCGTCGCGACCGCGCGCGCCGAGCGGGATGACGCCGATCAGCGAGAGCCGCCCCTGCGTCAGCGTCCCGGTCTTGTCGAGCACGACGTGCGTTGCCCGCGCCAGCGTCTCGAGCGCGTGACCGCGCGTGACCAGGACGCCCAACCGGTGCAGCGCGCTGGTCGCGGCAGCCAGCGCCGCCGGCGTCGCCAGCGAAAGCGCGCAGGGGCAGCTCACCACCAGCACCGCGACCATGACCCACAGCGCGCGCTGCGGGTCGATCCAGTACCATGCAATCGCGGTCGCGAACGCCACCGCGATCAGCACGGCCACGAACCACTGCGCGACGCGGTCCGCCAGCTCCGCGATGCGCGGCCTGCCCGCCTGCGCCCGGTCCATCAGCCGCACGATGCCGGCCAGCACCGAGTCCGGCCCGACGCGCGTCACTTCCACCGTGAGCGGGCTCTTCAGGTTGACGCTGCCGCCGATCACCGCGTCGCCCGCGCGCTTGGCCACCGGGCGCGACTCGCCGGTGAGCAGCGATTCGTCGGCCGCGCTGGAACCAGCGGCCACCTTGCCGTCGGCGGGAACGATGCTACCGGGTGCGATCAGGACGAAGTCCCCGGGCGCCAGACGGGCCACCGCGACCCGCTCGGTGACGGCGGGGCCGGCGCCCGGCACCAGGCGGTCGGCCACCGCCGGCGCGTGCCTGACCAGCCGCTGCTGCGACTCCGCCGCCCGCACCCGCGCCATCATCTCGAGGTAGCGGGCGCCGAGCAGCAGGAACACGAACATGGCGATCGAATCGAAATAGACCTCGCCGCGCGCGCTCACCGTGGCCCACGCGCTCGCCGCGAACGCGACGGCGATGGCCAGCGCCACGGGCGTGTCCATGCCCACGCGCCGCGCGCGCAGACCGCGCCACGCGGTCGCGAAGAACGGCGCGGCCGACCACAGCACGACCGGCACCGTGAGGATGAAGCTCGCCCAGCGCATGAGCTGTTCGACGTCCCGGGTCAGGTCGCCGCCGGCGACGTAGGCCGGGAATGCGTACATCATCACCTGCATCATGCCGAAGCCCGCCACGAACAGCCGCCACCCCATGGCGCGGCGCTCGCGCGCCGCCGCCGATTCGCCCGCCGCGGCGTCGAATCCCTGGGTGCGGTAACCCAGCTCGTTGATCGCTTGCAGGATCGTGGAGAGGCGCACGCGCGAATCGTCCCATTCCACCTGGATGCGCCGCGCGGAAAGATTGACCGCGGCGCCGAGCACGCCGTCGCAGCGCGCGAGCCGGCGCTCGATCAGCCAGATGCAGGCGCCGCAGGTGATGCCTTCGACCAGCAGGGTCGCCTGCCTCACGCTCCCCTCCCCGCGCCGCACGAACGGTTTTTGCACTTCGGCCAGGTCGTAGACGGCGAGCTCGCGCGGCATGCACGAAGCCGCCACTTCCCGCCGCGGCAACGCGCTGCGGTTCTCGTAGTAGGCGGCCAGCCCGTTGTCGGCAATCGCCTGCGCCACCGCCGCGCAGCCCGCGCAACACATCGGCCGCGCCGCGCCGGCGATCACGGCCTCGAAGCGGATGCCCGCCGGCACCGCTTCGCCACAGTGGAAACAGTTCCAAGTTTCAAGTTCCAAGTTACAAGATGGCTCGCCAGCGGCCGTTTCTTGCAACTTGTGACTTGTGGCTTGTGACTGGCGCATTTTTCAGTGACCACTGAAAAATGCGCCGACGCCGGGAACGTCGAGGCACTGGCCGATAAAGGAGGTCACCGACGGATGCGTCGCCTTGAGGATGCCCAGGACACCCGCGGCGGCGATGACGGACGCGATCAGGACCCGGGCGAGCCGCCCTTTCGCGGCCGCGGCGACGTACTTGAACCACGCCGATATCGCCAGCAGGTTGGGCAGCGTGCCCAGCCCGAACGCCACCATGATCAGCGCGCCCTGCAGCGGATCGCCCGTCGCCAGCGCGGCGACCAGCACCATGTACACCATGCCGCAGGGCAGCCAGCCGAAAACGAGTCCGAGGCCGAAAGCGCGTCCCGGCGTGTCGGCCGGAAGGAAGCGGCTGGCGCTCGGGCTCACGCGGCGCCAGACCACGGCGCCGGCGCGCTCGACGCCGCGCACGAACGGCGCGAAGCCCGCAACGTAGACCGCGAGCAGGATGAGCGAAGCACTCATCACGGCGAGCAGCGCCTGCTGCGTCAGCGGCGCGCCCCGCAACGCCAGCCCCGTGGCGCCGATCGCGCCCGTCAGCGCGCCGGCGACCGTGTAGGTCGCGATCCGCCCTGCGTTGTAGGCGAGCGCCAGGCGCAGCCATTCCCGCCCCCGGCCGCTGCGGCGGGGCCCGCACGCGACACCGATCAGCGGGCCGCACATGGCCGCGCAATGCGCGCCGCCCGCCAGCCCGGCGAGGAATGCGGCGGCGAGCGACAGTTGCGCCAGCGGGTCCATCAGCGATTGACCTCGTCGGCGTTGCGACGCAGGAAGCACGTGAACGCGCTCGAGGTGGCGGCAAACGCCCAGCATAAAAAAAACCCGATGGAGTACACCGCGAGCCGGCTCAGGCTCGTGGGCTCACCGAACAGGTAAAGCTCCCTCGGGTCGAAAACGGTGAAGAACAGCACCTCGCCGATGCCGCCGACGATGAACGACGGCCACAGGATCAGCATCAAGTCCCGCCTCATAGTCCCTCCTTACCCCCTCTTGGATTCTCTCCCCCCACTCCTTTTCCCTCCTCCTTAACAAGGGGGAGGGCCCCCACTTCTTTTCCCTCCCCCTTGTTAAGGGGGAGGGTCAGGGTGGGGGTGATGCGCCATTCCCCCCGCGGGTCCTCCAGCACCACGCGCCAGCGCCCCGCGGGCAGCGCCGGCAGCCCGGTCTCGTAAACGCCCGGCGCCACGAGCGTCAGGCGCAGCCGCTGGTCGTGCCCGGCGCGCGTGGCATGCACGAGGCGGGCGAACACGACGTCGGGCAAGGGCTCCATTGGGGTCAGAGTCACTTTTCCGGCCGGGGCGGTGGCGTTACCAGGCTGTTCGGTGGAAAAGTGACTCTGACCCCATGACAGCCGCACGCGCAGGACGCCTTCGCGGTTCTCCACCACCGCCGCGATGCCGCGATCGAGCGCCGCCTGGTCGCGCTTCAGCTCCTGGTTGATCGCCAGGCCGCGCTTGTAGTAATCGTCCGCGACGAGGCCGTCCCAGGAGGTGAACGCGATCCAGGTAGTGAACGCGCCGGCGACGATCACCGCCGCGGGACCCGCCATCAGGATCCACGGCCATGGTTCCCGGTACCACGGCGTCGCCGCGTGAGTGGTGAGTGGTGAGTGGTGAGTGGACATGGTTCACCTCACAATGAAAACGGATTTCTCTTCCACCGCCACGTCGTCCACGCCGACGGCGGTGACGCCGAACGTGATGGCGTGCGTGCCGGGCTGAGCGGCGCCGGGCTCGACGCGAACGCGCACCGGTACCATGCGCGTGTCCGCCGCGTCGACCTCGATGCGCGTGCCGGTCGCGACGTGCAGCGTCGGCAGACCCTCCACGCGGATGTCGAAGCGGCGCGGCGATTCGGCGGTGTTCATGATCTGCAGCCGGTAGACGTTCTCGATGCGGCCACCCTCGACCTCGCGCGCGATCGCCGCCCGGTCGCGGATGACGTCGACCTTGAGCGGCACGCGCACCCACAGGCCGGCGCCGACGGCGATGATGATGCCCCACAGGACGGCGGCATAGGCGAGCACGCGCGGGCGGAACACCTGCGCGAACATCTGCGCGTAGGTCTGCTTCTGCTCGACCGCGTTCTGCGTCGAGTAGCGGATGAGCCCGCGCGGGTAGCCCATCCTGTCCATCACCTGGTCGCAGCCGTCGATGCAGGCGGCGCAGCCGATGCACTGGTACTGCAGGCCGTCGCGGATGTCGATGCCGGTCGGGCACACCTGCACGCAGACCTGGCAGTCCACGCAGTCGCCCAGGCCCAGCGCGCGCGCATCCGCGAGCCGCGCACGCGAGCCTCTGGGCTCGCCTCTTTCCCTGTCGTAGGCGATGATCAGCGTGTCCTTGTCGAACATCGCGCTCTGGAAGCGCGCGTACGGGCACATGTAGATGCACACCTGCTCGCGCATCCAGCCGGCGTTGCCGTAGGGGGCGAAGCCGTAGAACAGCATCCAGAACGTCTCCCACGGCCCCAGCGCGGGGCTCGCGCCGCCGCCGATCCAGGCGAACACGCTCATCACCTCGCCCCACAGCTCGCGGATCGGCGTGACGTAGCTGACGAAGGTGAATCCCGTCCACAGCGCGAGCGCGATCCACGCGCCGTGCTTCGCCGCCTTGAGCCCGAACTTGCGCGGCGATGCGGCCCCGCGGTCGAGCTTCATGCGCTGCAGGCGATCGCCCTCGATCACGCGCTCGATCCACATGAAGATCTCGGTGTAGACCGTCTGCGGGCAGGCGTAGCCGCACCACAGCCGCCCGGCCACCGCGGTGAACAGGAACAGCGCCAGCGCCGAGATGATCAGCAGGACCGCGAGGTAAATGATGTCCTGCGGCCAGAACACCAGGCCGAAGATGTAGAACTTGCGGTGGACGATGTCGAACAGCACCGCCTGGCGGTCGTTCCACAGGAGCCAGGGCAGGCCGTAGAACACGATCTGGGTCGCCCACACGAACGCCCAGCGCCACGCCGCGAACCAGCCGGTCACGGCGCGCGGGTAGATCTTCCTGTCGGCTGCGTACAGCTGCGTCTCGACGACGTCCGCGTCCGCCTGTGTCGTCGTGTTTCTTGTTTTTGTGCCGGTCGCCCCGAGGGAAGGTTGAGCCATGCCTTCTCCCCTGTCGCTAGCGCCCGGGCGGAGCGCCGCCCTGCGACAGCGAATAGACGTAGCCCGTGAGCAGGTGGATCTTCGAGGCCGACAGGATGTCCTTGTGCGCCGGCATCTGGCTCGTTCGCCCTTTCACGATGGTCTCGACGATCGCGTCCTGCGTGCCGCCGTGCAGCCAGATATCGTCGGTGAGGTTGGGCGCGCCGAGTTGCGGGTTGCCCTTGCCCTCGGCGCCGTGACAGGCCGCGCACAACGCCTTGAATTTCGACTCGCCGTTGTGCGCGCGCAGGCTGTCATAGGTGCGGCCCGCGATCTTCAGCACGTAATGCGCGACGTCGCGCGCCGCCTCGTCGCCGCCGATCGCCGCCGCCATCGGCGTCATCGTGCCGGTGCGCCCGTCCGCGATCGAGGCCTTGATCGCCTCGGGCGTGCCGCCCCACAGCCAGTCGCGGTCGGTCAGGTTGGGAAAGCCGCGGCTGCCGCCGCCGTCCGAGGCGTGGCATTGCGCGCAATGATTGAGGAACAGCTTCTGGCCGATCGCCAGCGCCTCCGCGTTCTTCGCCAGCGCCGGGATGTCCTGCGCCGCGAAGCGCTCGTAGAGCGGGCCGAAGACGGCGTCGGCCGCCCGCGTCTCGTCCTCCAACTGCTTCACCTGCGTCCACCCGAGCCTGCCGGCGTAGCTGCCCAGGCCCGGGTAGAGCACGAGGTAGACGAGCGAGAACGCGATCGTCAGGTAGAACATCCACGCCCACCAGCGCGGCAGGGGGTTGTTGTACTCGGTGATGTCCTCGTCCCAGACGTGCCCCGACGTCTCCGCCGCCTTGCCGGTGCCGGACGACCGGCTCACGCTCTGTGCCTTGAGCAGCACCGCGCAGCCCACGATCGAAACGAGGCTGATCACCGCGATGTAGAAATCCCAGAAATCACTGGTGAAGAGACTCATCGCCCCTCCTCCTTGTCCACGGGAATCGGTCGCACGACCGAATCCCGCCGTCCATTTCCCCTCTCCACTCGGGAGAGGGGTAAGGGGTGAGGGGCGCCATCGCGAAAACCGGGGGCGCGCTCGTCGTCCTGCTCGGCGAACGGCAGCAGCGCGTCGCGCTCGAACCGGCCTTTGCGCGAGGGCGCGTAGGCCCACCACACGATGCCCAGGAATGCCGCCAGCGAGGCGACGGTGATGAGGGTTCTGAGAATATTGATGTCCATGTCGGTGCCGGGTGTCGAGGGTCGAGGGTCGAGTGTCGAGTGTCGAGTGTCGGGTGTCGAGGGTCGAGGGGGCCGTGCTACTGCTTGTGCTTGATGGCGGTGCCGAGCACCTGCAGGTAGGCGATCAGCGCGTCCATCTCGGTCTTGCCCTTGAGGTCGGCCCGCGCTTTCGCGATCTCGGCGTCGTCGTACGGCACGCCCAGCCGGCGCAGCGCGCGCAGCTTGGCCTCGACGTCCTCCGCGTTGGCGGCCGTGCTCGCGAGCCACGGGTAGGACGGCATGTTCGACTCCGGCACGACGCTGCGCGGGTCGAGCAGGTGCAGCCTGTGCCAGTCGTCGGAGTAGCGCCCGCCGACGCGATGCAGATCCGGGCCCGTGCGCTTGGAGCCCCACTGGAACGGGCGGTCGTAGACGAACTCGCCGGCGACCGAGTAGTGCCCGTAGCGCTCCACCTCGGCGCGGAACG
>CAYSRR010000005.1:0-25405 GCA_964433375.1 uncultured Streptomycetaceae bacterium
CGAAGGTCACGTCGGACATGTGCAGGAAGTAATTCGCGAAGTATTCCTTGATCATGTAACCCTTGTAACCGAGACAGACGATGAAATCGTTCAGGCCGAAAGCGGAATAGATCTTCATGATGTGCCACAGCATGGGACGGCCGCCGATCTCGACCATCGGCTTGGGCCGGGCCGAGGTTTCCTCGCTGATGCGGCTGCCGAGACCGCCGGCCAGAATGACGACCTTCATCGAAGTAGTTTACCAAATTCCCCTTCCCGGTTTTCCCGGGAAACAGCCTGCTAAAACTCCGTCGTCATGGCACATTGGAGCGCTTTTGCCCCACGCCGGGTAGAATCCCGGACGGTAATGGCTGACAATCCAATCCTGCCGAACCTCGCGGCGGCCATCATCGCTTCGGTTTTCGCGCTGGTCTGCGCCGCATTCGTATGGCAGCCGGGCCTGTCGACGTTCGCCGACGACAGCGTCAGCTATCTCGTGATGGCGCAGGTATTCTCGCCGTGGCAGCCGGCGTTGCCGCCCGTGGCGGAGGCGTTCGCACGCGAGGCGTTTTACCCGCCGCTGTTTCCCCTGGTGCTGGCGCTGGCCGGCGGCGCCCATGACATGGCGGTCGCCCACGCGATCACGGCCCTGCTCTTCGCGGCCTGCCTGCCCCTGCTCTACCTGCTGGGCGTGCGTTGGCTCGGCAACCGGTGGGCCGCGGTTGCCGTCGTGGCCGTGACCGTGCTGCTGCCGTCGCCGTGGATCCACGTCCAGGGCATTTTGAGCGAGCCGTTGTTCTGCCTGCTGCTGATCGCCGTGCTATGCGTCCTGGAAACGGAAGCGAACGATCGCAAGCGGCCGTGGATCCTGGCGGCCCTGATGTCCGCGCTGGCCCTGACGCGGGCGGTAGGGGTCGTGGTGGTCGTGGCCTACGCCTTATGGGCGCTATCGCGGCGCGACCGTCCGCTTGCGGCGCGGGCCCGCGCGCTGCTGCCCGCGTTTCTCACGGCGCTGGCCTATTTCTCGTGGGTGCTGCTGCGCCCCACGGAAACCGCCGACGACTACCTGCGCATCGTGTTCGAGCGCGGGCACGCGATCTTCTCCGCGGACCATCCCTGGGCGGCGCTTGGACACAGCCTCCTGAAGCAAGTGCACTCCCTGGCCGAAGCCTGGGCCGGCGCCTTGTTGCTGTTCTGGGAAGAAGGACGGCCTCTGCGGGTCGTCCTCGTCGGCGCCGTCGGCGCGCTGGCGCTCGCCGGCGTGACGATGCGCTTCGTTGCCGGCAGGCCGGATGCCTGGATGACGGCGGGCTATCTCGCGACGTTTCTGCTATGGCCGTTCTACGACCAGATGACGCGCTTTCTTTTTCCCGTTCTGCCGGTGCTGATCCTGTATGCCTTCTGGACGGGCCAGGCCGTGATGCGCATGCTCGGGCGCCCGCCCGCTCTTGGGCACGGTGTGCTGGCGCTGCTGCTGATCAGCCTGGCTGCGCCGGCGCTCGGCTTCATGCACCAGCGCGCGAAAATGCAAGGCCGCCATGCCGGGATAGTCGACTGGTATCGAACGCCGGACCTCGATGAGGCGCGCGCTCGCGTCCGGATTCATCTCGACCTGATGGAGGACATGGAGGCGATCCGCAGGCTCACCGGGCCCGAAGACCGTATCATGTGGGTGGTGCCTTCCTATATTGCATTACTTGCCGGTCGCCGCGGCATCCCGGCGCCGCCGGCGGGCCTCCCGCCTGAGGACTACCGGCAGGCGGTGCGCCGCGCCGACCCGGATTATCTGTACCTGAGCACCTACCATCCGCGTGACACGATCAGCGACGCCGCGTGGCGGGCCGGCATGGCGGCCATGTCCGGGCAGGCCGACGTCGTCCACGCGCGCAAGCCCGGCGGCGGCGCGATCGGATCGGCCCTGCTGAAAATCAGGGACGCCGGCACGCAGGTCCAGCCGGTGAAAGTCGGGGGAGGGCTGGATGGCTACGGCGCGCACTGACACGCTGCGTGGCTTGATGGGCGAGGGGGCGCGTTATTTCGCCGCTTCGGCTGTCGCGTTCGTGGTTGATTTCGGCCTCTACGTCGCGCTGATCCGCGCGGCCGACATCCATTACCTCCTGGCGGCGCCGGTCGCGTTCGCGCTCGGATTGGCGACGATCTACGTGCTCAGCATCCGCTGGGTGTTCGGGAACCGGAGGCTCGCCGACGCCCGCGTCGAGTTCGCGATCTTCGCCATGATCGGCATCGGCGGGATGGCGCTCAACCAGGCGGCGCTCTATGCCGGCGTCGAGCTGCTTTTTCTTTCCTACGAGCTTGCCAAGCTGGCCTCGACCGCCATCGTGTTCTGCTTCAACTTTGTCCTGCGCAAGCTGCTCCTGTTCACGAAGAAATAGGTACCGACCATGTCTGTGCGCGTCGTCATCATCGGCGCTGGGCCCGCGGGCCTGACGGCGGCCCACGAGCTGGCGGAAGCCGGGGTCGGCGAGATCGTGGTGCTCGAAGCCACCAGCGAAGTGGGCGGCCTGTCGCGCTCGGTCAACTACAAGGGCAACCGCATCGATATCGGCGGCCACCGCTTTTTCTCGAAGTCGGACTGGGTCATGAACTGGTGGCTGCGCATGCTGCCCCTGGCCACCGACCCGACGCTCACCGAGGACCTGCGCGGGGATCCGGGCGGGGAGCTGCGGCTCGCATACCAGGGCATGCGGCGCGCGCTGCCCGAGGCGCCCACGGCGAGCGAATCCGATCCGCGGGTGATGCTGGTCCGCCGGCGCCTGTCGCGCATCTATTTCGAGGGCAAGTTCTTCGATTACCCGCTGAAGGCGGACTTCGAGACCGCGCTCAAGCTCGGGCTGTGGCGTTGTGCGGCGTTCGGGGCGAGCTACCTGTGGTCGAAGCTGTTTCCGCGCCGCCCGGAGCGCAGCCTCGAAGATTTTTTCATCAACCGTTTCGGCGCCCGCCTGTACCGGCAGTTCTTCAAGGAGTACACGGAAAAGGTCTGGGGAACGCCGTGCGATCGGATCAGCGCGCAGTGGGGCGCGCAGCGGGTGAAAAGCCTGTCGATCGGCACGGCGCTGCGTCACGCGCTGCTCAAGCTGTTCCGTCGCCGCGCCGATGACTTCGGGGCGGCGCAACAGACATCGCTGATCGAGCGATTCCTGTACCCGAAGTACGGCCCGGGCCTCATGTGGGAAGTCACCGCCGAACGGCTGCGAGCGCGCGGCGTGAAGATCGTGTTTGACGCGGCCGTCAGGCACATCGAGCACGGCGGCGGGCGGATTCGCGCGGTGCGCGCGGCCGGGGCGGGAGGCGCGGAGCAACGCTACGAGGCGGACTGCTTCATTTCCACCATGCCCGTGCGCGAGCTCGTGCTGGGCCTGTCGCCCGGGGCGCCGCCGCGTCCGCGGGAAGTGGCCGCCGGCCTCCAGTACCGCGACTTCATCACCGTCGGCGTGCTGCTGCGCCGGCTCATGCGCACGCCCGCGGGGCAAGGGCCGCTCAACCTGGTGCCGGACAACTGGATCTACATCCAGGAGCCGGGCGTCAAAGTCGGGCGGCTGCAGGTCTTCAACAACTGGAGCCCCTACCTGGTGAAGGACCCGGACACCGTGTGGATCGGCATGGAGTATTTCTGCAGCGAAGGCGACGAGTTGTGGGAGGCTTCGGACGACGAGCTGAAACGATTGGGCATCCGCGAACTGCAGCAGTTGCGCCTCGCCCATCCGGACGACGGGCTGGACTGCGTCGTCATCCGCATGCCCAAGGCCTACCCGGGCTACTTCGGCACCTACGGCTCTTTCGACGAGTTGCGCGGATACCTGGACGCCTTCCCGAATCTCTTCCTCGTTGGGCGCAACGGCATGCACCGCTACAACAACCAGGATCACTCGATGCTGTCGGCCAGGCTCGCCGCCGCCGCGATCCTCGCGGGCAGCAGCGACAAGGCGCCGATCTGGAACGTGAACGTCGACGACGAGTATCACGAGGAAAGTTCGGGCGCCCAATGAGCAACGCGCTATCCGGAGCAGGGCACGTGGACGAGTCCATCGTGGTTTCGGCGGTGATTCCTTGCCTCAACGAGGAGCGCAGCATCGGCGTGTGCGTCGAGAAGGCGCGGCGGGCGTTCCTGGACCTGGGCATGACGGGCGAAGTCGTCGTGGCCGACAACGGTTCGACCGACCGCTCGGCGGAACTCGCGCGCGCGGCCGGCGCCCGGGTCGTGCTGCAGCCGGTCAAGGGCTACGGCGCCGCGCTCAGGAAGGGGATCGAGGCGAGCCGGGGCCGCGTCATCGTGATGGCGGACGCCGATGACTCCTACGACTGGTCGGCGATCGGCCCGTTCGTGCGCAAGATCGACGAGGGCTACGACCTGGTCGTGGGCAACCGCTTCCAGGGTGGCATCCTTCCGGGCGCCATGCCGTTTCTGCACCGCTACGTGGGCAATCCGCTGCTGTCGGCGTTCACGCGGCTTGCGTTCGGGGTAAGGGTCGGCGACGTGCATTGCGGTATGCGCGCTTTCACCCGGGACGCCTTCGAGCGCATGAGGACCGGTTCCGACGGCATGGAGTTCGCGACCGAGATGATCGCGAGCGCCGCCCACCAGGGGCTGCGCATCACCGAGGTGCCGACGCGACTCTATCCGGACAAGCGCGGCCGGCCGTCGCATCTCAGGACGTTTCGAGACGGCTGGCGCCACCTGCGCTTCATCCTGACGCACGCCCCCGACTACCTGTATCTCGCGCCGGGCGCCGTGCTGCTCGGCGCCGGCTTCCTGCTGCAGGCGGCCCTGGTCGCCGGTCCCGTGAGCATCGGCGGCCTGAACTTCGGCATCCACTACCTTGCGCTTGGCGCGATGCTCTCGCTCGTCGGTTTCAACGTGATTAACCTGGGCGTGCTCGCGAAGGCGATCATGGCGCAGCGCTACCCGGCGCTGAAAAGCCGCACGTTGAGGTTGCTGGCGGGGCGCTACACCCTGGAATCCGGGCTGATCGCCGGGGCGCTGCTGATGCTCTCCGGGCTGGTCATCGACGGCGTGATACTCGCCAGCCGGCTGGCCCATCCGGGCGCCGCAATGGAGGACACCGTGCATCTCGCGTTTGTCGCGACGACGATGATCGTGCTCGGGCTGAACCTCCTGTTCAGCTCGTTTCTGCTTGCCATGGTCACGTCGCGAAACGGGAATTTCACCGGGGACTAACGGTGCTTTGGAAGCCCCTCCCGAAGCATGGCCGCTCCCTCGACATGAGCCGCCCGGTCGCCCTTCGCGCGGGAATTTACGCCTGCATCTGGTTCATCGTTTCCTGGCAGTGCCTGCGCGGCGGGAATGGCGGTCCCGATGATCATCTTGTCCTGGCGGTCGGCCTGTCCCTGGTGCATGGAGCATTGGCGGGCCTCCTGTCCGGCGCGCCGTCCTGGACCCGAGTGCCGGGACTCGTTCTCTACATCCCTTTCGCGGCCGTCCTGTTGCTGCTGCTGCTCTTCCACGGCCTTTTCATCAACTCCGGCGGGTTGGTAGGCGCCGATGCCATGCGGGCGGTGGCGCAAACCGACCCGGCGGAGGCGCTCGCTTACCTGCGGCGGCTGGTGTCTCCCGTCGACGCCGCGACAGTTGCGGTGATCGCCCTTTTACTCGCGGTTGCTTTTCCGCGCGCGCGCGCCGTCCGGCCGGGCCTGGTTGCCACTGTTTCCCTGTTCTCGGTCGTGGTGGCCGGCGCGATGTCGGCGCATGTCGCCGCCATATCCATCTTCGCGCCGGTGCAGGTTTATGTATCGCAATACAGGGCCGAGCGAAGCGCCTTCCGCTCGATGCTCGAAGCGGGCCGGGCCAGGCCGGCCCTGGAAGCCGCGTCCGACTTCCAGGGCACGGTCATCGTGGTCATCGGGGAAAGCATCACGCGTCGCCACATGGGGCGGTACGGCTATTTTCGCGACACGACGCCATGGCTGGATGCGCGCGCGGCGCAATGGATCCTGCTGACCGACGTGATATCCCCCCATTCCTACACCGTCCCCGCGCTCACCGTCGTACTGACATCACTGGCCCTATTGCACGAACTACGACGCGCGGTTCCGGTATTTCGAGGGCGCGCTCGGAGCGAAATTTTTCGGCACCGCGGCCGAACCGAAAGACGTCAACTGCTACGACAACGGTATTCGATACGCCGACTGGCTGGTCGAGCGCATCGTCGCCGCTGCCGAGAAAATCGACGGGCCCGCGGCGGTCGTCTACTTCAGCGACCACGGCGAAGCGCCTCTGCTCGGCACCGGGCACGAAAGCTTCCGGCACTCGAGCTATCATATCGAGATACCGTTCCTGGTGTGGGCGAACGATGCGTTCGCGCGGTGGTATCCCGCCAAGCTGGCCGCCGCGCGCGCGAATGCCGGCCGCCCTTATTCGACGGCGCGCCTCTTCCATTCGCTCGCGGACCTTCTCGATATCCGGCATCCGGGTGTCGAGGCCCGGCACAGTATCTTCAGCCGGGATCTCGCCGATGTCGACAGGGTCTCGCTCGGCGGCGCCATCGAGTTCGACCGGTGGGCGCCCGCCAACGATATTCGAGAGAACGCGGAAGCGAACGCAAGCGCCCTCGGGCCGCGTCGGGACGCCGTGTGGGCCCACCGCGTGAACACGATCGGATCACTTCTCGAATCGGCGGCGATATTCAGCGGCGTGGAGATGGACCTCGTCTTCGTTGGCGCCGGGCGGTGCTTTCACGTCCACCACCCGCCGGCGCGGGATCTGTCTCTGTCGTTGGAGGAAATGCTCGAGGCGGCGTCGCGCCGGCCTGCCTTGAAGCTCTGGCTGGACTGGAAGAACGCGACACCGGAAAACATCCACGAGGCGACAAAATGCCTCATCGATCTCGATCGCAAGTTCAACATTCGCGCGCGCGCCCTGGTGGAGACCGGGCCGGATGCCGTATTTCCGGAAACGAAGCGCCTGGCGGACGCCGGCTTCGAGCACGCCTACTACGTGCCGACCGAAACGGTGGCGGCCTGCATGAAAAGCTGGCCGGCGTGCTGCGCAGGACCCTGGAGCAGGGGGGATATACGGCTATTTCTTTCGAATGGCGCCTCAAACCTTTCATGAATCGGTGGCTGGCGGAGTGGGCGAAAGCGCGGGGAATGGCGCTCTACAGCTGGGATCTTTCCATCAACGTATCGCACGATTCCGCTGCGCCAGCGGCAATCGAGAAACGGTTCCAGGAACTGGACCTGAAGGCGCTGCTGGTGATTTTTCCCTCACCCTTCAAGAACTGAGTCCGGCGATTCCGGACCCCACGTCCCGCCGGTCACTGTCGTGCGATCCCCCATACGGTGCCGCGCTGGTCCGACGAGAGCATCCGGTAGTCGGGAAAGGCCAGCCCCATCAACACGGCGTCGGCGCTGCTGCCGCGCGAGCCGAAGATGATTTCCCCGCGCAGGTAAGGGTCGTTCTGGATCAGGTCCCCGCCGTAATAGCCGCTTGCGATATTGACGATGCGTATTCTCGTCTCGCCGTGGGGCGCCTCGGGAAGTTGCGCGAGATGACGATCGATGAAATATTCGACCTGCGACGCCCGGAAGGCCGTCAGGACGACCAGGCTGAGCACCGCGCACCCGGCCAGGTACCCTGCCAGGGTGGATTTCCCGGGAACAGCCTGCGGCGGCGTATCGGTGGTTCGACCCGGCCCGCCCATGGCCGCGGCCGCGAGCAGCGGCAGGACCAGCCATGCCGAATGAAAATAGCGGTAGCCCCAGCCGTGGCCCTGGTCGAACTGCACCAGGAAGTAGCCGATGTAGGTCAGCAGCGCCGAGCCGATGAGCGCCGCCCAGACGCCCCGATCTCCGCGCAGCCGCCACGCTCCCAGTAGCGCCACCGTCACCAGTCCCGGGACCGCCCAGAGCCAGAGCTTGGCGAGATTCAGCAAGTGAACGTTCAGCCCGGTCGTGGAGGTCCAGCCCATCACGCTGCCCAGCCGGCTCATGAATGTGGCGGCGGCGCCACCAGGCGTGGCGAGATCGCCGAAGCCGGCGGGGGAACCCAGGCCGTGCAGGAATATGGCCCATCCCCATCCCAGCACGAGCGACAGGGGCAGGTATCCGACCGCCAGCGCGCCAAGCCGTTTCCAGCGGCCGGGCTGCAGCGCGATCCACGCGATCCACGGCAGCGCGAACAGCAGGTGTGGCACCGGATTGTGCAGGACCAGCGCAAAGGACCCGACGATGCCGGCGGCGAACGTCCGGCCCATGGATGCCGGCGGCAGCAGCAACAGCGCGAAGAGCCCGTTGGCGACGAAGTGCGCCGGCATCGAGTAGTAGGACACCGCGTTGACCGTGACGGCGGGAGAGGCGAGGGTGAGCAGCACCACGAGGCCGGCGCGCTCGGCGCTGCCGAACAGGGCGAGCGCCAGGCGGTGCATCACCAGCACGCTGGCGCCGCCCAGTATGGGGTTCAGCAGCCAGGGCGCACCGAGCGCGGTAAACGGGGTGAGCAGCAGCGCGAAGCCGGGCCAGTACACCGTCGCGACCATGCCGCTTTCGCGATCGAGGGTGAGGAAGCGTCCTTGGAACCACTTCGGGACCAGCCAGTCGATGAGCGGCGGCGGGAACAACCCGGTCAGCTTGCCCTCGGCGAAGGCGCGGCTCTGGAACACGACCGCGTATTCGTCGAGGGATAGCGGGTGCGCGTGGTACACGGCCTGGCTGCCGAAGGCGAGCGCCACGGTCGTGACGCCCGCCACCAGCCAGACGCGCGATCCGCACACCTGCGCCAGCCAGAGGCCGGCGGAGCGCACCGGCGCGAACCAGGCGGCCGCCAGCACGGCCATGAACGGAACGATGACGTAGTAATCCTGGAACAGGATGAGATGGCTGTAGGCCGGCAACTCGAAGGAGTTCCCGACGCTCGCCCTCTGGTGCGCGAACGTCAGCCCGATGACGGCACAGAGAGCCAGGCTGAAGAGCGCGACAGCGAGGGTTTCCCGGTCGGTTTTCAATCGCGCAGTCCGTGCAGGCGCGGGTGAACCACGTCGATGCTGAAACGGGCGAAATGACTCACGTATCCCGGCCCCCCCAAGTTACCATAAGCCGTTTGGATACTAGGCAGGGCGTCGCTCACGCGCCCATTATAGCCATGAAGAACACCTCGTTGCCGGGCCGTTACGCTATGGCGAGTGCCGGTCATGCGGGTTGGCGCATGCGCGCGGTCGATCGTTTCCAGGACAAAGTTAGCAAGGAAAAGTCGCGTACCGTCGACTGGCCTGCCCCGAGCGGTCCTCGGCGAAAGTTCGAGGTCAGCATGCGGCGGCCCGGGCCGGGAATGCCCGAATGAGCGCAACAGGCGGCGGAGGCATCGCCGAAGGAGATACCCCTTCTAGAATCCGCAAGAACACGCGGTGGATCATGGGCGAGCACGTCGTTCAGCAATTCATCGCCTTGCTGCTCGGCATCTGGATCGCCCGCTCGCTCGGCGTGGAGGGCCTGGGGAGTCTCAGCTTCGCGCTCTCGCTGCATGCGCTTTTCGGAATCGTGACGACCCTCGGATTGAACCGGATCGTCGTCCGCGAACTGTCCCTGGCGGAGGCCGGCGCGGAGCGGGACTTGATCGCCACCGCCATCGTGATGCGATTGTCGTGCGGCGCCGCGGTGTCAGTACTCGCAGTGCTCGCATGCCTCCTGATAGCTCCGCATAACGCGGGGTTGGTGGCAATCCTGGTTTTCGGCTATTTCTTTTCCGCGTTCGACGTCATCGAGCTGCTCTTCCAGTCGAAGCTGCGCTCTCGAGAGGTTGCACGCACGAGGATGCTTGCTTTCATGGTGTCGAGCGGGATAAAGGCCGGATTGCTGTTTCATGGGGCCGGCGTGATGATGCTCGCGTTCGCCTGCCTTCTTGACTGGATCTTCCTTGCCGGGGCTCTTATCTTTTTGTACTTGACGGCAAACCGTCCCTTCCGGCCGGGTCGGGCCGACATGTCGATCGCCCGGCGGCTGTTCGCCGAGTCCCGTCTGGAGATCGTCGCGGGATTCAGCGGCCTGGCTTTCATGAGGCTGGACCAGATCATGCTGGAAGCCATGCGTGGCCCGGCGGAGGTGGGCATCATGGCGGTATCCGCACGGCTCACCGAGGCCTGGTACTTCATACCGGTCGCGATCGTCGCCTCGAACTATCCGGCGATCGTCCGGCTCCGAAATTCGGATCCAGGCCGCGCGCGCGCGCGGGTGACGGAACTCTATCGTTCGATGATCTGGCTGGCTATTACCGCCGGCGTTGCTGTCAGTATCGGCGCCGATCTCATCGTCGGCGTCCTGTATGGCCCGCAATATCTATCTGCCGGTCCGGTCCTCATCGTGCAGATATGGTGCGGGCTTTTCATGTCGCTCGGCATTGCTTCCGGCGCATGGCTGATGGCGAATCGTCTGGGTCACCTCAACCTGCGGCGTAATCTGGTGGGCGCCGTGGTGAACGTTGGCTTGAATTTCTGGCTGATACCACCCTATGGCGCCCTTGGAGCCGCCTGGGCCACGCTTGCAGCCTTCGCGATCGCCTATCTCGTCTATGACTTTATCGATCCCGCGATGCGCGAAATCGGGCGGGACAAGTTGCGTGCCTTCGCATGGTGATAACTGGCCTGATGACGCGGGCAATAGGCGTGTTGCGCACGTTGCGCTATATCGCGCAACCGCGTCCGTGGCCGATCGAGCCGCCGGTTGTCGTGCAGTTTCCGGTCAACGACGTATGCGATTCAAAATGTCAGATGTGCAACATCTGGCAGCAGAAGCTCGACAAGCAGATCTCGCCGGAGCAGGCGCGTCGTGTGTTTTCCGACCCGTTATTCCGCAAAGTGGTGGTGGTGGGAATGAATGGCGGCGAACCCACCTTGCGGCACGATCTTCCGGAACTCGCGGATGCACTTTTCGACGGCATGCCGCGCCTGCGTTCCGTATCGCTCATTACAAATGGTCTTCACTCGGGCCGCGCCATTGCGCGCATCGACGCGCTTGCCAAGCGGGTGACCGCGCGTGGCGGCCGGCTCGACGTCATGGTTTCGCTCGACGGTGTCGGTACGGTACACGATCGCGTTCGTGGCGCGCCCGGCAATTTCGAGGAAGCGGTCCGCGTGCTGGATTATGTCCTGTCGCTTGGCGATGACGTCGACGTGCGCGTCGGCTGCACCGTCATCCGCGATAACGTGCATGGTCTTCACGAGTTGCTCGATTTTTGCATGGCGCGCGGCGTGTACGTCAAGTTCCGCCTGGGTGTGCCTCACAGGAGGCTTTACAACCTTGCGCCGCCTCCACCCAGGACGATCGGCAAGAGCACGTGGCTCGACACGCATCCGTTTGCGCTGGACGATAGCGAGCGCTGGCACATCGCCCAATTCCTCGTCGGACTGACGCGCGAGTACGAGCCTTCCTTGCAGCAACGGTTTTTTTACCGCTCGCTTGCCGCGCAGGTGCTATACCGCTCGCCGCGGCGCGCCGGGTGCGACTGGCAGCATCGCGGCGTGACCGTGACCTCCCGTGGGGAACTGATGTATTGCGCTGTCCAGAGCGATGTTCTGGGGGACGCGTGCGACACTTCGGCGGAGCGGCTGTACTATGGCGGTCGCGAGGTCTTGCGCCGTATCCTCGCGGAGAAATGCGCCGGCTGCGCGCACGACTATGTCGGGCCGCCGGGGGGGTGGCAGCAAGCCCTCCTGTTCGCCGAGGCGTTGTCGAACAGATTCGGCATGAGTCGCGAGATCCTGCGCAATACGCCACTGTATTCGGCATTGACTCGGATCGCCCGTTGGAGGGAGGAACGCGCCTTTGCTCAAGAGCGACGCCGGCTTGCGGGAGCGAGTCTGCCGCCGGCACCAGCGCCAGTCGGCGCTCCGGCACCGGTGCTGATCTGCGGCTGGTACGGCACGGAGACGCTCGGCGACAAAGCAATACTCGCCGCGATCGTCACCGCGATTCGCCGGGAGTCGCCACAGGCGCCCATCTGGATCGCTTCCCTGGAACCCCAGCTGACACGGCTTACCATCGCCGAGCTCCCGGAGTTGCAAGGATGCACGGTCATGGACGTCGAGCGTGCTCTTTCCGAGATCCATTGTGTCAGCGCCCTGGTTTTCGGCGGTGGGCCGCTCATGGCGGTCTCTCCTGTCGCCGCTATGGAAGCTCTTTTCGCGCGCGCGCGGGAACGCGCCATCCCGGCTCTCGTGGCCGGTTGCGGAGTGGGACCGCTCGGCAGTCCGGAATACCGCCGTTCCATCGCGGCGTTGCTTTCAGCCGCCTCGGCCCGCATCTTCCGCGACGAGGAATCCCGCCAGGCCGCGGGGCGGCTCGGCATTGCGGACCCGGACGACCGGGTGACGGAGGATCCCGCCATGGGATGGGCGCTGGCCATGGCTGATGGGGCAAGGATGGAACGCGAACGGCCACGGGTCCTCGCGCTCGGGTTGCGCGAATGGCCGTATTACCAGTACGCGCCACACTTGACCGCGCGCCGCGCGGAAAGAATCCGGGCGGATTTCGAGCAAGCGCTCGTGCGGGCGCTCGACCGGTTGGCGCACGAGGTCGCGGGCCTGAAGATCGTGCCGATTCCCTTTTGCACGCACGACGTCGGCGGTGATGACCGCCTTCTTTACTGGCGACTGGCCCGCGCCACGCCCCGCCTGAGAGCGGCGGTCGATACTTCGACGATCGGCAAGGATCTCGGCCCCCTTGAGTATGTGCAGCGCCTGAAGGACGCGGATGCCTGTCTCGCGATGCGCTTCCATTCGATAGTCTTCTCGATGGCCTTGTCGAAGCCCCTGGTCGCAATCGACTACACGATGGGCAATGGAAAGTCAGCGGCAATCGCACGCCGCCATGGTCTGGAGGCGATGTCCTTGGAGGGCTTGCATGCTGACGAGCTCCTGCAGCGGCTGCACGCCGCGCTTCGGCCGGGAGCACCGGGGCCCGTGCCGACTGCGCCGCAGTTTGCTTCGGTCTTCCAGGCGATCTGGAGAAAACACGTGAGCCGGGTTTCCGGGCCATGATGAAAACCAGATAATCACGCAGACATGAGTGAAACGCCGCCCCTGATTTCGATTATCACGTCAACGCTCAATGCCGTTGACCAGCTTCCGCGTACGGCAGTCTCGGTCGCCGCGCAGCGCGGAGCGTCGTTCGAGTGGATTGTCGTCGACGGCGGCTCGACCGACGGGACGCAGGCGCTACTGCGCCAGCACGAGTATCTGATCGCCCGCTGGCTGAGCGAGCCTGACAACGGGATTTACGACGCCTGGAACAAGGCCTGCGCGCTGGCGCGCGGCGAGTGGCTGCTGTTTCTCGGCGCCGGGGACGAATTTCCCACCCCGGATACGCTGGCAGTCCTGTCGGGCCATCTTTCCGCCGCGCATCCCGTCCATGATCTCGTGTACGGCAAGCTGATCTATATCAGCCAGGCCGGGAGGCAGGATCTCGAGGAAGTCGGGCAGCCGTGGGCGGAGCTCGCGGGCAGCTGGGAGCTCGGCCGCCCGGCATTGCCTCCCCACGCAGCGACGTTTCACCATCGTTCGCTGTTCGCCGGCGGCCAGGGATTCGATGCGCGCTACCGCCTTGCCGGGGACGCCCACTTCCTTCTGCGTTACGCGTTGCGCAAGCCGCCGCTGCACGTTTCCCTAGTCGTCTGTCGCACGCCCATCGGGGGCGTAACCATGAGTCTGCGAAACGTGCTCGCGTTGGCGCGGGAGATTCGCACCATGAACAGGGAGCTGGTACTGGTCCCGCCCCTAGGCCACCGGCTGATCGAGTTGTTGCTGCTTGTCGCCAAGGTGGTGGTTGGGCTCATGCCCGCGCCGGTTGGTCATAGGATCGCCGATTGGTACCGGCGCCTCATTGGGCAGCCGCAACGATGGAGCGTGCGTTAACCAGATGATGCAGGCGACCAGGCGGTGAAAGTCCTGATAGTCAGCCGCTCGGATGCTCGCGGGGGAGCGGCGCGCGCCGGCTACCAGCTGCATCACGCGCTCAACGCGGACGGGCAGACGAGTCGCATGTGGGTCGGAATCAAGGATTCGACCGACCCCACGGTGACGGGGCCCGTCGGCGCGCTCGCAACCGCGTGGAGCCAGATACGCCCCGGGCTCGCGATTGCGCTGATGCGCCGCCTGCAGCGGGCGCCGGACAAGGAGTGGCGGTCGCTGGCGTTGCTTCCATCAGGACTGGGTCGGGTGGTCAATCGCAGCGATGCCGACGTCGTCAACCTGCACTGGATCGGGGATGAAACGATGTCGGTGGCGGAAATCGGCCGAATCACGAAGCCGGTCGTGTGGACGATGCATGACATGTGGCCGTTCTGCGGCGCGGAGCACTACGCGCCAGACGGCGCTGGTGCCCGATGGCGGAGAGGATATGCAGTTAGCACGCGGGATGCCACCGCCGGTGGGCTCGATATTGATGCTTGGGTGTGGCGACGCAAAAGTAACGCTTGGCGGCCGTACCAGATCGTCGCGCCGAGCCGCTGGCTCGCCGACTGCGCGCGCTCTAGTGCTCTGATGCAGGATTGGCCGGTCTCGGTTGTGCCGAATGTTCTTGATACCGACGCGTTTCGACCGTACTCCAAGATTTTGGCGCGTGACAAACTGGGTTTGCCGCCGGACGTTCCGCTTCTGCTCTTCGGCGCTGCCGGCGGTACCGGCGATCCACGAAAAGGGTGGGATCTTTTCGTGGCGGCGCTTGAACTCCTCGCAGCCGACCGCCCTGATCTCATGTGCATCGTGGCCGGCGAAAACGAGCCGGCGCCAGCACCGAAGTTAGCCTTGCCGGTCCGGTGGCTCGGACACGTCCATGACACGACCGACTTGGCGTGCTTGTACGGAGCAGTTGACGTCACGGTGGTGCCGTCGCGCCAGGAGAATCTGCCGCAAATGGCGACCGAAGCGCAAGGCTGCGGCTGTCCGGTCGTCGCCTTCGCGGTCACGGGACTACCGGATGCAGTCGAGCACGGGGTGACCGGCTACCTGGCGGAGCCTTTCCTGCCCGCGGATCTCGCGCGCGGGATTGCCTGGGTACTTGAAGACCGCGAGCGTCACCTGAGGCTGCGGGCCCAGGCTCGGGAGCGGGCGGAGCGGCTGTGGTCGCCGGGCATCGTCACGCGGCAGTACCGTGAGATCTATGCGGCCGCCATTGAAGCGCACCGCGCGAAGGCCGCCTGGTGAATGCATCCTGTGGATGCAATATCATTCGGGCAGACGAGACCACATGAAGCCGGCCCCGTTCGTGATGATCCTGTTGCCGGTGTACAACGGGGGCAACGCATTGCGCGAGAGCCTGGATTCGCTCTCGAAGGCGCGGTTGCCCGAGCGGCTGTGCACGCTGGTGGTGGACGACGGCAGCGATCAACCCCTCGCCGAGCCGCCCGGGCGTTACCCACTGCTGGGGCTGCGGGTGGAGCGCCTGGCGCATCATGCCGGGATCGAGGCCGCCCTCAATCGCGGGCTCGAACTTGCCCGGGAAATGGGGGTCGATTACGTCGCGCGGCTCGATGCCGGCGACACCATCCATCCCGAGCGGCTGATCCGGCAAATGGATGTCCTGGAGCGGCATGGGGAGGTCGGCATCGTCGGCAGCGACGCCTGGTTCGTCGATGAGCGGGGCCGTCCGGTTTTCCGTTTCGAGGCGCCGCGGACCGACGAACGGGTGCGGCGCCGGATGCATCTGGCTTGCTGCCTGCTGCACCCGACGGTGATGCTCCGGCGCAGCGTGTTCGACCGGATCGGGTCGTACTCGACCGCCTACCCGGCAGCGGAGGATTACGACCTGTTTTTCCGCGTGATCGGCAGCACCCGCGCCGCGTGCGTGCCGGAGCCGCTCACCACCAAGGTTCTCGCAGCCGACAGCGTTTCGCTCAGGAAGCGCCGCACCCAGCTGGGATCGCGATTGCGCGTGCAATGGCGTTACTTCGATCCGGCGCGCTGGGAAAGCTATGCGGGCATCACGCTCACGTTGGTGCTGTTCGTGGTGCCGAACCGCCTGGTTATCGCACTGAAGCGGCTCGTGGGCTCCTCCAGGCTCTAGTCAGCATCATTGCGCATCGCGAGACAGGCGCGGATGATCCCGGCGTAGCGGGTCATGCACGCCTCCCACGACCACTGCGCGCGCGCGAATTCGGTCGCTGCCGGCCGCAGCGCTTCCAGCGCCGCCGGCGAGGCGAGCAGTGCCTGGATGCGCGCGGCCCAGCGCTGCGCCGTGTCCCCGCTTCCGACCGCTTCCCGCAGCAGCACGTCGCCGGACCCGGGACAGCCGGCGGCGGTTTCGTCTCCGACGAGGGCAGGCGTGCCGCAGGCCATGGCTTCCTGCACGGAGAGCGGAAATCCTTCCCCGACGCTCGGCAGGACGAGCAGGTCGGCCGCCTGGTACAGCGGCGCGAGCTGGGCACTCCCGGGCCGGTGCACGACCGTCACGTTCGGTTTGCCCCATGCGGCGGGATCCAGGGGGCCCCAGCCGGCGAAGACCCAGTGCGCGCGGGGGACGCGTTCCGCCAGTTCCTGCAACACCGCGAGGCCCTTCTTTTCGACGAATCGTCCTAGGAACAGGAGCAGCGGGTCGCCCTCGCGCGCGCCCAGCCCGGCGCGCAGCGACTGCCGGCGGGACGGGGCGGCAGGGGTGAATTCCCAGGTGTCCACGCCGTTCGGGACGAGCAGCGGCTCGGCCCGGAAGCGCACGAAGCGCGCGAAGTAGCGGCGGACCGTTTCGCTTTCGAAGACGACCTGGGCCGCTCCCCCGAGCACGAGCGATCCGAAAATCCGGTTCGCCGCGGAGAGCGCTGCACGCAGGACGAGGTTGCGGTACGGCACAAAGCCCACGTGCTGCGTGACGAGCACCGGGCGGCGCGCGAGCCGGGCGGCGGCGTAAGCCACCAGGTTGGGCAGGTACAGGCAATCGTGGAGGTGGACGACGTCGGCACGGCGCGCCGCCCGCGCCAGCCGCCACAGCGAGCCGGGCGTCCAGAGCGGGTACGGAAATCCCAGGAGACGCTCGACCGCGTTCCAGCTTCGCGCCGGCACGCATTGCACGCCCGGCGCGCCGGGCGGCGGCGGGTCGCAATCGCTCGCATGCCATTCGATCCGCGCGGCGCCGTCGCGCGCAAGCCGGACAGCCAGCTCTCCGGCGACCCGCTCCACGCCGCCGTGGTGCGCCGGGAAATAGTGGGTAACGAGCACGACCCGGATGCGCGTCGCGCTCTCCGGAGCGGTCACGCCCATCGCGAGCGCTCCATCGCTGCACTGTAGTCGGCGTAAACACGGTCCCGCACCGGGAAAGTGTAACCCACCTGAACAACCCGGATGCGGTCGCGTCCCGACGGCGCGCGCATCACTCCGGCGGCGAGCCCGACACCGTTGGCCAGCCGTCGCGATAGACGATGCGGTCGATCAGCATCACGCGCCGCCGGTCGCCATCGGGAAAGCGCCGCGCATGGTAGGCGTGGTACACGATCCAGTCGTTTCCCGCCGCGTCGCTGGCGATGCTGTTGTGTCCGGGCGCGAGCCAGCGCTCGTCCGCCTCCAGGATGACGCCACTGCCGTTCCGGCCGCCCTGGAAATGCTCGAACGGCCCGAGCGGATCGCGCGCGCGGGCCACCATGACGGCGTAGCGGGGCTCGCGCGTGCAACAGCGGTCGCCCGAGAAGTACAGGTAGTACCAGCCGTCGCGGTAGGTCATCCACGCGCCTTCGATGAGCGAGCGGTACGGCCTGCCGGCGTCCGGCGCGACCAGGTCGACCGCGTCGCTGCCGGGCAGAAAGCGCAGCCGGTCCGGCGCCAGTTCCCGCGCGCGCAGGGGCGTGCCGCCCGAACCCCATATCAGCAGGCGCCGGCCGCTCCGGGGATCGTCGAAGGCCATCGGGTCGATGTGCTCGACCCCCTTGCCGCAGAGCAGCGGCGCGCCGGAGTCGACGAACGGTCCCAGCGGATCCAGCGCGGTTGCCACCGCGAGGCACTTGCCAGCGGAGCCGTCGGGTTGCGCCGAGTAATACATGAAGTACCGTTCCTGCCGCGCGTCGTGCAGGACGTGGGGCGCCCAGAAATTTTGCGTGGCGGCCGCCCAGCGCGGTTTTTCGGGGAGCGCTTCGCCGCGATGTTCCCAGCGCGCCAGGTCGCGCGAACGGGCGACTTGAATGTTGAGCGTCCGCGATTCCGCGATGCTCTGGGTCGCGTACGCGTAATACCAGCCGTCGGGCGCGCGCAGGACCGCGGGATCCGGGAAGTCCCGGTCGAGCACGGGGTTGCGGGGGGCGGGTTCCGGTAGCGTCGCGCACGCCGGGAGCAGCATGGCGGAGAGCGCCGCCACGAGCAGGCCGGCGAATCGAATCGCCGCGGGGTATCCGGGCGCATGCCCCGCATTCTGTTTGATACCGGCATGCATTTCTGGATATCCTACACGCATGATCCGGGTTTTCATCGGCTACGATCCGCGCGAGGCGATTGCCTTCAGCGTCTTGTCCAGCAGCATCCAGGCGCGCGCCTCCGCACCGGTTTCCATCGCGCCGCTCGCGTTGTCGCAGCTGAAGGGCGTGCTGACGCGGCAGCGGCATCCCCTACAGAGCACGGACTTCTCGTTCTCGCGCTTCCTCACGCCGTACCTGTCGGGTTATGCCGGCTGGTCGGTGTTCATGGACTGCGACATGCTGATGCTCGAGGACATCGCCGCTCTCTACCGGCTGTGCGACGACCGCTACGCGGTCATGGTGGTCAAGCACAACCATGTGCCGAAAGAGACCCGGAAATTCCTGGGCGAGCCGCAAAGCCGCTACGAGAAGAAAAACTGGTCGAGCGTGATGCTGTTCAACAACGCGCGCTGCCGCGCCCTGACGCCCGAGTACGTCAACACCGCCTCGGGCCTGGAGCTGCACCAGTTCAAGTGGCTCGACGACGACGGCCTCATCGGCGCGTTGCCGGACCGCTGGAACCATCTGGTCGGCTACAACCCACCGCGCCGCGACGCCGCGCTCGTGCACTACACGCTGGGCGGGCCGTACTTCGACGAGCACCGGAACTGCGAGTACTCGAAGGAATGGTTCGACGCGTGCGACGCGATGCTGCGCGTGGCGGCGCCCGCCGGCAGCGCCGACAGCCGGAACCGCGGAGACGCAAAGGCGCAAAGCTAACGCAAAGGGTCCACGAGAGCCCGGGAAAAAACCTTTGCGGACCCTTGGCGTCTTCGTGTCTTTGCGGTTGGGCTAGCCTGAAAGGCCGGGGTTGCCCCGCACCCCGGACAGCGCCGGGCGCTCGGGCTTGAGCGGGCGCACCACCTTCTTCGCCCGCAGGTAGCCGGCCACCACGTCCCAGACGGGTTCCCCGGTAGCGCCTTCCGCCACCGGCGCCCAGCTTGCCAGCTTGTAGCGCCTGCCGGCCTCGACCGGCTTGCCCCTGAGGGTCATGCCGCTGATGCGCGCGCCGATCTTCCGTGTCGGGTCGCAACGGTAGCGCAGGCCGCCGACCCGCACCATGTCGCCGCCCTGCTGGTAGTAGGGGTCCGGGTTGAACAGGTTGTCGCAGACGTCCTCGAGGATGTTCCTGATCGCTTCCCCGGTCATCTCGTTGACCGTGACATGAGGGTAGGTGATCGCGGTCTGCTCCATCACGTTCTCCAGCGTGATGTCCTGGCCGGGCAGCAGCGCCGTTCCCCAGCGGAAGCCGGGCGAGAACGCGATTTCCGCGCCCTTCACTTCCATCAGGGCGTCGAGGATCAACTGGTCGAAGGTCCCGGAAAAATTGCCGCGGCGGTAGAGCAGGCCTTCCGTGACAGCCAGTTTCTCGGCAAGCTTTTTCTCGTGCGGCGCCCGCACGCGCCGGATCAGCGCCGTCATGGCGGGGTCGGGCTTGATCAGGCTGGAGAAGACCGGCAGCAGGCGGTACTGGTGCCCCTTCACCGCGCCGCCCCGCACGTCGAGATCCAGCACCGCAAGGAACTTGCCGTTGGAGCCGGCGTTGGTGACGAGCGTGGTGCCGCCGCGGTTCCTGACCGCGACCGGGTCGGGCACCGCGTCGTGGGTGTGCCCGCCGAGTATGACGTCGATGCCGCTGACGCGCGAGGCGAGCTTCAGATCCACGTCCATGCCGTTATGCGAAAGCAGCACGACGGCCTGCGCCCCTTTCCTGCGTGCGTCCTCCACTACTTTCTGCAGCGCCTCTTCCTGGATGCCGAAGGTCCATTCCGGCACGAAGTGGCGCGGGTTGGCGATGGGCGTGTAGGGAAACGCCTGGCCGATGATGGCCACCGGCACGCCGTTCAGCTCGCGGATGACATGGGACTTGAACACCGGGTCGCCGAAATCGAGCGTCTTGACGTTCTGCGCGAGAAACTCGATTCCGCCCGCGAAGTCTTTCCTGATGACTTCCTGGACGCGCGCCGCGCCGTGAGTGAACTCCCAGTGTCCCGTCATGATGTCGACGCCGAGCAGCTTCGAGGCGTCGACCATGTCCTGCCCGCGCGTCCATAGCGCGGTCGCCGAGCCCTGCCAGCTGTCGCCGCCGTCGAGCAGCAGCGCGCCGCGCCGCTGGGCGCGCACCTGCCTCACCAGCGTGCAGAGGTGGGCGAACCCGCCCGCCTTGCCGTACCGGCGCGCCGCGCTCTCGAAATCGATGTGCGTGTAGGCGTGCGCCAGCGGCGACTTCGGCGCGACCCTGAAATGCCTGAGCAGGGCCTCGCCGACGAGGTGGGGCGGCTTGCCGCGGGCATCATGGACGCCGATGTTGACGTCGGGCTCGCGAAAGTAAGCGGGCAGCAGTTGGGCGTGGCAGTCCGTGAAATGCAGCAGGGTCACGTTGCCGGCGGGTTTCGGCAGGTCGTAGAGGCCCGCGGCGTCGTCCGCGGCCCATGCGCGGCCGGTGCCGAGCGGCGCGCCCTGGGAGGCGGCCACCGCCAGCATCTGCAGGAATTCGCGCCGTGTAAGGGACATGGAAGCGACCGTCAAGCGCGCGTTGAACGGCGTTACTTTCGCCGGTTCGAACGCGCGCAGATAAAACGGCGCACTTGCGTCCGTTTTATCTCTTTTATCTCTTGTTGATGGGCGACGCCGGGTCGAGCAGGTAAGCGACCAGGTGGGTGATCTGCTCCGGCGTCAGGTGACGGGTGGCGCCCAGGCGCGGCATGTTGGAGCAGGGCGCATAAGCCCACCCGTTGTAGATCCGCTCGTAAGTGACCCGGGCGACGGCTTCCGAGTTGCCGCGCTGCGCGCCATAGCCGGTCAGGCTCGGCCCCACGTTGCCGACGTTGATCTCGCCGGGGGCGAGGGCGTGGCAGTTCTGGCACAGCCCGCCGTTTTCCTTGCGCTTCTCGAGCTTGCCGCGCCGGATGCGGTCGCCGGCGCCGTTGTGCGCGAGCTGGTTGCCGCGTTTCCAGTCTCCCACGAGCTTGCCGGACGCCGGGTACTGCATGGACGCGCGGGCGAGCTTGACGACCTCGGCCGCTTCCGCCTGCGTGAGCTTGGCATCCCCGATCTTGCTGCAGATCTGCTGCGACCGGTCCTGCTCGAGCCGCTTGGCGTGGGCCGGGCTCGCGGTGAAGCTCTCGCGCACCATCTTCTCGGCGAGCTGGCGCGTCGACTGCGCGTCCGGGTAGGTGGCGCAGCCGGCAGCGATGAGGGCGCCCGCAATGGGCGCGGCACAGATCAACCATTTCCTCTTCATCGGAATCTCTCCCCGGTCAGCGCTTGAAGCCCGGCACGCGCAGCACCGCGCCGTTGCCGTTGTAGTTGAGGTAATGGGTCAATGCGACCGCGTAGTCGGTGCCGTAATTCAGGTCGGGCAGCCGCATTTGCCACACGCAGTCGTTGAGCCGCCATTGCATGGTGCGCACGACGTAATGGGCGCCGCGGTAGGCGGGCCACGTCGAGGCCACTTCCTGCGCGCCTTTCTTGTCCGTCATGTGCACGAGGTCCTGCAGGCGGATGCGCTTGCCGGGCTCGCCATGGCACTGCACGCAGCCGAAATCGGTCTGGCCGCTGCGCCGGAAGAACAGGTACTCGCCCGCCTTGTAGCTGTCGTACTCCTTCTGGTGGCTCAGTTGGACGTTCACCTTCATGCCGTTCGACCGGGAAGTGACGTACAGCGCCAGCGCCTCGATGTCGGAGCCGCTGCTGCCGCCCGGGCTGATGGCGCGCCGGACGAGGTCGGCTTCCTTGAAGCCCTGCAGGCGTACCATGCAGGTGATCAGCCGCGTCTCCAGATCCTGCACCTTGTCGGTGTCGGCGAAGTAGCGCGGCAGGCGCGTCGCGGCGCCCTCCAGCTTGCCGGGGCCCATGCCGAAGTCACACCGATCGAGCGACTCGTTCTTCGGTCCGCGCTTCTGGTGGAACAGCGCCTTGCCCTTGTCGATCCACAACTCCCCGGGGTTGTCCTCGACCAGCATCCTGCGCCCGACATCGAGCGCGTCGCTCGACTGGGCCATCGCAGGCCCCGCGGCCGCGAGGCAGACGGCGAGCACGACAGCGCCGCTTCGCATATTCGGCATGATCTCCTCCTCCTTCTTTCTTTATTGTTGCCGGGCCGGGCCCGGCGGCCGTCACGACGCCGCGGCTATCGCCACTTCGTCCGTGCGCTTGTCGCCCTTGTTGTCCGTCCAGGTCACGCTGATCTTGTCCCCGGCCTTCGCGCCTTTCACGCGCAGCCCGAGGAAGGGGTTGCGCGAGACGGCCTGGCTCCATTGCGCGTCGAGCACGGTCTTGCCGTTATGGGCGACCAGCACGCTCTGGATGAAATGCAGGGGGATGATCGCGCCCTTGGAATCCTTGCGCTGGCCGGTTTCCATGGGGTGCATCATCAGGATGCGCACGTCGGCGACGTCTCCCTGCAGGGTCGCGCGGATTCTCATCGGTTCGGCCATGATATCGTCCTTTCTCGTCGCGCGGGCGTCAGCCGCAGCCGCCGACCGTGATTTTGACTTCCTTCTTGGCCACATAGTAGCGGCCTCCCGCCCTGACCACGGCCCACACGTCGGAGGTCTGGCCCATCTTGAGCCGGGTCGACACGTAGCCTTCGCCGCCTCCCGCGACGTCGAACGTCGCCGCGAGCGGGAAGGGGTTCTTCTCGGCGACGATGGAAATCTGCTGCGTGTTGGGAATCCTGCTGGTGACGGCGATCGGCACGACCGCGCCGTTCTCGGCGATGTCCGGGGCGGTGATCACGATGTCCTTCGATTCGGCGGCGCCGGAGGCGCCCAGCGATTTCAGGACGTCGGCCACGGCCTTCGATTCGAATCCGGCCTTGTTCCAGGCGGCCCATGCCTGGCCGGTTTTGAGCAGCCCGGCGGTTGCCGCAACCGCCAGCGCGCCGGTGCTACAGGCGAATTTGAGTAAGGACCTGCGAAGCTTGTTCATCTCACCCCTCCTGTTGCTGGTCCGGCGGCTGCGTTGCCGCCGTGTTTCGATGATGATGCGCGTCAGCCTACAAACCCCATGCTAATGCAGGATCAAAAGCCATGTCCACTGCTGCCGGTCTTATCGGCCCATAAAAAATACTGAGATGGCAGGCGGCATGCCGAAGCGCGTCTTTTCCCGACGCCTGCGCGGCGGCTTCAGCGCGCCTTGGCGAGCCAGTGACCTGATTTCCCGCCTATTTTCTCGAGCAGGGTGATGCCTTCGAGGCGCATGCCGCGATCGGCGGCCTTGCACATGTCGTAGATCGTGAGCAGGCCGACGGCGACCGCGGTGAGCGCTTCCATCTCGACGCCGGTGCGCCCGACGGTGGATACGGTCGCCACGCACTCGACCGACGACGACTTGCGATTGATGCGAAAGTCGATGCCGACGTGTGTAAGCGCGAGCGGGTGGCACAACGGGATCAGCTCCGAGGTCCGCTTGGCGGCCTGGATGGCGGCGGTGCGGGCCACGCCGAGCACGTCGCCCTTGGCGACGCCGCCGGACGCGATCAGCCTGAGCGTCGCGGGCAGCATGCGGATGCGGCCGCCCGCGCGCGCGGTGCGCCGGGTCTCGCCCTTGTCCGCGACGTCGACCATGCGCGCGCGCCCGCGCGCGTCGACGTGGGTCAGCCGCTTCACTGCGTCACTCCCGCGATGTAGGAACTCCCGGGCATCCGAATTATCATAGCATCATGAGTTTGCGCGCATTCCTGCTCCTGCTGCTGCTGGCCATGCCGCGGGCGCTGGCCCAGGGTTTGCCCGACCTGGGCGATGTCGCCCAGTCGTCGTTCTCGCCGCAGCAGGAACGGCGGCTGGGCGAGCGCATCATGCGCGAGATACGCGCCGACCGCAGCTACTACGATGACGCGGAAGCGACGGACTACCTCAACAGGCTGGGCAACCGGCTCGCCGCGCGCAGCCCGGACACCCGCCAGGAATTCGATTTCTTCCTGATCCGCGACGGTCAGATCAACGCCTTTGCGCTGCCGGGCGGGTTCATCGGCGTCAACACCGGGCTGATGCTCGCATCCCAGAGCGAATCGGAGGTGGCGAGCGTGGTGGCGCACGAGATCGCGCACGTCACCCAGCGGCACATCGTGCGCATGATAGACCAGCAGCGGCAGAGCGGCGTCGCCGCGCTGGCGTCAATGGCCGCGGCCTTGCTGCTCTCGCGCGTGAGCGGCGACGCCGCGGGGGCCGCGCTGGCGTTCGGGCAGGCCGGCGCGATTCAGAGCCAGCTCAACTTCACCCGCGAGAACGAGCGCGACGCGGACCGCGTCGGGCTGCTGATACTCGACCAGGCGGGTTTCGACCCGCACGCCATGGCGAGCTTTTTCGAGCGGATGCAGCGCGCGACGCGCGTCTACGAAGGCGGCGCGCCGTCCTACCTGCGCACGCACCCGCTCACCTATGAGCGCATCGCCGACATCCAGAACCGCACGCAGGGGATGGCTTACCGCCAGGTTCCGGACAGCCTCGATTTCCAGCTGATCCGCGCGAAGTTCCGTGCCGAGCTCGATGCGCCGGGCGAGGCGGTCAAGTATTTCCAGCAGAGCCTGGTCGAGCGCAAGTTCCTGAGCGAGGAGGCCAGCCGCTACGGCCTGGTCGCCAGCCTGTTGCGCGCGCGGGATTACGCGCGCGCGCGCAAGGAGCTGGAACTGCTGCGCAAGCAGGTGCCGGCCCACGCCATCGTCGACACGCTGACGTGCGAGTTCGGGCTGGCGGCCTATGGTCCGGAAAGAACCCTCCCGTGCTTCCGCGAGGCGCTGAAAACCTATCCCGGCTATCGGGCGCTGGTCTATGGATACGCCGAAGCCCTGTTGCAGGCGAAGCGCGCCGACGAGGCCCTGCGTTTCGTCGAGGGGAGGCTGCAGACGGTCGCGAACGATCACCGGCTCTATTTCCTGCAGGCGCGCGGCTATGCCGCGCTGAACCGGCGCCTCGCCCAGCACCGCGCGCAGGCCGAGGCCTACGCGCGCCTGGGCAACGTGCCGGCGGCGATCGAGCAGTTGCAGATCGGCCTGAAGAGCGGCGACGGCGATTTTTTCCAGCTCTCCAG
>CAYSRR010000005.1:25505-30916 GCA_964433375.1 uncultured Streptomycetaceae bacterium
GTCGTTATGGTATTGTGTTACATGGATTTTTCGCGCGCAGCCACGGTTCCCGGCCTGCCGGCCAACCTGGAAAAGATCGGGAAATACGAGATCATCAAGGAGCTGGGCAAGGGCGCCACCAGCTCCGTCTACCAGGCGTACGATCCCTTCCAGAACCGCCAGGTCGCCATCAAGGTGGTTTTCCCCGAGGCCCTCGGCGACAAGGAGCACGGCAAGCGCTACAAGAAGCTGTTCGTGACCGAGGCTTCGCTCGCCGGCAAGCTCTCCCATCCGCACATCGTCGCGATCTTCGACGCGGTGGCGGACGACGAGGCGAGCTATATCGTGATGGAGTACGTGGACGGCACCACGCTCGAGCAGTACACCCGCCACGACAACCTGCTGCCGGTGCAGCGGATCGTCGAGATCGTCTACAAGTGCGCGCGCGCCCTCGAATACGCGTCGAAGCAGGGCGTGATCCACCGCGACATCAAGCCCGCCAATATCCTGATGACCGGGGAGGCCGACATCAAGATCTCGGATTTCGGCGCGGCGCTGACGGTGGCGACGGAAACGACCCAGGTGAGCGGCGTGGGTTCCCCGGCCTACATGTCGCCGGAGCAGGTGAAGGAGATGCCGCTCTCCCATCAGACCGACATCTTTTCGCTCGGCGTCGTCCTGTTCCAGCTGCTTACGGGGCGGTTGCCGTTCCAGGGCACCAACAACTACACCATGATCTACCAGATCATCAACGTCGAGCCGCCGCGCTCGATCCAGGTCCGTCCCGACATCCCGCCGCGGGTGGACGCGATCGTGATGCGCGCGCTGCACAAGGACACCGCGGCGCGCTACCAGACCTGGGAGGAGATGGCCCACGACCTCGCTACCGCGCTCGGCAACGAGGAAAAGCTGGAGCAGGGCTTCGCGGAGAGCGAGAAATTCGACACGCTGCGCAAGCTCGAGTTCTTCCGCCAGTTCAGCGACGTCGAACTGTGGGAAGTGCTGAGGCTCGCGACCTGGCACAAGCACCCGCGCGACACGGTGCTGATCCATGAAAGCGACATCGGCTCCTCGTTCTTCATCCTGGTGTCGGGCGAGGTCAAGGTCGTGAAGCAGGAACGGCTGCTGAACGTGCTGAAGGCGGGCGAATGCTTCGGCGAGATGGCCTACCTCGGCAAGCAGAAGTTCCAGCGTTCCGCGAGTGTCATCGCGATGTCCGAAATTTCCGTGATCGAGGTCCGCGCCGAGACCCTGTCCAAGGCATCCGACCTCTGCCGCCACCATTTCCACGGGGCGTTCCTCGAACTGCTGGTGGACCGCCTGACGATGGCGAACCTGAGGCTGTCCCAGCTGCTCGCGGACCGCAACGTCAGCGTATTCTGACCGCGGCTCGCTTGCCCCGGCCTGGGAATGAACCTATAGTTTCGCTGCCGGGCACGAAATCAATTCAGGCGAGGAGAGCGATGCAATTCGACAAGGAACTGGATGCCCGCGGGCTGAACTGCCCGCTGCCCATACTGCGCACCAAGAAGGCGCTCACCGACATGGCCTCCGGCCAGGTGCTGAAGATCCTCGCCACCGATCCCGGGTCGGTGAAGGACTTCGCCGCCTTTTCCAAGCAGACCGGCAACGCGCTGCTGGCATCCGAAGCGGTCGAGAAGGAGTTCATTTTCTTCATGAAGAAACGCTAGCGGCGCGATCGCCGCGGGCGTGACGCGCATGGCGGAAACCTGGCGCATCATCGACACGGGGCTGCGGCCGGCGGCGCAGAACATCGCGCTGAACCGGGCCTTGCTCGAGGCCCGTCGCGCCGAGGAAATTCCCAGCACCCTGCGCTTTCTGCGTTATGCCTCCTGCGCGCTCATCGGCTCGGCGCAGAGCCCCGCGCAGGAACTGAACCTCGAGGCCTGCCAGGCCGCCGGCATCGAGATCCAGCGCCGCCTCACCGGCGGCGACGTCATGGTCCTCGACGAGGGGCAGCTCGCGTGGGAGCTGTACCTGCACCGGCGCGACGTCGGCGAGGCCGATCTGCGGACGATTTCGCGCCGGCTCTGCCATGCTGCCGCCGCCGCGGTGAGCGCGCTGGGCGTGGACGCGCGTTACCGGCCGCACAACGACATCGAGGTGGACGGGCGCAGGATCGCGGACAGCGCCGGCGTGTTCGACGGTGAGGCGCTCCTGTTCCAGGGCGCGCTGCTCGTGGATCTCGATCCCGGGAAGCTGCCGCTCGCATCGCGGCTCGCCGCCGTGGCGCCGGGCTCCCTGCGCGACCGCGTCGCCAGCCTCGAGCAGGTGCTGGGCTCGAAGCCGGACGTGGCACGGGTCAGGCGCAACCTGGTCGAGGCGTACGAAAGCGAGTTCGGCGTCGAGTTCGCCGAAGGCGATCTCACGCTCTCCGAGCACGCCCGCTATCGGCCGGCGCTGCGGGAGATCGGCCACCCGGACTGGGTCAACCTGATGTCGCGGCCGGCGGCGGAGCTGCCCGTGCTGCACGCGCAGTCGACGGCCGCGGGCGGGCTGCTGCGCGTCGCCGTGGCGTACGACCGCCGCGCGGGCGCCATCCGGCAGGCGTGGTTCGAAGCCGCGGTGCCGCTCGCGCAGCGGCGCGCGCTCGCCGACCTCGAGTCCGCGCTGCGCGACACTCCGGCCGACCGGGTGCCGGGACGCATCGAGCGGTTTTTCGCGGGGCGCGCGGCGGACATGGCGCCGCTCGGTCCGGCGGACTTCACCGGCGCGGTGCAGCTCGCGCTCGGGCAGCTCCTGGTCGACCGGGTCTGAGAGCTATCGCGGGCGCCGTTGCCGGCCGCCGCTTCCCATGCGTTTCGACCTGTTTCATGAAGTGGCCGTGCCGCCGCAGTCGGGGCTGAGCGAGCCCAGCGCCTACGCCGAAACGCTGGCCCAGATCGAGCAGGCTGACCGCCTGGGCTACGGCTGCGCCTGGCTGGTCGAGCATCATTTCCTGCGCGGCTATTCGCACTCGTCCAAGCCCGAGCTGCTGCTCGCGGCGGCGGCGGCGCGCACCACCCGCATCCGGCTGGGTCACGCCGTCATTCCGCTGCCGCTGCATCACCCGGTACACGTGGCCGAGCGCATCGCGACGCTGGACGTCCTGTCGGGCGGACGGCTGGAGGTGGGCATCGGCCGCGGCTTCGCGCCGCGCGAGCACGAGGTTTTCGGCTCGGACCCGGCGGACTCGCGCGGGCGGGTCGAGGAGGGCCTCGATATCCTGTTGCGGAGCTTCGAGCGAAAGCCGGTCACGCACCACGGCCGGCACTACCGCTTCGAGGCGCTCGACATCCTGCCGCACGTGGTCCAGCAGCCGCACCCGCCGCTGTGGACGGCGGCGGTCAGCCCCGACACCTTCGGATGGGCCGCCGCCCGCGGGCTGGGCGTGCTCGCGGGTCCGTTCAAGCCGTGGTTCATGGTCAATCACGACATCCAGCGCTATCGCGCGGCCTGGCGCCACGCGGCCGCGCCGCGCATCGGCATGACGGTCGCCGTGCTGTGCCTCGCCGACGGCGGGCGCGCGCGCCGCGTGGCGAAAGACGCGTTCACGTGGTTCTACCGCGAGCTCTACCGGGCGGTGCTGCCGGTGCTCGAGCGGCTCTACCCCGGCTACGAACAGTTGCACGAGCTCGGCCGCTTCCGCGCGCTCATGAAGCTGGGCGTGGACCTGGGGCTCGCCGAGACGTTCGGGCTCGCCGTGGTCGGGGATCCCGGCGAGGTGCGCGCGGCGGTCGCGAAGTACGCCGATGCCGGCGTCACGCACCTGCTGTGCGCCTTCGGCGCGGGCGCCGTCGAGGCCGCGACCACGCGTGAGTCGCTCGAACTGTTCGCGCGCGAAGTCATGCCGGCTTTCCAGGCGACATGAACGTATTCGTGACCGGCTCGAGCTCGTGCCTGGCGCAGGCCGTGCTGCCGGCCCTGTGCGCCGAACCCGGCGTTGCGTGCGTGACCGGCGTGGACCTCGCGCCGCCGCGCTACGCCCACGCCAAGTTCCGTGCCGCGCGGGCCGATATCCGCGACTCGGGGCTGGCCGCGATGCTCGAGGGCCACGACGCGCTGGTGCATCTCGCCTTCGTGGTGCTGCGCGGGCGCATGAGCGAGGAGGACATGTTCAGCGTCAACGTGACCGGCAGCCACAAGGTGTTTCACGCCGCTCGCCGTGCCGGGCTGAAGCGCCTGGTGCACTTGTCGAGCGCCGCCGTCTACGGCAGCGGCACGCACGTGGACGAGCGCTCGCCGCTCGCGCCCCTGCCGGGCTTTCTGTATGCCCGCCACAAGGCGCACCTCGAGCGGCTGCTGGAGGCCGAGTTCCCGGAATGCGTGCGGCTGCGCCCGCACGTGATCCTCGGCCCGCACGCGCAGCCGCTGCTGCGGCAGTTGCTCGCGCTGCCGTTTTACCTTTCGTTGCCGGAGCCGCAACCCCTGCAACAGTGCGTGCACGAGGACGACGTGGCGCGGGCGGTGCTGTTGGTGCTCACGCGCGGCGTCCGCGGCGCGTTCAACCTGGCGGTCGAGGGCGGCTTCAGCTATCGCGACGCGGTGAAAAGCCGCCACCGCGTCAGCATTCCGTTGCCGCGCCGGGTCGCGCGCGCGGGGCTCGACATCGCGTGGCGCAGGTGGGGCTGGGGCGGCGAGCCGGCGTGGATCGGGGGACTGGAGCGGACCCTGCTGCTCAACTGCCGGCGCGCGGCGGTCGAGCTGGGCTGGAAGAGCCGCCATGACGCCGCCGCGGTGCTGGCGAGTACCCGTTAAAAACCGTTTCAAAAACAGTTCAAAAGCTATTCAGCCGCCGATGAACGCCGATGAACGCAGATACAACAGGATTCAACCGGTAGACGCGCGGATCTCGAGTCCGTACGATTCGAGCGCGCGCACGGTCGGCGCGAGCCGTTCCGCGACGAACTTCCGCCGCGCCGGGTTGCGCAGCGCCGCCCGGCGCCAGTCCGTGCCGCGCGGCAGGCCGGCCAGCTCGTAGAAGCGGGCGGGGGGATAGTAGAACGCCCGCGCCATCTGCCAGAGCAGCAGGCGCGCGGCGGCGGAGAGCAGCCGGCGGCGCATCGTTCCCGCGCCGGACAGCGCGATTTCCAGGTTGCGGCGGGCGGCCGCGATGTGCCGCGCCTCGTCCACGACGTGCAGCGTACAGATCTGGCGCACCGCGGGATTGACGCCGTCCGCCAGGCCGCGCACGTGGCGGTTGAACTTGTCGGACACGTCTTCCCCGATCAGCATCGCGAGCCAGAACACGCTGCCGCCCGCCGGGGCGTACCGCCCCAGCGCGCTGGCGGCGCGCGGCGCGCGCCAGCTGCCGGCCGGCAACTCGAGCCCGTTCGTCCCGATCGCGCGCAGGAACATGAGGCTGTGTCCCGCCTCTTCGCGCAGCTCGTGCAGCAGGTACTCGTGCTCCTCGCGCGGCATGCCGGGCCACA
>CAYSRR010000006.1:0-16021 GCA_964433375.1 uncultured Streptomycetaceae bacterium
GGACTGCTCGAACGTGCGGAAGTAGCCCGCCAGGTTGGGCCGGCCGAACTCGTTGTTGAACGAGGCGCCGCCGATCGGCCCCTCGAGCATGATCTGCAGCGCGGAAGCGATGCGGCCAGGCCGGCCGTAACCGTCGCGCTCCCACGGCTGCTCGAAGCCGGGGATGCGCAGGTTGGACACCGTGAAGCCGGTCAACCCGGCCTTGGGCTTGGCGCCGCGCCCGGTCGCGCCCTCGTCGCGGATTTCCCCGCCCGATCCCGTGGCCGCGCCCGCGAACGGCGAGATGCCGGTCGGGTGGTTGTGCGTCTCGACCTTCATCACGGTGTGAGTGAGCTCTTCGCCGTAGCGATACTCGCCGCCCTCGCGCGGATAGAAGCGGGCGACGGCGGCCCCTTCCATGATCGCGGCATTGTCCGAGTAGGCGACCACCGTGCCGCGCGGGTTCTTCTGGTGCGTGGTGCGGATCATGCCGAACAGCGACGCATCCTGCCCATCCGTGGAACCACGTTGCGGTTGGCCGTCGATCACCCAACTGGCGTTGAAGATCTTGTGCCGGCAATGCTCCGAGTTGGCCTGGGCGAACATCATCAGCTCGACGTCGGTCGGGTTGCGCCGCATGCGCCCGAACTGCTCCGCGAGATATTCGACTTCGTCTCGTGACAGCGCGAGCCCCATCTCGCGGTTCGCGCGCTCCAGCGCCTCGATGCCCCCGCCCAGGAGGTCGACCGATTTCAGCGGAGTGGGCTGGATGTGCGCGAACAGGCGATCGGCCTCGTCGAACGACGCCAGCACGGTTTCGGTCATGCGATCGTGGACGAGCGGCGCCAGGGCCGCCCGCTCGGCGGCCGAGAGGGCCGCGCCGTCGCGCGTCGCGACCCAGTAGGCCACGCCCCGCTCGATGCGCTGGACCGCTCCCAATCCGCAATGGCGCGCGATGTCGGTCGCCTTGGAAGACCACGGAGAAATGGTGCCGATGCGCGGGACGACCAGCAGCAGCTCGCCCTGCCCCCCGGTTGCGGCATCGGCGGGACCATAAGTCAGGATACGTTCGAGCCGCCGCGATTCGGCGTCCGCCAGCGCCCGCTCGACCTGGACGAAATGCCAGAACTCGGCGCGGATGCCGGAGAGGCGTGGTACGGCGGCGGTGGCGGACTGCGAGAGCTTGCTGAGGCGGAAGGACGAGAGCGCATTGCGCCCCCTCATCCTCGATGTTTTCGACATGATCGGATTATCGATGCCGCTAAATGCGCATTTTACCTGAATTCCCCGCCGGCCGATTCATCGCGGCGGCGCGCCTGAGCTAAACTATCGACACGTCATGAAGCCCTCCCACGACACGCCGATCTACCTGACCGCCGACGTCCGCGCCATCGAAACCGCGGCGGTCGCCGCCAGGAATCCGCCGAAACTGATGGAAAAAGCGGGGCTCGCGGCCGCGGAAATCGCGCGCGACATCTCCGGCGGCACGGGCAAGCCCGTGCTGGTGCTGGCCGGCCCCGGCAACAACGGCGGCGATGCGTTCGTCGTGGCGCGGCACCTCAAGAAGTGGTACTTCAAGGTCACGGTGGTGTACGCCGGCGACGAAAAAAAACTGCCGGCCGACGCGAAAGCCGCTCTGGCCGCGTGGCGCAAGGCTGGCGGCACGATTGCCGCCTCCATCCCCCCCTCCCGGCAATGGGGCCTCGTCGTGGACGGCCTGTTCGGCATCGGGCTCGAGCGCGACGTCATCGGGCGCTACGAGGAATGGATCGCCGCCGCCAACAGCCTGGGCGCCCCGATACTGGCGCTCGATCTGCCCAGCGGCCTGCACTCCGATACCGGCCACGTCATGGGTTGCGCCATACGCGCAACGCATACCGCCACCTTCATCGCGCTGAAGCCCGGCCTGCTCACGTTCGACGGCCCCGAGCATTGCGGGCGGATCCACTTGTGCCCGCTCGACCTGGACGCAGTCGCGCTCCGTCCAGCCAAGGGTTCTCTGATCGGGAGCGAAGTGATTGCCGGCGCGCTGAAACCGCGGCGCCTGAACAGCCACAAGGGCGACTACGGCAGCGTCGGCGTGATCGGCGGCGATCACGGCATGGTCGGGGCCGCGCTGCTCGCCGCGCGAGCGGCGCTGAAGCTGGGCGCCGGCCGGGTCTACGTCGGGTCGCTCGCGAGCGATGCCCCGCTTGTCGATGCCATGCAGCCCGAGCTGATGCTGCGCAGCGCCGACGAAGTCATGAAACTTCCGAATTTGAGCTGCCTGGCCGTCGGCCCCGGCCTCGGCCAGATGCCGGACGCCGCGTTCTACCTCGGCTGGGCGCTGGAATCAGAGTTGCCGCTGGTGCTGGACGCCGACGCCCTCAACCTGATCGCATTCGACCGGCGGCTCGCCGCGTTGCTGAAAGGCCGGGAAGCACCGTCGCTGATCACGCCCCACCCCGCCGAGGCCGCGCGCTTGCTCGGCGTGGCCACGCAGGACCTCCAGACCGACCGGGTGGAGGCCGCACTCGAGCTGGCCAGGACGTTCCGTTGCTTTGCCGCCCTCAAAGGCGCCGGGACCCTCTGCGCGGCGCCTGACGGCACCTGGCATATCAACACGTCCGGCAATCCCGGGATGGCGAGCGCCGGCATGGGCGACGTGCTCACCGGCATGATTGCGGCCCTGCTCTCGCAGGGCGCGAAGCCGAAAACGGCGCTGCTGGCGGGAGTGTACCTGCACGGTGCCGCCGCGGACCGCGCGGTCGCCGATGACATCGGCCCCATAGGCCTGACCGCGACCGAAACGATAGCCGCGGCGCGCGCGCTCCTGAATCAGCGTTGACGGGCTGCGAGCTGGTACCAGGCGCAGGCGAACATCGCGATGTTCGCCAGCAAGGGGCCTACTCCGAATACGCCCATCAACCCGCACAGGTTGCCGCCTTCCGGCGTCGAGCAGGCAATGGCGATCCCGACGGCGGCTCCCGCCCCGTAACCGATCAGCCCGGCGACGACGGACAGGCCGAGGTAGCGCCCGAAGCGCAGCTTGCGCCCGGATTGCGGCGCGCTCGGGTACAAAAAGTAAAACAGGATCGTGGCGGCGATTCCCATCAGCGCCGCCAACGGACCCGCCTGCAATAGAACTCTGAATGCGGTTTCCATCCTTAGCGATGAGGGCGGAAAGATGCTCCCACCACCCCGGTGCTGCGTGCCACCCCGCCCGGCCCGCCTCGCTGCATCGAGTCGGGCGTTCGGCGGCTCGAAGGTGCGCAGGCACCTTCTTCGAATTCCCGCCTCACCCTCGCGCAGAAGGGGATTGCTTTGATTTGATTTTGTTAATCTTGTTAATCCTGTCTATTTTCTTTTCAAACAGCGTGCCCAGCGACAACGTTGGCACGATGGCATTCAACGCGACGCCCAATCCCCACCGCGTCCATGCGCCGAGCACCGCCCCCACCCCCACTGCGACGAACCTCGCTGTATTCACCGGTCTTCCTTCCGAGGCATATGCCGTGCAGAATAAAAATTCTTTGGTTTTTCTTGGCGCCTTGGCGTCTTGGCGGCTAATTTAGCCCTTCAACCGCCACCGCTCCGCCGCGACATCGTCCGCCGCGCGCGCCTCGACCCAGCGCGCGCCCTTCCCGGCCTGCTCCTTCTTCCAGAACGGCGCGCGGGTCTTGAGATAGTCCATGATGAACTCGCAGGCAGCGAAAGCATCGCCGCGGTGCGCGCTCGCCACCACCACCAGCACGATCTGGTCCGTGGGTTTCAGCGTGCCGATACGGTGGATCACCAGCGCGTCGAACACCTGCCAGCGCCCCTTCGCCTGCTCGACGATTTCCCCGATCGACTTCTCCGTCATGCCCGGGTAGTGCTCGAGCGTCATCCCGGCGACCGCATCGCCTTCGTTCACGTCGCGCACCACGCCCACGAAGCTCGCCACCGCTCCGACTTTCGGGTTATCGCGCCGGAGCGCGGCAATCTCCGCGCCCGCGTCGAAGTCAGCGGTTTGGATTCTTACCGTCATAAGCGTGATTCGTGAATCGTGATTCGACTCCAGCCCGTCTCGTTCCCCGGCGTCCCCCGCGTCCTCCGCGGTGAGAGGTTGCCACTTCTCACCCGCCGGTGACCGGAGGGAAAAAGGCGACTTCGTCGCCGTCGGCGACCGGCACATCCCCCACCGCCATCGCCTGGTTGACCGCCGCGCGCACCGGCCTGCTCGGCGCAAGCTCCTGTTCCCACGGCCCGCCGCGCGCGACCAGCAGCGCGCGCAGCCCCTCCAGGTCGCGCACGCCGTCCGGCAGCGCGATCCGCTCGGAACCCGTGCCGAGCGCTTCGCGCAACCTCGCAAAATAAAGCACCGTGATCATGCGGGTAATTATATGCCCCTATGACGCGCCGCTCGGGCTTCGGCAATCTCTACGAGAGCCCTACGTGCTTCAGGATAAATGACGCAATAGGCGGCGCGTCATTCAGAGACAGGCACGGCAACCGAGTGTCGATTTGCTGGTCGCTGGCGATCGCGACGATGTCCGGGTCCTGCGGATGGAGCAGCGATTCCCCCACGGATGCACGATAGACCTCGAGCTTGGGCAGCTTCTCGCGCTTGAAACCCTCGACCAGCAGCAGATCGCAGGGCGAGACCCGCTCGATCAGCTCGCCGAACCCCGGCTCCGGCGCGCCGCGCAGCTCGTGCATCAGCACCCAGCGCTTCGATGAAGTGACCAGCACTTCGGCGCAGCCCGCATGGCGATGGCGGTACGAGTCCTTGCCCGGCTGGTCCACGTCGAAGGTATGGTGGGCGTGCTTGATCAGCGATACCTTGAGGCCGTGCTGGACGAACAGCGGGATCAGCTTCTCGATCAGCGTCGTCTTGCCGCTGCCGGACCAGCCGGCGAATCCGAATACTTTCATGATGAGCGTGATTCTATCAGTGCCGATCGAGCGACACCGCCTTGATCATCGCATAGACCTCCAGCCCCGGCGCAAGCGCCAGTTGCTCCACTGCGCGCCGCGTCACCCGTGAACGCAAATGAACCGTACCCACGACCAGGGTCACGTCGACGACGCCTCCAACAGGCTTGCCGATCGACTCGACCCGGCCGCGCAGCACGTTCTGGATGCTGATACGCTGCGGCGGGTCGAGAGCAATGGACACGTCGCGCGCCCGGATGCGCACGCGCACCGGTTCGCCGATGAGGGCGTCCAGGTTCGTCACCGTCAGTGTTCCACCGTCGAAGCTCAACGTTGCAAGGTCGTACTGCATGTCCTGCGCGGTCACGCGGGCATCGATGACCGTGCCGCCCTCGAACATGCCCGTGGCGGACCTCAGGTCGGGGCGCCCCATGACGTCCTCGACCTCCCCCGCGGCCGCCACCTTGCCCGCGGACATCAGCACCACCCAGTCCGCGAGCCTCACCACTTCTTCGGCCGAGTGACTGACGTAGATCATGGGAATCCGCACCTCGTCGCGCATCAACTCGATGTATTGCAGGATCTCGTTCTTGCGGTGCGCGTCGAGCGAGGCCAGCGGCTCGTCGAGCAGCAGCACGCGCGGGCTCGCCAGAAGCGCGCGGCCGATGGCGACCCGCTGCTTCTCTCCGCCCGACAGGTCGCCCGGGCGGCGGTCGAGCAGGTCCGCGAGCCCGAGCAACTGGACGATGGGATCGAGCTGGACATAATGCTCCCCTGCCGGCACGAGATCGCGGCCGTAAAGCAGGTTGCGGCGCACGGTGAGGTGCGGAAAAAGCCGCCCTTCCTGGAACACGTAGCCCACGCGCCGCCTCTCGGCCGGCATGTCCACCCCGGCAGCGCCATCGAACAGCACCTGGCCATCGATCTCGATGCGCCCGCGGTCGGGGCGCGTCAGCCCCGCGATCAGGCTGACGAGCGACGTCTTGCCGGCGCCCGAACGGCCGAACAGCGCCGTCACGCGCGCGTCCGTCTCGAACGCCGCCTGAAGCTCGAAGCCGCCGACGCGGCGTGCCACGTCAATTCGAAGCATCCCTGCCCTTTGTCGCCAGCGTCGCGCGCCTGGCCGTGATCTCCGACACCAGCAGGGCCGCCATCGATACCGCCACCGCGATCAGGCTCAGGCGCATCGCGTAGGGATCGCCGTCGGGAACCTGGGTGTAGGTGTAAATGGCGAGCGGCAGCGTCCTCGTCTCGCCCGGTATGTTCGAGACGAACGTGATGGTCGCGCCGAACTCGCCGAGGCTGCGGGCAAACGAGAGCAGCGTCCCGGTGATGACGCCGGGCAGCGCCAGCGGCAGCGTGATCGTCGCGAACACCCGCAGGCGGCTCGCGCCCAGCGTGCGCGCCGCCGCCTCCAGCTTCTCGTCCACGGCCTCGATGGAAAGGCGGATGGCCCGCACCATGAGGGGAAAGCCCATGACCGCGCAGGCGACTGCAGCGCCGGTCCAGCGGAACGAGAACACGATGCCGAAGTACTGCTCCAGCAGCGACCCGATCGGGCCGCGGCGTCCCAGGAGCAGCAGCAGGAAATAGCCGATGACGACCGGCGGCAGCACCAGCGGCAGATGCACCGTCGCGTCGAAGAGGCTCTTACCGGGAAAGCTCGCCCTCGCCAACGCGTAGGCCGCGGCCAACGCGAACGGCAGGCTACCGGCGACGCTCCACAGCGCGACCTTGATACTGAGCCGGAGAATCTCCCACTCTTCGGCCGTCAGTCCCGTCATGGGGAACCTATCTCGGTCATAGGCACGTATGCCACCGAAGCGACTTGGGATGAATTCCAGAGGATACACATAAGACGACAATTGAAGCGGCCCTGCTTAACTCCCTCCTTTCGAAGGGAGCCGCAGGGCCGGGAGGCCTCTCCCTTCCTTATCAAGGAGGGGTGGCCCGCAGGGCCGGGGTGGACTCTCCCCTCCTAGTTTAGGAGGGGTGGCCCGTAGGGCCGGGGTGGTTAGTATGGCACGAACCCGTGCTTCTTGAAGATGCCCGTCGCCTCCGGCGATTTCAGGAACGCAAAGTATTTCTCCGCGGCCGGGCTCTTGCCTCCCGCGAGCAGCGCGGCCGGGTAAACGATCGGCGGGTGACTGTTGGCCGGGAAGGCTCCCACGATGCGCACGTTCTTGTCCGCCGCCGCGTCCGTGCGATAGACGATGCCGAACGGCGCCTCGCCGCGCGACACGAAATTCAGCGCCGCACGCACGTTCTCGGCCCGGGCAAGCTTGTCGGCGACCGAAGGCCAGACTTCGAGGGATTCCAGCGCCGCCTTGGCATACCTTCCGGCCGGCACGTGGTCGGGGTCCCCCACGGCGAGCCGCCCGTCGCCGAGCAGCTTGGCCAGGGGAAACCGCGGCCCGATGACGAACGACGCCTTGCTGCCGGCCGGCGCGATCAGGACGATCTCGTTGCGCAGCAGGTTGGTCCGCGATCCCGCCTTCACCTGGTTGTGCTTCTCGACGTAGTCCATCCACGGGATGTCGGCGGAGATGAAGATGTCGGCCGGCGCGCCGCTGCCGATCTGCTTGGCGAGGGCCGAGCTGGCGGCGTAGGAAATCGCCGCCTTCTCGCCGCCGCGTTTTTGATACTCGGCGTCGATCTCGTCCAGCGCATTCTTCAGGCTTGCCGCGGCGAGAACGGTCAGGTTCTGCGCCTGCGCGACCGGCAGGCCCGTTGCCAGCAACGCGGCTGCCGCAAACAGCAGGACAACCCGGCGGGCCGGGCGTGGGAACAGATTCATGGAATACCTCCCTCGTTTCGTTATGTTTTTAAGACTATAACGATGGCCGGCGAATTGCAAGCACCGGCGGATCGGGGACTACCGCGCCGAGGCCGGCTTGCGGATGTTCCGGGAAAACTGCTGGATGTCGCGCGTGATGGCCGCGGAGGCCTTGTCTTCCATGCGCCGGAAATGAGCGACGACTTCCCGCCCGAAGGCGGTCACCGCCGCCCCGCCGCCGCGCTTGCCCCCGACCGCCGTGATGACGACCGGGCGGTTGAAGCTGGCATTGATCGCCTCCACCAGCTGCCAGGCGCGCCGGTAGGACATGCCCATCTCGCGCGCCGCGGCCGAGATCGAACCGGTCGTGTCGATCAGGGCGATGAGACGCGCCTTGCCCGGCCCCATGGCGGGAAAGTCATCGGCGAGAACGCGCAGGGTGAGACCCGGATAGCGAGGCATGCCGCATTCTAGCCTTCAACGCGGCGCGCCGGAACCGCCGCGCTATCGCGCCCGGAACGACCCTGGGCCCGTATCGTCGAGCGCTTTCAATGGCCGCGTACCCGCGGAGAAAAAGCCTCGGCCTCGTGGGACGAGACGGCGTCGCCCAGCGCCGCGAGGTCGGCATCCGACAGGGCGAAGGAAATCCGCAGGGGGTCCCCCGTCTCTATCGTGAGCAGAACGGTGTTGCCGTCGGCGGCCCGCTCCAGGTACCACGAGTTCACGCTGTGCACGATCCGCACATCGGGGTCGCCGCGGCCCCCGCTCACCGCGTCGGAAACCATCCTGGGCATGGTCAGGGCCAGCGCTCGCAGGCAATCGATGGGCACGATGACGCTGGCCGGGTTGCCCATCGCGTCGATCACGTTCATCCGCACGCCGGAACCGTCCGGCGCGACCTCGTAGTTGGTGAGACCGATCACCTCGATTTCGCTCGCGGCTTCAACGGGACTCATGTGGCCACCCCCATGCTGACGACACGATATGTACAAAGCAATACAACGCTGCCGCTCCGCTCAGACGGCCAGATGCGAAACGTTCTTCACCACCGTGTAGCACTCCAGGCCCTCGGTGCCGCCTTCCCGGCCGTAGCCGCTCTCCTTCACCCCGCCGAAAGGCGTTTCGGCGATCGACGCCACCAGGTGATTGATCGAGAGGTTGCCGGCTTCGACGCCCTCCGACAGCCGGTGGACGTTCTTCGCCGAGTTCGTGAAAGCATAAGCGGCCAGGCCGAACGGCAGCGAATTGGCCTTCTCGATCGCCTCGTCCACGGTGCGCACCGGGTTGATCAGGGCGAGCGGTCCAAACGGTTCCTCGTACATCGCCCGGGCGTCCTCGGGCACGTCGGCCAGGACCGTCACCGGGAAAAAGTAACCGCGGTCGCCGATCCGCCTGCCGCCCGACAGCACGCGCGCGCCCTTCGCGGTCGCGTCCGCCACGAACATCTCCATCGCGTCCAGCCGCCGCTTGTTGGCGACGGGTCCCATCCCGGTGGACGGGTCGAGACCGTTGCCCACCTTGATCGCCCTCGCTTTCTCCGCGAACGCATCGGTGAACTGGCGGTAGATCTTTTCCTGCACGAAGAAGCGCGTGGGCGAGATGCAGACCTGGCCCGAGTTGCGCGACTTGGTCACGGCCGAGGCCGTGCCGGCCGCGACCGGGTCGGCGTCGTCGCAGACGATGACCGGGCCGTGCCCGCCGAGCTCCATGATCGCCGGCTTCATGTGCTGCCCCGCCATGCCCGCCAGGCGCTTCCCGACCGGGATCGAGCCGGTGAAAGTCACCAGGCGCACCGCCGGCCTGGGGATCAGGTATTCCGAGATCTCGGACGGCTTGCCGAACACCAGGTTGACCACGCCGGGCGGCACGCCCGCGTCCACGAACGCCTTCACCAGGTGCATCGCGCCGGCCGGCGTTTCCTCGGACGCTTTCAGGATGATCGAGCAGCCCGCCGACAGGGCGCCGGCCACCTTGCGCCCCGGAGAACTCATCGGGAAATTCCACGGCGAGAACGCCGCCACCACGCCGATCGGCTGGCGCAGCACCGTGTGGCGCATGCCGGGCTCGCCGGGTATCACCCGTCCGTAAAGGCGGCGCCCTTCCGTCGCGTCCCATTCGATGATGTCGCAGCCGCGCAGGACCTCCAGCCGGGAGTGCGGGAGCGGCTTGCCCTGCTCCAGCGTGATCGAGTAAGCGATCTCGTCGACGCGCTCGCGCAGCAGCCGCGCCGCGGCAAGCATGATCTCGGCCCGCTTCGCCGGCGACGTGGCCCGCCAGACCTTGAATCCTGCCTGTGCCGCCGCCAGCGCGTCGTCCAGGTCGGCGGTCGTGGCCTGCGGCACCCCGCCGATCTCGGTCTCTTCCGCGGGATTGATCACCGGCTCCCGGCGCGCGGTGCCGCGCCACTCTCCGTTTATCAGCATCTTCAGTTCCGGGTATTTCATCGTGTCACGCCCTATATCCCGCGTTCCTTGTGCGGCCTTTTGTCCATGCGTTCGTTCCTCGCTTTCGTTATATCTATAATAATATAGCGATTTCCCGGGCAAGTCCACCCACAACTGTCGCTTCCAGCTCTAAATTCCAATAGAAATACACGCTCTGGACGCCCTGGATATCGCTATATATACTTAAATATAACGATAATCAGCGGAGCACGCGATGTTCCTCAAGACGGTGAACCCGCCCGACGCGGTCGGCCCCATCGAGCGCATGCTCAACGACCACGAGCACGCTGGCATATTCGTTCGCCCCGGCGACCTGCTGGGAAAGGCCGGCCGGGCGCCGCAGCCGGGCATGCCCGTGCCGCCGGAAGCCTCCAGGCTCCGGACGAAGCTCTGGGACCTGTCGGCGATGCTGCACTGCTCGGTCATCGGCACCTGCCTCACCATCGGAGAACTCCGCTCGCTGGTCCGCAAGTCGGAGGGCGTCGACGCGGAAAAAGCCTCCGATCACGACCTGCACCATATCGCGGTCGCGGCGGCCGGCACGCGCGACGAGCTGTCGAAAGAGATCAACAAGGCGCTCGACCGCCGCCACCGGCTTGCCATCACCCGTTTCCGCAAGGCCGCCTGCGCGAAGGACCTGCACGGCTACTGGGACGAGGCGGTACGGGACGGCGACATACCGGGCGCTTACTGGGCCCTGCTCACCCACCCTCTCGCGACGGACGATACGGCCCGCCACGCTTTCGGTGACCTGCACATGCTGTCCCACCTCGTCGGGGCGGCGAACCGCGCCGACATACGCCGGCTGCGCAAGCTGGAGGAGGAAAAGGCCGGGCTCGAGGAGAAACTCGCGCGCCAGCAGCGGCGGCTGCGCGACGACATCGTGTCGCGTGACGCGAAGATCCGCGAGCTCGGCGAGGCGCTCGCCGCCAGCATCGCGGGCCGGCAATCCAGCGCCAGCGCCGGAGAGACCACCTCCGCTTTCGACCATCTGTTGACGGACCTGCGCAAGCAGCTCGACCTCGAAATCAGGCGCCGCGAGCGGGCGGAAGAAAAAGCCCGGGAGCTGACGGAAACGACGGCCGCCGAAAAGCGCCAGATCTCGACCATGAAACAGGAGCTGGCAGCGCTGAAAGAAGAGCTCTGTGCGGCCGAATCCGCCCTGGCCACGCTACACGGCGAGGACAAGGAGCACTCGCCCGACGGCGTGAATCTCTCCGGCCTGACCGTGCTCTATGTCGGCGGCCGCCCCCACCAGGTGGCCCGGCTGCGGTCGGTGCTGGAGCGCGCCTCCGCCAGCCTGATCCATCACGACGGCGGAATCGAGCAGAAAGGCGACCTGCTGCCCGGGCTGGTCAACCGGGCCGATCTGGCGGTTTTCCCGGTCGATTGCATCAGCCACGATGCGGCGTTGTCGGTAAAGCGCCTGTGCCGTCAGGCGGGCAAGCCGTTCGTGCCGTTGCGCAGCAACGGCCTGGCTTCGTTTTTGAGCGGGGTCAGGTCGCACTTCCTGCCAGCGTCCGCGCAACCGTCCTGAACCCCCACTCGTCGCGGTGCTGCCGGGGTGGCGGAGGCGCGATCAGCGCGGTGACACCGGTATGCATACGCACCGCAAGCCGTCGTTCTTCATTACCCGCACCAGCTCCACCTCCACGCCGTAGATTTCCCTGAGGCTTTCGGCAGTGATCACCTCGCCCGGCGCGCCCAGCCGGAGGAGGCGGCCCGCATGCAGCATCGCCACGCGGTCGGCGCAAACGAAAGCATGGTCCGGATCGTGCGTGGACAGCAACACCCCCATTCCCGCCTTCGCCAGGGAACGCACGTGCTCGATGACCCGCACCTGGTTGCCAAAGTCGAGATTGGCGGTCGGCTCGTCCATCACGACGATGCGGGCTTCCTGCGCGAGCGCGCGGGCGATCAGCGTGAGCTGGCGCTCCCCGCCGGAGATGCGCGTATAGACGGAATCGGCCAGATGCGCGAGCCGCATGCGCTCGATGGCGGCCTGCGCGATCTCGCGGTCGCGGCGCGAAGGAGAAGCGAACAGGCCCAGGTGCGCCGTGCGCCCCATCAGCACCACCTCGCGCACGGTGAACGGGAAGAACGCCGCGTGCGCCTGCGGCACGTAGCTCACCCGCCGCGCGACCTCGCCTCGCCCGCCGCCCCGCAGGTTCGCGCCGTCCATCAGCACCTGGCCGCCTTGCGGCGGCAGCAGGCCCAGCAGGGTCTTGAACAGCGTGGTCTTGCCGCTGCCGTTGGAGCCCAGCAGGCACAGCACCTCCCCCGCTTCGAGAGACAGCGAGACATCGCTGCCGACGCGGCGGCCGCGGTAGCCGAAATCGAGGTGCTTCGCTTCCAGCTTCAAATCAAGCCTTTTAAATTAGCCGCAAAGGCGCAGAGCCGCAAAGAATTCCATATATGAATGCCTTTATTTCGAGCGTACCGGGTTTCGAGGTTTGTATTTTTTATATGCAATCTCTGCGCCTTTGCGTCTTTGCGGCTAATTTAGGATTCTTTGCGCCTTTGCGTCTCTGCGGCTATTTAAAAGCCTACTGCCAGCCGCGGCGTGCCGTCGCGAGCTGCCACAGGAACAACGGCGTGCCGATGAACGCCGTCAGCACGCCCAGCGGGATTTCGATACGAGCCACCGTCCGCGCCAGCGTGTCCACGCCGAGCAGAAAGCCCGCGCCCAGCAGGATCGCGGTCGGCAGCAGGCGCGAGAAATCCGGGCCCACCAGCATCCGCGCGAAGTGCGGGATCACCAGCCCGATCCAGCCGATCACGCCCGAGATGGCCACCGCCGCGGACGTCATCAGGGTGGCCGCCACGATCACCGTGAGGCGGATGCGCCCGGTCTCCACGCCCAGCGCCCGCGCTTCCTCGTCGTCGAGGGAGAGCAGGTTGATGCGCCAGCGCAGCAGCCACATGGGAATCAATCCAACCAATATAAGCGGCAGCGTGGACCAGACATCGGCCGGGTTCGCCGAAGCGAGACTGCCGAGCAGCCAGAAGGTGATCGCCGGCAACTGGTTGTAGGGATCGGCGAGGTATTTCATCAGCGCGACGCACGCGCCGAGCAGCGACCCCACCACCACGCCCGCCAGCACCAGCACCAGCAGCGGGTCGTGGCCGCGCACCGCGTTCGAGATGACGTACACCAGCCCGACCGCGCCCAGGCCGAACCCGAACGCGAGGCTCTGGATCATGATCACGTTGAGCGAGAGGAAGATTCCCAGCACCGCGCCCATCGCCGCGCCGGCCGACACGCCCAGGATATCGGGGGACACCAGCGGGTTACGGAACATGTTCTGGTACGCGGCGCCCGCGGCGGCCAGCGCGGCGCCGATCATCAGCGCCGACGCGACGCGCGGCCCGCGGATCTTCAGCACGACGGTTTCGATCGTGGGGTCGAGCCCGTGCTCGCCGCCGGTGAGCGCGGCCCACAGGACGCTGGCGAGGTCGCCCGCCGTAACCGGGAACCGGCCGACCGAGAAAGCCACCGCGACCAACCCTACCAACGCGGCGCCGGCGGCCAGTACCGCCAGGGATACGCGGGTGGCGGTCATGCGCCGGTCTTCAGCAGGCCGTCCAGCTGCGCTTCGCTCGGCGTCTGGTGATAGCAGCGCGTATAGAAATCGCGCACGATCGGCCTCAGGTCTTCCGGGAAGGCTTCAGGATACAGGATGCGCGCGAGCCAGCGCAGGCCGATCAGGCGGTTGATCGAGGGCGGAAAGTCGATCCAGCCGAACGGCACGCTGGGCGCCAGGTAAAAGCGCCCGGCCCGGATCGCCGGCAGCTCGCGCCACAGCGGGTGAGCGCGGGCGAGCGCGTAAAAGTTGGGATCGATGGTGACGACCACGTCGGGATTCCAGTGCAGCACCTGCTCGATCGAGACCTGCACCAGCCCGCCCCGTCCCATCTCGGCGGCGACGTTGACCGCGCCCAACTGCTCGATGAACTCGGCGCTGATCGATCCGGCGAGCCCCGTGTTGAGCCCGTGCGAGCCGCGGCCGTAGTAAACGCGCGGACGCCTGCCGGCCGGGATGCCCGCAACGCGGCGGTTGATGTCCGACATCGTGTCCTTCACGTAGCGCGCCAGTTCTTCCGCCCGTTTTTCTTCATTGGCAATCCTGCCGACGAGCAGAATGGCCTCGACCATGCGGTCGAAGTCTCCATCGAGCAACAGGTAGGGCATGCCGGTCTGCTGCTGCACTCGCTCGGCCAGGGACACGATCGTCGGGCGCACCGAACCGTAGTCGATGATGACATCGGGCTTCGCCTGCAGGACGACCTCGACGTTGGCGGTATTGCCGCGGCCGGTGAGCCGTCCGAGCATGGGCAGATCGGCATACTTCCGCGCAATGAACGGACGTTCCGCCTCCCGCCAGGCGGACGTCCAGCCGATCAGCTTGTCCGGCGCGATGGCAAATATCAGGATGCTGGCCGGCGGCCCGGCCGCGTAGACGCGCTCGACCCTTGCCGGCACCTCGATCGTGCGCCCCGTCGAATCGGTGAACGCGCGTCGCGACTGCCCCCACACCCGGCCGGGCAGCAGGCACGCCGCCCCGGCGGCTATCAGGCTGCGACGCTTCGAATGCATGCTAAAGGCGCAGCCAGCCGCGGCGGACGATCGCCAGCACCGCGAGTCCGAAGACGAAAGCAATGCCCACGTTCCAGAGGCACAGCGCCGCGGTGCCGAGGGTGGCGAACCGCTCGCCCTTGTCGCGGGAAAACTCGCACGAGCCGAGCGCCAGTTGTATGCCGGCTAGAAACAGCATCACGCCGAGCGCCGGCGCGGGAAAAAGTCGCAGCAAGGTGGCGATGGAGTCGCTGAAAAAAAGCGCCAGCACGACCAGCAGCACGCCCAGGATGACCGGCGCGCCGCCGGTCCTCGCGCCAAAGCTCACCTGCGCGGCCATGCCGCCCGCGCCGTGGCACATCGGCACGCCGCCGATCAGACCGCCCAGCGTGTTCATGATCCCCGTGGAGAGGGCGACTTTGCGCTCCGTCACCGGCCGGTCCGGGAATTCCCGGTTATTGAATTCCACCGGCGCCAGCACGGCATTGCCGAGCGTGAGCGGCACCTGCGGCAGCGCGAGGATGACGACCCCGACCACCACCGCCTCCCATGTCAGGTTGTGCAATGGCCAGGCCGGGAGCGTGACGCCAGGCTCCACCCGTGCCAGGGCGCCGGCCACCGCCGGCTCGGTCATCACAGCCCACGTGGCGCCCGCCACCAGGATCAGCACCATGGCCAGCACGGCGCGATGGCCCAGCAACAGCACCGTGGCAAGCAGCAGTGGGGCGGCGAGCCACGGCCCGGCCGCCATCATGCGCGCGCCTTCCAGCATGAAAGCGAATCCCAGCCCGAGCGTGATGCCGACGATGACCGGGCGCCCCACCCAGCGCGCCACCCGCTCCGCCGTGCCGGACAGCCCGAACGCCAGCCAGATCAGGCCCGTGACGAGCGCCGCTACGGCGACCGCCTCGGGCGTCACCACCGCGGTCTGGGCCGCTCCGGTGGCGGCCGTGGCGCCGATGGCCTTCATCGGCTGCACCGGAAACGGCGTGCGGAACAACAGCCCGGAAGCCACCAGCGCGATGCCGAAGGCGAGCAGCATGCCCGCCGGCTGGACGCCGACGATGGTGATGTACGCCAGCAGAAACGGGATCAGCGTGCCGAGGTCGCCGAATGCCCCGGCGGCCTCGGCACGGTCGAACCGCAGCCCTGCGCGCGCGGCAGGCGCCGCCGCCCCGGCAGTGGTGGAAGACCCTGGGGACTCCATGCCGGGGCAGCCTATAGCGCGCCTCAGTCGCGCGCAACCATCACGTCCGACGCCTTGATCACCGCGTAGGCAGCATCTCCGACCTTGAGCTGGAGATCATCGACGGCCTCATTCGTGACCGACGCCGTGACGACGGCGCCGGC
>CAYSRR010000006.1:16121-30294 GCA_964433375.1 uncultured Streptomycetaceae bacterium
TCCTTGTCGTTCGCGTTGGGGAAGAACAACTGGTCGTTCCCGATCTTGTAGGCCGCGATGGCTTTCTGGCCTTCGGGCGAAATCACCCAGTCGATGAACGCCTGCCCCATGTCTTTCTTGACGTTGGCATGCTTGGCCGGGTTGACCAGGATGACGCCGTACTGATTGAAGAGGCGCTTATCGCCCTCCACCACGATCGTGAGATCGCCGCGGTTCTTGAACGAGATCCAGGTCGCCCGGTCCGTGAGTATGTAGCCGTTCATGGACGAAGCGGTGTTGAGCGAGGCGCCCATGCCCTGTCCCACGGCCCGGTACCACGGCCCCTTGTCCGCGCCGCCGACATCAATACCGGCGGTTTTCCACAGGCGCAATTCGGCGATGTGCGTGCCGCTCTTGTCCCCACGGGACACGAAAGGCGCCGATGCGCCCTTGACCTTCTTGAGGGCCTCGACGATGTCCTTGCCGCCGGCGATCTTCGCGGGATCGGACTTGGGCCCGACCAGGATGAAGTCGTTGTACATCACCGGGAAACGCTTCACGCCGTGGCCTTCCCCGATGAACTTCTCCTCGGCCGATTTCGCGTGCACGAACACGACGTCGGCGTCGCCACGGCGTGCGGTGTCGAGCGCCTGTCCCGTGCCCTGCGCGATCACCCGCACGGCGATCCCGGTCTTCTTCTCGAAAACCGGCAGCAGGTGCTTGAACAGCCCCGAGTTCTCGGTCGAGGTCGTGGAAGCGACGGTAATGAACTTCTGGGCCTGCACGGCGGCCGGGGCCGCGACCAGCGCCAGCAACGGCAACAACCCTACCAACATTCTGCGTTTCAGTTCCATGGCAGTTCTCCTCTGATGAAGGCATCGGCTTCCGCTGATGCCGGTTTGGTGAAAAATCGTTCCACCGGCGTTTGCTCGACCAGGCGACCCTGGTTGAGAAAAAGTATTTCGTCGCCCAGGCGCTTCGCCTGGCCGAGATTGTGGGTGATCATGACGATCTTGGTGCCCTCGGCGCGAATCGCCTCGATCGCCGCCTCGATCGCCTGGCGGGCAGTGGGATCGAGGCTCGCCGTGGGCTCGTCCAGGAACAGCACTTCGGGCCTGAGCGCCCAGGCGCGCGCGAGCGCCAGTCGCTGTTGCTCACCGCCCGAGAGCACGCGCGCCGGCCTCTCCGCGATGGCAGCCAGTCCCACCGCTTCGATCACTTCGCGCGCGCGCAACTCGCGCTCGCGCGGGGCAACGCCGGCGAGCTCAAGGCCGTAGACGATGTTGGCGAGCGCCGAGCGCCGCAGCATCACCGGGCGCTGGAATACCATCGCCTGCCGCCGGCGCCCGTTGACCGCGCCTTTCCAGGCGATGCTGCCCGACGTCGGCTGGAGCAGTCCGTGACACAGGCGCATCAGCACGCTCTTGCCGGCGCCGTTCGGCCCGAGAATGATCGTGCGCGGTCCTTCGGTTATCGCCATCGAAACGCGGTCGATGATCGTCTTGCCGCTGACGGCAAACGACACTTCATCCAGTACCAGCGGCAACACGATCGATCCTTGTCCTTTATTCAAGGAATTTGCGGGACGAACGTTCTGCAAATTCCTATCCGTAGCGGCGCTGCGCCGCCTCCTTGATCCCGTACGCGCCCGCATTGAGCACCAGCACCAGCGTAATGAGGATGATGCCCAGCCCCAGCGCGAGCGGCAGGTCGCCCATGCTGGTCTCGAGCGCGATGGCGGTCGTCATCACGCGCGTCACGCCTTCGATGTTGCCGCCCACGATCATGACCGCTCCCACTTCGGCGGCGGCGCGGCCGAAGCCGGCCAGCACGATCGTCACCAGCGAGAAGCGCGTGTCCCATAGCAGCGTCAATGCCGACGCAACCGGCCCCGCGCCGAGCGAGCGCAGTTGCTCGCGGTATTCCTGCCACGCGTCCTCGATCACCTGCCGCGACAGGGCCGCGACGATGGGCACGATCAGCACCGTCTGCGCGATGATCATCGCGGTCGGCGTAAACAAAATGCCGAACTGGCCGAGCGGTCCGGCCCGCGAGAGCATCAGGTAGACCAGCAGCCCCACCACCACTGGCGGCAGACCCATGAGCGCATTGAGCGCCACGATCAGAGCCTGGCGGCCCGGGAAACGCCCGACCGCAATGGCGGCGCCCAGCGGCAGCCCGATCAGGCTCGCAAAGAGAACCGCGGTCAGGCTCACCCTCAACGACAGGAGAACGATGCCTGCCAGCCTCGCATCCAATCCCACGATGAGGCGGCCGGCCTCTCCGAATGCAACCCCGATTTCGTTCATCCCCGTAGTTATGCTAGATTAAGCATATGCAGTTCTTTTCAAGTTTGATTATCCATCAATAGAACCCGCCCGGCTAAATATGTTGGGTTAGGCATATATGGCGATACGACTGACAGCGCGCTGGCAGGCGGGCAATACCGATCTCGACGTTCGGCTGATTCCCCTGCTCCGCCTGATCGCGAAGGAAGGCTCGTTGAACCGCGCCGTCACCTCGCTGCGGATGTCCTACCGCCACGCCTGGGGCCTGCTCGGCAAGATGGAAAGCGCGCTGGGCCAGCCGCTGGTGGCGAAAGAGCGCGGCCGCGGCGCCCGGTTGAGTCTGCTCGGCGAGAAACTGCTCGAAGCCGACGACGCGGCGTTCAACGTACTCTCCCAGGAACTGGCCGGCACCTTGAGGGAACTCAACAACACAGCCGCCGGCGCAAACCAGCGGCCACGCGAAAAACCCCTGGTGATGCACGCCAGCCACGACCTGGCGCTCGCCGGGTTACGGGACCTGCTGAAGGAGTCGGGAGGCGCCGCAATCGATCTCCACTTCCGCGGCAGCCTCGAAAGCCTTTCCGGACTCGCGCGCGGTGAATGCGACGTCGCCGGCTTTCACCTGCCGGACGCATCGGCTGGAAACGACGTCCTGACTCCCTACCGCCCTCACCTGAGAATGCGCGGGCTGCTACTGATCCGGTTCGTCCGTCGCCAGCAGGGATTGATGGTTCCGCGCGGCAATCCCAGGCAGCTGAAGACGCTGTCCGATCTTACGGACAAGGGCGTCCGTTTCATCAACCGGCAGCCGGAGTCGGGAACGCGCCTGTGCCTGGATCGCCTGCTCGCCGAAGCCGGCGTGAGCCCGGCCCGGGTCAAGGGTTACCAGAACGAGGAATTCACGCACGCGGCGGTCGCGGCCACCGTCGCCAGCGGCATGGCCGATGCCGGCTTCGGCATCGAAGCCGCGGCACGACAGCAAAAGCTCGACTTCATTCCGCTCGCGAAAGAGCGCTATCTTCTAGCCGTCCGACGCAGCACGCTTGCACGTCCCGCCGCGCAGAACATGCTGGAGGCGATGCGCGGCCCCGAATTCCGCGCGTTTTGCATGGACCTGCCGGGTTACGACGCAAACGCGGCGGGAGAGATCGTGAGCGTCAGGGATGTCCTGAGCGCGGCCTAGCCGCCGCTGATCCGCCGTATCGGATCGTACTGCCGGTCGGACACGGAGGAAAAGCGCGCCATGCGCGCTTGCCGCAGGATGGCACGGCCCGCCGCACAGGAAATACCGTTCACGGAGAAGCCTTGCCGAAGGTGTCGGAAAGCAAAGCCATGTAAGACTCGACCGCGGCAGGGATGTCCGCTCCGCCAACGAGAGCGCGCACGTCCTCTTGCCATTCCGTCGGGCGCAGGCGAACCAGCCACCCTGCGCCGTAGGGGTCGGCATTGATCACCCTGGGGTCGGTTCTGACCCCCTCATTGATCTCCACGATGATTCCGGCAACCGGCGCCCGCACGGAGCGAATGACTTTCGACATCTCCAGCATTCCCAGGGCGCGCTCGCGATCTACGGCCTCTCCTATCGGTCGGGGCATGAACTCGATGAAGTCACCGGAGATGTGCGCCCCGAGCGGCGTGATGCCTATCGTCGCGAGGCCATCGGCATCAAGGCGCGCCCACGTGTCATGCTCGACCAGGTAGAACAGGTCGTCCGGAAAGTCGAACCCTCGGACAGTCGCCACGGTGAGATTGCCGGATGATTACCAGGCCGCGCCTTCGGGCCGGGTCACACGGCGCTCATTCAGGACCCGGCTCGCCATGGATCAGCATGAAATTGACGCCCGACGGCATCCTGCCCGTGTCCGCGACCAGCAGATCCAGCGCCAGCGTGGCGAGATCGTCGGCCACCGGCTCGACCTGCGGATCGCGATCCATGAAGAGAATCTTGAGATAGGTGCCACACTCTTCACAGACCTCGGCTTTCACCGCCTTCCTCTCGAGCGGCGTGCCGTCATCGACGACGTGGTAGCTGATGCCCTTCGTGCTTTCGCAGTGGCTGCACTTGATGCGCACCATGTGCCACTCGGCGCTGCAAAGGGCGCAATGCAGAAAGCGGTGCCCCGCATCCCGGCCGGTGCGCGCTACGCTCGCCACCGGCCGGGACCCGCAACACGGGCAGATCGTCGCGACTTCGATCGGCCGAAATGCCGGCGGTCCCAGCGTGGTTGCGAGGTGCGTGAAATAGACCTGCAGGCCGGCGGCGATCAGCGGGGCGGCGGCGATATCGAGCCCCGACGTATCCCCCGCCAGCAGCTTGCTCGCCTGGGCTTCATAGAGATCATCCCGGGATCCCTCCAGACCCGTCGCAACCGCGGCGAGCCTGCCCTCCGTCCGCTCGGCGAGCGGGCGCAGAAGGTGGCGCAGTGCGTTGCGCCACTGCGGATCGCGGAGGTGCGTCTGGAAATTGAGGGGCGGGATGCCGTGCTCGTTGCATTGGGCTATCTCGTCCGCGGATGGCAGGCGGATCGGGGGCATCCGCTGGAGCAGCCTGTGCTGCTCTTCGGCGACCGCGGCGATGAACTCGAGGTAGCCCGCGATCGCGTTCCCGTTCGCGAGGGCCTTTAACCGCGCCGCGCGGTCCGCGAAGACCTGAGCGGGTTCGGGCAACCGCAGAAAGGGAAGCTCCGTCACGCCCCGGCTTGCGATTTCCTCCGGCGTCAACAGTGGCGCCTGCATCGAGGCCCCGGGTTCAGTCTTTCCGGGTGACTTCGTCATGCCACGCCGGGTGATTCGACCGGGCCCAGCGTCGGGTCACCCATCCCTGCGTCATGGCACGAATCGACTCCTTGGTCCAGAACGACATGTAGATGTGGCCCATGACCAGCAAAATGAGACCGACGGCGCAGACCGCATGGAGCAGGGTTGCGAGGCGGACCAGGGTGATAGGCAGCGCGTCGGCGAACGGCCGCCAGAAGCAGATGCCGGTCGCCAGGAGACCCAGCATGCACAGCGTCAGGAGCCAGAACAGGACCTTCTGTCCGGCGTTATAGCGTCCTGCCGGCGGCGCCCGCTCTTCATGTCCGGCCATGACTTCGTGCGCATGCGCGAGCCACTCCATGTCGCTGCGGGTCATGAAGTTGTGGTGCAGGACCCGCAGCCCCAGCAGGAAGAAGAAAATCGTCATGCCGATCCCGAGATAGGGATGAAGAACCCGGGTCCAGGGTCCGCCGCCGAAGAGATCGGTGAGCCAGAAGAGCGATGGGTGGAAGAACGCCAGGCCGGAGAGCCCGGCGAGAAAGAAGAAAATCGCGAGCAGCCAGTGCGAGGCGCGATCCAGATAGTCGTAGCGCTGGATGGAATCGGGGGGAGCACGCATGATGATCCTCTCAGGCCGACCCGGGTGGCGTCGTGTGAGTGTCGTGGTCCTCCGGCTCCTTGGGGCCGACCCAGACGTAGTGCAGCATCGCCGCCAGCGCCGTGAAGCCCATGGCGGCCAGCGAAAGCGGCTTCATCACCCCCTTCCACAGGCCTACCAGCGGGCTGATCTGCGGGTCGGCAGGCAGCCCGTGATAGATCTGCGGCTGGTCGGCGTGCTTCAGCACGTACATCACGTGCGTGCCGCCCACACCCTGCGGATCGTAGAGTCCCGCCGTCTGGTAGCCGCGGCGCTTGAGGTCGGCGATGCGTCCGTCAGCGTGCACTTTCATGTCCTCCTTGCTACCGAAGGAGATGGCGCCGGTCGGGCAGGTCTTCACGCACGCGGGCTCGAGGCCCACCGATACCCGGTCGGAACAGAGGGTGCACTTGTACGCCTTGTGGTCGTGCTTCGAGATCCGCGGAATGTCGAACGGGCAGCCGGTAACGCACGAGCCGCAACCGATGCAGTGCTCCTGGACGAAATCCACGATGCCGTTGGAGTACTGGACGATCGCGCCCGGCGACGGGCAGGCCTTGAGGCAACCGGGGTCCGCGCAGTGCATGCAGCCGTCCTTGCGGATCAGCCACTCCAGGCGCCCGGTCTCCTTCTCTTCGTGCTCGGAAAAGCGCATGACCGTCCACGATTTCGGGGTGAGATCCGCCGGGTTGTCGTAGTTGCCCACCGTCTGTCCGACCAGGTCACGCAGGTCGTTCCATTCGCTGCAGGCGACCTGGCAGGCCTTGCAGCCGATGCATTTCGAAACATCGATCAGCTTCGCGACTTCCGTCGTCACGCGCACCGAAGGCGAGGCGCTCGTCGTGGCGGAGCGCCGCTTGAGGTCGAGTGATTGCAGCGATGACATGGCGACTATCCCTGGATCTTTTCGATGTTGACCAGGAACGACTTGAATTCGGGCGTCTGCGTATTGGCGTCGCCGACATACGGGGTCAGCGCGTTGGCCAGGTAGCCGGGCTTGGCCACGCCGGTATATCCCCAGTGTATCGGGATGCCGACGGTGTGCACCCTGGTGCCGCCGCAGTCGACCGCCTTGATGCGCTTCGTCACGCAGACCACGCACTGGATCTCGCCGCGGTTGGAGCGGACCTTGACCCGGTCCCCGTGCCGAATGCCCTTTTCCTTCGCCAGGTCCTCGCCGATCTCGACGAACTGCTCGGGCTGGGTGATGGCGTTCAACTCCGCGTGCTTCGACCAGAAATGGAAGTGCTCGGTGAGGCGGTAGGTCGTCGCGGCGTACGGGAAATCCTTCGGCTTTCCGAATGCTTCCATGTCGCCCTTGAAGACGCGGGCCGCCGGGTTGGAGAATGCCTTGGGTTTGCCCGGGTTCATGAAGTTGGTCGCGACGGGAGACTCGAACGGCTCGTAATGCTCGGGCAGGGGTCCGTCGGCAAGGCCCGTGGGCGCAAAAAGGCGCGCCACGCCTTCGGCGGTCATGATGAAGGGGCTGACGCGCTCGCCCGGGGCCGCATCGACGCGCATGTCGGGAATGTCCGATCCGCTCCATGCCTTGCCGTCCCAGGACATCACGGGCCGCTTCGGGTTCCAGTGTTTGCCTGAAGGGTCTGCCGACGCGCGGTTGTACAGAATGCGGCGATTGGTCGGCCACGCCCACGCCCAGTTCAACGTTTGACCGATGCCGTACGGGTCGGAGTTGTCGCGCCGCGACATCTGGTTGCCGGCCTGCGTCCATGCGCCCGAGTAGATCCAGCATCCGCAGGAAGTCGTGCCGTCATCGCGCAGCATGGAAAATCCCGGCAATTGCGCGCCGGCCGGCAGCAGAACCTTCCTGGGATCCCTGGGATCGGTGAGGTCGGCAAGCGCCCTGCCGTTGTATTCCTTCGCAAGCTCCTCCGAGCTGGGCGCATGCGGCACCTTGTAAGGCCAGGTGAGCTTGAGTATCGGATCGGGATACGCGCCGCCCTCCCTGGCATACAAGTGCTTGAGATGGAGGAACAGCTCCGCGATGATTTCCTGGTCGCTCTTGGCCTCGGCGGGCGCGTTGGCGCCTTTCCAGTGCCATTGCAGCCAGCGACCGGAATTGGTGATCGAGCCCTCCTCTTCGGCGAAGCACGTCGTCGGCAGGCGGATCACCTCCGTCTGGATTTTCGCGGGGTCGACGTCGTTCAACGGCCCGAAGTTCCTCCAGAATTCCGACGTCTCCGTGGCCAACGGATCCATGACGACCATGTACTTGAGCCTGGACAGGGCAGCGACGATCTTGCGCTTGTCCGGGAACGAAGCCACGGGATTGAAGCCCTGGCAGATGTAGCCGTTGATCTTGCCCTGCCCCATCAGCTCGAACGCCTGCAGCGCATCGTAGGCGGCGTCCACCTTCGGCAGGTAGTCGTACGCCCAGTTGTTCTCTTTCGTCGCCGCGTCGCCATACCACGCCTTCATCAGGCTCACGTGGAATTTCGGGTAGTTCTGCCAATAGCTCATCTGGTTCGGGCGTAACGGCTTCAACGCCCGCGCCTTGATGTAGCCGTCGTAATCCTGTTCGGCCTCGCGCGGTATGCCCATGTAGCCCGGCAGCGACTCCCAGCTCACGCCGAGATCGCTCAGCCCCTGGACGTTGCTGTGGCCGCGCAACGCGTTGATCCCGCCTCCCGCCAGACCGATAGAGCCGCAGAGCAGCTGCACGATCGCGGCAGTGCGAATGATCTGCACGCCCTGCGAATGCTGCGTCCAGCCCAACGCATAGAGGATCGTCATCACCTTGTCCGGCGCCGCGGTCTTGGCGATGGCTTCGGCAATCTTGAGGAAGGCATCGGCGGGCGTCCCGCAGATCTTCGACACCAGCTCGGGCGTGTAGCGCGAGAAATGCGCCTTGAGGACCTGGTAAACGCAGCGCGGGTGCTGCATGGTCTCATCGACCACCGCGTACCCGTCCTTGCCCATCTCGTAGCCCCAGGTGCTGTTGTCGTATTTGCGCCTGGCTTCGTCATAGCCGCCGAAGAGTCCGTCCGCGAAACGGTAGCTCGGATTCAGCACGAACGTGGCGTTGGTGTAGTTCTTGACGTACTCCTTCTGGATCCTGTCGTTGGTGATGAGGTAGTTGATCACCCCGCCCAGGAACGCGATGTCCGTACCGGTGCGGATCGGCGCGTAGTAGTCGGCCATTGCCGCCGAGCGCGTAAAGCGCGGATCGACGACGATGAGATGCGCGTTGTTATGCGCCTTGGCCTCGGTCACCCACTTGAAGCCTCAGGTGTTGGCCTCGGCGGCGTTGCCGCCCATGATGAGAATCAGGTCGGCGTTCTTGATGTCCTCCCAATGGTTGGTCATCGCGCCGCGTCCAAACGTCGGGGCCAGACCGGCCACCGTGGGGCTGTGTCATATTCGCGCCTGGTTGTCGAGGTTGACGATGCCCAGGCTGCGCGCGAACTTGTGCGTGAGATACCCGGCTTCGTTGGAGGACGCGGAAGCGGCAAGGAAACCCGTGGTCACCCAGCGGTTGACCGTCTTGCCGTCGGGCGTGCGCGTCACGAAATTGGCATCGCGGTCGGCCTTCATCAGCCTGGCCACCTTGTCGATTGCGTCGTGCCAGGAGATCCGCTTCCACTCGCTCGACCCGGGAGCGCGGTATTCGGGATACTTCAGGCGGTTCTTGCTGTGGATGAAGTCGAGCAGGCCCGCGCCTTTCGGGCAAAGCGTCCCGCGATTCACCGGGTGATCGGGGTCGCCTTCGATATGGATGATCTCGGAATGGGCGTTCTTGGCCTTGCTGCCCAGGCTGTACATGATGATGCCGCAGCCGACCGAGCAATACGGACAGGTATTGCGCGTCTCCGTGGTGCGCGCCAGCTTGAAGCTGCGGGTTTCGGACAAGACCGGCTGCGGTGAAAAGCCGAGGAGCGCGAGACTCGATCCGCCCAACCCGGTCGCGCATACCTTGAAGAACTGCCGGCGCGAAACCCTTACATCCATGATGATGCTCCCAGGCCCAAGACGGCAACTGCCGCCTGAACCAATGCTTGTTCGCCTGGTCGCGCTCAAGCGAACAACAGAAAATATTGATCGTCAGGGTAGCATCACCGTGGCAAACTCGGAATATGAACTTCTGTGCAAGTGGACAAATTGCATGCGCGATGCGCCTTCGAAGACGTGACGATTCTACGCGGATGAAAAAGTCCGTTGCGCAGCGCGTGTCTTCTTCTTTATTCTTTAAAGCGTCACTCCTCTCGCCGTCCGCGCCATGCGCCTGATCGGGTCGTAATCACGATCCGCCATCCCTTCGAAGCGCGCGATCCGCGCCTGCCGCAAAATAGCGCGTCCGGCGGGTTCCCGGTGCATGTCCAGAAAGGCTGATCGCAGCCGCTCGAGCAGTCTCGTATCCCGAGTGCGAACGGGGCTCGTTGTAACCCCAGCGGGAACCGCGCAAGTCGAGGAACGAGCGCGCCGGGTTGTCGCGCCGAACCACGATGTCGGAAACTCGGTCGCGATGCCGAGCCGCTCCCCCGCGTAACCCGCCACGGCCCGGCCGATGAACTCCGCGTTCTCGGCCTGGCAGGAGGTGAACCTCAGTACACGAGGGTTATCCACTCGCCATCCAGGCAGCGCGCCATGTACGTCGCGGCTCCGGCCGCCCCCTTCGCCTCGGGCACGAGGTCGCCGGCCGCCAGGCCGTGCTCTTCCATCGCCTGGCTGCAGGCGTAGAACCGCGCGCCATGTTCCGCCGCTTCACGCATGAAATCGTAGACGGTCCGGCGCTGGCGCGGACCGGACGGAAGCGATTCCGCCACCCCCCTGGCGAGAAGGCGGACCGCCTTGCTGGTGAAATAAACCTCGACTTCCGCATCCATTGCCGCGGCGGCCGCGGCATTGAAGAACGGCGTCGCGCACAGGTGCGGCTGGTCGGGATTGGCCGCCCACAACAGGATCACCAGCCGCTTCTTCATCTACCGGTTTCCCGGGCCATCGAAATTTTCAAGATCCATCTCGGCCTCGAAGGCGGGCGCTATGGCCGCACTTCTCCTCCGCCGGGCAATGAAAAAGGGCCCGCCCCGGTCCGAGGACCGCGGCAGGCCCCATCCACGGCGCGCTCCCGGCTCAGGCTTTCGCCTCCTTGACGGTGATCGTGTACTTGAACGCGTCGGGATCAAGCTGGTCCAGCGCCTTGCCGCCGGTCTCGCCGTTCACGTACATCAGGTACGGGATCTTGGTCCTGGAGCCGGGCAGCACCACGTCGTGCGCGGTGTTGTACGCGAGCCAGTTCATCTCCCACGAGCCGAACAGTTGCCTGCGCATCTTCACCACCTTCGGGTCGTCAAGCTTCAGGTTGCCGGGCGGCTCTTCCAGCACGATCTTGCGCACGTCCGCCGGGTCGACCGGCACCCAGCCGATGCCCTGCGCGAAAAACTCCGCGCGGCAATGTTGGCCCCTGCTGGCGTTGGCGCTGCCGAGTCCCAGGCTGCGATAACCGTACTGGGAGGGCGCGATGCGCAAACCGTAGACGTCCCGCGCCGGCACGCCGGCCGCGCGCGCGAGGCCGACGAACATGGCGTTCAGGTCGCCGCACTTGCCGCCGAAGTTCCTGGTTTCGAGCATGGACTTGATATCGCCCCAGCCGCAGCCTCGCACCTTGGCGTCGCGGAAGGTGTTGTCCACCACCCACTCGTAGATCGCGCGCGCCTTCTCGACGTCGGTCTTCGCGCCCTTGACGATGCCTTGCGCGGTCTCGCGCACGATGCCGTCGGTCGGGATCAGCTCCGTCGCCGCGGTATTGAACTTCATCTCCGCCGTGGACAGCCTGGGCGCCTTGGGATTGGGCTTGGACGGGTCCACGGCGCGGTCGAGCGTGGCGAACCGGCTCGTCACTTCCACCACCGGCGCCTTCTCGCCGGGTTTCCATTCGGCGTAGAGCATCTCCGCGCCGTACTTCGCGTCCTTGACGACCTTCATCTGGCCGTTGCCGGTCCACTTGTTGCCCAGCGGGTTGTGCCAGTCCGTCTTGGTGTACGGCAGCGGGACCCAGGCGCGCGATACGCCCGACGGGTCGGCGATCTCGACTTTCGTGACGATTTCATAGGTGCGCCAGCCGCCTCCCGGGGACGCCGCCATGGCCTCCCTCAGAGCGGACGGCACGGCCGCCACGGCCGGCACGGCCAGCGTTGCCTGCAAGAATCTACGTCGTTGCATGTCTGTTCTCCTGAAATGTTGAACTCAGAACTCACGCGCCAGACTGGCGACAGAGTCGAACCGCCCTCCGGGCGAGGCTTCGGTCCAACAAAAATACGAAAATACTCTACTGACCTGAATGGTATCCGATATTCTCACCCCGCGAATCCGCTGGTTCGCCCGGCCTGAACCGGCTGTCGGTCCGTATGCGATGCTCGTCGTTGGTCCGCCTCGTGTAACCGATCCGGTCGAAGAATTCGAGGATCTGGATCGCCCGCTTGCGGCCAACGCCGATGCTGTCCCTGAACTCCGCCGCGCGCACCATGCCCGCGCGGGCGTGGAGGGCCTTCGCCGACGCCGCAAGCCTCGCGATCGTCGAGCGCGAATAGAAAAGGTCCTTGACGACCTGGTACACCTTGCCGCGCCTCGCCAGTCGCGTCAGCAGGCTCCGCACCTCCTGCTCGCTGGCCTTCAGTTTCCCCGCCAGGTCGCGCACCCAGGGGGGTTCGTAGCCTCCCGCCTCCAGCAGCGGCAGTATGCCCCGCGCGAGCACCTGTTCGCGCGCGTTCAGGCTCAGGCTGTGGGTGGGCAGATGGCAGCAAGATCCCGTGCGCGCGAGGCGCTTCTCCGCGACCAGCGCCGCCACCAGCGCCTCGACCACCGCGGCGCCCAGCCGGGGAAACCACATGCGGCGGATCCGGCCCGGGTCCGGGCCGAGTTCGTCCGGCCGCTTCGCGTGAAAATCGGCCAGTTGTCCGAGTAGATGGGTCGAATGCGTCGCCCAGCTTGCCCCGCCGAAGGCGTGATCGATCGCGCCGTCCCGCACCCGCACGCAGGAGGCATCGAGCACGACATCGTCCGGGGACAGGTTGCCGCCGAGACAGAACGACGCCACGTCCACGCCCTGCCTCGCCTGTTCAAGCAGGCGTTTCAACCGTCGCGCCAGATCGCCTTCCTGGGCCAACTTCAGCATCTCGATCCGCTCCGGGGCTCTGCGCTTGCGGGCCGGTCCGAACGGATCGAGCACCCGGCCGCCGCCGAGAGTACGCATCGCGGAGGCATCGCGCAGCACGAAAGCATCTCCATACAAGGCGCCGATCGGCCGTTCGGGGACCAACTGCGCCAGGCAGTCCGCGCCGGGCTCGATCTGCTCTCCTTCCAGGAGCGCGATGCGCGCCATGACGTGCGCCGCGCCAAGATGCAGATGGACCGGGCTCCAGTGCCTGAGCGGCCTGGATTCGCGCCGCGACAGCTGCACGGACACGTCGAACCGCTGCGTCGGCGCGTGCAACCGCGGCGTAACGATCCAGTCGCCCCGCGTGATCGCCTGCTTGTCCAGTCCCGCCAGGGCGAGCGCGCATCGCTCACCCGCTCTTCCCGATTGCGCGCTCCGGTTCTGGGCATGGATGCTGCGCACGCGGGCCGTCGCGCCCGACGGCGTGACGGCGACCGGGTCACCGACCCTGATCTCGCCGGCATGCACCGTTCCCGTCACGACCGTGCCGACGCCGTCCAGCGTGAAGCTGCGGTCGACGGCGAGCCTGAACCCCGTGCCCCGTCTCTGGCTGCTCCTGAAGCCGGCGGCGATCCGCGCAAGATGCGATTTGAGCGCGTCCATCCCCGCGCCAGTCACGCTCGACACAGCGAGGATGGGGGCATCCGCCAGCGCGGTGTCCCGCAGCAGCGTCCGAACTTCCTGCTCGCAGCGGGCCAGGCGCTCCGCGTCGCAGCGGTCGATCTTGGTCATCGCGACGGCGCCCTGCCCGACCCCCAGCCACTGCACGATATCGAGATGCTCCCGCGTCTGCGGCATGGGCCCGTCGTCCGCCGCGATCACCAGCAGGGCGAAATCGATCCCGGAAGCGCCGGCGACCATGTGGTCCACGAATTTTTCGTGCCCCGGCACGTCGACGAACCCGAGCACGCCGCCCTCGGCTAACGGGAGATAGGCGTAGCCCAGCTCGATCGAGATACCGCGCGCCTTCTCCTCTTTCAACCGGTCAGTGTCCACGCCGGTCAGCGCCCTGACCAGCGAGGTCTTGCCGTGGTCGATGTGGCCGGCGGTACCGACGATCATCGGCGCCCCCGCGGAAGCGATCGGGGCTGCGCGGCACGCGCGACAGCGATCATGGCCGGTTAGGTCTGGCCGGGAACGAAGAAGAAATTGGAGCTGGCGCGCTGGTAGTCCGACTCGTCCATCAGGATATCGAGCGCCAGCGTGGCGAGATTGCCGGCCACGGGATCGGCCCGCGGCTCTTTTTCCATGTTGACGATCTTAAATCAAAGCAGCACGTGCCGTCAGAACCCGCCTTCGCTCGCTGTTCTGTATACTTTCGCAGGGTGACGGCGCCAG
>CAYSRR010000007.1:0-29868 GCA_964433375.1 uncultured Streptomycetaceae bacterium
GGTCGGCCAGACCGGCAAGATCGTCGCGCCGGAGCTCTACATCGCCGTCGGCATTTCCGGCGCGATCCAGCACCTGGCCGGCATGAAGGACAGCAAGGTCATCATCGCCATCAACAAGGACGCCGAGGCGCCGATCTTCGCCGTGGCCAATTACTGGCTCGTGGAAGACCTCTTCAAGGCGGTACCGGAACTCACAGCGGAGCTGTAACGGCGTGATTTGTGATTCGTGAGTCGTGAATCGGGTTTCCGTTGAGGGCCCGCAGCGCATGTTTCTCGAATCACGAATCACGATTCACGAATCACGGGGGTAAGGCATGTCGACCTACACCGCTCCCCTGAAAGACCTGCAATTCGCGATCCGTGAGCTGGCGGGGCTGTCGGAAGTGTCGGCGCTGCCGGGGCACGGCGAGGTCAACGCGGAACTGGTGGACGCGGTGCTCGCCGAGGCCGCGAAGTTCGCGCAGGAAGTCCTCGATCCCCTGAATCGCGTGGGCGACCAGCAGGGCGCGAAGCTTGCCGACGGCAAGGTCACCGCGCCGAAAGGCTTCCGGGAGGCCTACCGCGCCTTCGTCGAGGCGGGCTGGAACGGCCTCGGCGGCCAGCCGGAATACGGCGGGCAGGGGTTGCCGCATCTCATCGCTTCGCCCGTCCAGGAAATCTGGAAGAGCGCCAACCTGGCGCTGTGCCTTTGTCCCATGCTGACCGCGGGCGTGATCGAGGCGTTGAAGGTCCACGGCTCGCCGGCGCAGCGGAAAACCTGGCTGCCCAGGCTCACCTCGGGCGAGTGGACCGGCACCATGAACCTCACCGAGCCGCAGGCGGGCTCGGACCTCTCCGCGGTGCGCACGCGCGCGGCGCCCGAGGGCGACCACTACCGCATCAAGGGCACCAAGATCTTCATCACCTGGGGCGAGCACGATCTCGCGGAGAACATCGTGCACCTGGTGCTGGCGCGCACGCCCGACGCGCCGGAAGGCGTGAAGGGCATCTCGCTGTTCATCGTGCCCAAGTTCGTGCCGAAGGCCGACGGCACGCCGGGCGAGAGGAACGACGTCCGTTGCGTCTCGATCGAGCACAAGATGGGCATCCATGCGAGCCCGACCTGCGTGCTCGCCTACGGCGACGGCAAGGGCGCGCTCGGCTGGCTCGTCGGCGAGGAAAACCGCGGGCTCGAGTACATGTTCACCATGATGAACCACGCGCGGCTGGCGGTCGGGGTGGAAGGCGTGGCGATCGCGGAGCGGGCCTACCAGCACGCGCTCGATTACGCGAAGACCCGCGTGCAGGGCCGCGAGATCGGCCAGCGCGGCGGCGACCGCGTCACCATCATCCACCACCCCGACGTGCGCCGCATGCTGATGAGCATGCGCGCGCAGACCGAGGCGATGCGCGCGCTGGCCTGTTACGCGGCGGCGACGCTGGACAAGGCCAAGCATCATCCCGATCCCGCCGAGAAGCGACGCAACCAGGGTCTGCTCGACCTGCTGACGCCGGTGATCAAGGGCTGGTGCACGGAGCAGGGCGTTGAAGTCGCTTCCACCGGCATCCAGGTCCACGGCGGCATGGGCTTCATCGAGGAAACCGGTGCGGCGCAGTACCTGCGCGACGCGCGCATCATCACCATCTACGAGGGCACCACCGGCATCCAGGCGAACGACCTCGTCGGCCGCAAGGTGGGGGCGGAGCGGGGCGCCACCGCCGTGGCGCTGATCGGCGATTTCCGGAAGATTGACGCGCGACTGGCGGCGGGTGGTGATCCACTGGCATCGACGCGCGTCAATCTAAAGGAATCCGTCGACCACCTGGAGGCCGCGACGAGCTGGATCGTGGAAACCTTTCCATCCAATCCGAAGGCGGTAGCGGCGGTGTCGGTGCCGTACCTCAAGCTCTTCGGCACGGTGGCGGGCGGCTGGATGATGGCGCGCGCGGCGCTGGTCGCGCGGGAAAAATTGTCGCAGCCGGACGCGGACCGCGATTTCCTGGAGGCGAAGCTTGCCACGGCGCGCTTTTACGCCGAGCACGAGCTGCCCAGGGCCGCGACGCTCGCGCGGGAGGTTACCCGCGGCGCGGACAGCGTGCTGGCGCTCGCGCCGGACAAGTTCTGAGCCGTCGAATCACGACTCACGACTCACGAATCACGATTCACGCCTTTGAGGGGAAGCGTATGGCATGGACACTATTGATCGTTGCCGGCCTGTTCGAGATCGGTTGGGCGATCGGGCTCAAGTACACCGAAGGCTTTACCCGGCTGTGGCCGAGCCTGTGGACCGTCGTGGCGATGGCGGTCAGCGTCTACCTGCTCGCGCTGGCGCTGAAATCGATACCGGTCGGCACCGGCTACGCGGTCTGGACCGGCGTCGGCGCGGTCGGCACCGCGATCCTCGGCATCGTGCTGCTGGGCGACCCGGCGACCTGGCCGCGGCTCGCGTGCATCGGCCTGATCGTCGCTGGCATCGCGGGCCTGAAATTCGTAAGTTAAAAATAGACAGGATTTACAAGATTTACATGATTAAGTCCCGAAGAAAAACAGCTTTCAGGGCTTTTGTACGAATCTTGTTAATCTTGTGAATCCTGTCTATTTTGGTTTTGATTGTTGTTTGGTTTTGTCAATCCTGTCCATTGACGTTTTTTACATGAGGTTTAAATGAGTTTACCCAGTCTATTGACCAACCCCGTCGCCGAGCGCCTGCGCAAGGGCGAACTCGCGCTGAACCTGATGATCCGCCATGCGCGCACGGTGGATATCGCACTGGCCGCGAGGACCTGCGGCTTCGACGGGCTGTTCTTCGACCTGCAGCACGGCGTGATCCCGGAGTTCGAGATCTCGCAGATGGCGGTCGCGGCGATGAATATGGGCGTGGCGCCGCTGGTACGCGTGCCGGAGAAGGACTACGCGGCGGCATTGCGCATGCTCGACAACGGCGCGCTCGGCATCATCCTGCCGGAGGTGACCACGGTCGAGGACGCGAAGAACTCGGTGGCGGCGTGCAAGTATCCGCCGGTCGGAAACCGCGGCGCCTTCGGCGGCTGGGCCAACTTCGCCTACCAGGCGGTGCCGGCGGCGGAGGCGCGCAAGGCGATGAACGACGCGACGCTGCTGATCCTGATGATCGAGAGCAAGGCCGCGCTCGACAATATCGAGGGCATCGCCGCGGTGCCGGGGGTGGACGTGATCCACATCGGCACCAACGACCTTTCGACCGACCTCGGGCACCCGGGACAGCTCGCGCATCCGGACGTCCTGGCGGCGGTGCAGCGCGTGGTGAAGGCGTGCAAGGCCAACGGCAAGTATGCCGGCGTCGGCGGGCTGACCGGCGGCGACGCGGTGAAAGCTCTGCCCGAGGTGATCAAGCTCGGCGCGCAGTTCATCACCTCGGCAAGCGAGTGGAACCTTATGATGGCGGCGGGGGCGGAGCGGGTGAAGGCGCTGCGCGCCTTGACCCGGTGACGGCTGTCGTCGGGTAGAATCATCTCGCGCCGCTCCGTTCCGGAAGCCGGCGCGGTCAAAATAACCCTATAACCGGGGAGGAGGTTCGATGAGATACCAGACCATGCGAGTGGCGACGGTGCTGTCGGCGATGGCATTCTGCGCAGTGGCGGCGGGTCCGGCGGCGGGGCAGGCCTATCCCACCAAGCCGGTCCGCCTGATTGCCCCGTACCCGCCCGGGGGCACGTCGGACATCCTGGCGCGCATCGCCGGGGAGAAGCTCGCGGAGGCGTGGGGCGAGCGCATCGTGGTGGACAACCGTCCGGGCGCCAGCGGCAGTCTGGGCACGGAAATCGCGGCCAGGTCCGCGGCGGACGGTTACACGATCGTGATCGGCAGCGTCGCCCCAGTCGTGCTGAACCCGCTTTTTTACCCGAAGATCAAGTACCAGTCGCTGCGCGATTTCACGCCGGTGTCCCTGATCGGCGCCGCGCCGCAACTGCTCGTCGTTCATCCGGGCGTGCCGGCGAAGTCCGTCAAGGAGCTGATCGCGCTGGCGAAATCGAGCAAGGAGGGGCTCTCCTACGGCGGCAGCGGGATCGGCACGCTGCCCCACCTGGGTGGCGAGATGTTCCAGGTGATAACGGGCGCGAAGATGACGCACGTTTCCTACAAGGGCACCGTCCTCGCGATCCTCGACCTCATCGGCGGCCGGATCACCATGATCGTCTCCGACATGCCGGTTGCCTTGCCTCATGCCAAGACCGGCAAGCTGCGCGCGCTGGCGGTGGCCGGGGCCAAGCCGTTCAGCCTCACGCCGGACATTCCGACCGCGGTCGAGGCCGGTCTGCCGGGCTACGTGCTGGACAACTGGTGGGGGTTGCTGGTGATGAAGGGCACGCCGCAGGCCATCGTCAACAAGATCAACGCGGATCTCGCGAAGGGACTGCAGCAGGCGGCAGTGAAGGAACGCTATGCCGGCCTGGGGCTCGAGGTGGTGGTCAGCTCGCCCCAGGGCTTCACCGACGCCATCAAGGCCGACTCGGCAAAATTCTCGAAGCTGATCAAGGACGCTGGTATTAAAATCGAATGAGAGTCTGAAAAGGAGGCAAGTCGAAATGGCAGTCAGGAAAGCGAAAAAGGCCTCGGGCAGGCGCCCAAGCCGTACCTTCAAGGCCATCTATGACCACGAGGTTCCGTGGGAGAGCGATGACGTGCGCGGGCTGCTGACGCTGCCGCCGGGCGTAAAGGTCAAGGTGCTCAACTACGACCCGGTGATGAAGCGCATCGACATGAAGCAGCGCTTTCCGGCCGGCTACGTCGAGCCCAAGCATACGCACAAGAGCTGGCACTCGATCCTGGTGACCAAGGGTCGCATGTGCGTGGCGGGCAAGGACCTGCGCCCGGGCGATTACGTGTTCGGCTGGGACATCCCGCACGGTCCGTACGAGTATCCCGACGGCTGCGAGGTGTTCATCGTCTACATGGGCGACGCGTCCCACCACTGGGAGAAGAAGGACCTGCTCAAGCACAAGAACATCTGGAAGCCCAGGACCTCGGTGGGCAAGAAGGGCGTGAAAACGCACATCGCCAAGCGTGATCGGGATATCAGGCGCCACGGCTACTGACGGACTGGCGTCCCCGAAAAAACCCCGCCGCGGCGGGGTTTTTTATCGGCGGATGCCCGAAATCGCGGCAAGCCTTGTCCGCCTCACCTGCCCAGGAGGGAGAACACTTCCTCGCCGAAGCGCTTGCGGGCCTCATCGTGCAGCGGTTTTACGGCGCGAACGAATTCCGCCCGTGCTTCGGGGGGCAATTCCAGCACTTCGCCGCCCGCGGCCTCGATCGCCTTGCGCGCGACGGACTCTTCCTCGACGGCGAGCTCGCGCTGCGCGAGGACCGCTTCGCGCGCGGCGCGCTGCATGCCTTCCTGGAGTTTCTTCGGCCAGCGCTCGAACTCGGCGCGGTTCATGTAGATGCCGCGCGACAGATAGCTGTGGTGGGTGAGGGTGTGGAAGCGGTGGACCTTGTGGGCGCCGTAGTCCACCGTGTTGGCGAGCGGGTTCTCCTGGGCGTCCACGGTGCCGTTCACGACCGCTTCCAGCCCGGGCTTCAGGTCGAGCGAGAACGGCACCGCACCCTGCAGCTCGAAGCTGCGCGCGTGGACCGGCCCCGGCATCAGGCGCACCTTCATGCCTTTCATATCCGCCAGCGAGCGCACCGGGCGCAGCTGGTTGGAGACGTGGCGATAGCCGTTCTCGAAATAGCCGAGCACCTTGTACTTCGGGATGCGCTCCTCGATCATGCGGGTGAGCCAGGCGCCGAAGGGGCCGTCCATCGCGGCGCGCGCATGCTCCAGCCCGTCGAACAGGAAGGGAAGATCGGCGATGTCGAGCTCCGGCACCCGGTCGGCCAGGTAGCTGGTGGACTGGTAGCAGAGCGTGAGGATCCCGTGCTCGGCCATCCACAGCAGGTCGCCCCCCTGGTAGCCGAAGTCCATGATGTTCCAGAGGGTCTTCACGTCGACGGCCTTGCCGTGCTCCGCCGCCAGCCGCTCGCCCATGATCTTCAGCCCGCGGCTGCAGGTCGTGGTCGCGGGGCCGTAGCCGCCCATGCGGATCTGGATGGGTCTGCTCATGCCGCGGACGTTCCGGAACCCGGCCCTTCGTCCATCAGAGGCTGGCGCGTATGCCGTTCGGGGGCAAGGGAGGCTGTTGCTGCTGCGAGCGCTTGACCAGCTCTTCCCACAAGCCGCTGGTGGACTTGCGCAGCACGAGGCTGGTGTCGGCGTCCTGCACGTACCAGAAGCCCTTGTCGATCTCCGCCCGCAGTTCGCCGGGCGCCCACAGCACCACACCGGCGAAGAAGCGGGCCTGCTTGGCGCCGGCTTCGATGATGCGGTCTACGGCCGCGCGGTCGACCACGAGGTGCAGGTCGGGCGTGATCTGCATCGCGCCGGTGCCGGGATTGTCACGCCCCTGGACCAGGGCGAACAGCACCTCCATGCTGACCGGACCGCCGAGGTAGACGGGGTCGGTCACCTTCTGCGAAGGCGGGTGGTCGGGGAACAGCTTGCCCAGCGTGACCGGCGTCGGCTTGTTGACGATGAGGCCGATGTGCCGGCCCTGGGTGGTGGGCCTGACGATCAGGATCGTCGCGCCGTAAACCCGGTCGCGCAGCGCGGGCTTGGCGACGAGCATCAGCGGCTCGTCGAGCGACTCCGTCGCGCCCGCCGGCACGACGAGAGCGGTGATGATTACCAGGCAGGATGCCAGGCAGGTGAGGGGGCGGCGGGCATTCATCACGTACTCCTGTTCGACAAGTTGCCTCCCCCGCTCGGTGCAGGCTTGTCGTTCAAAACCATGCACTTATGTTCTTGACTGCTGCTGACAAATATCAGCATAGCAGATACCCGGGCGGGTGATGCAAGTTACAAGTTTCAAGAAGGGCGGGTCGTCTTGTGACTTGCAACTTGTACCTTGCAACTGGTTTAGAGCATGGCCCCCGGCTGTCCCAGCGCGTGTTCGGCGAGCTGCCGGACGACCCAGTCGTAGGCGTCGTCCACGGAGTCCGTGCGGTGCATCAGTTCGACATCGCGCGCGTCGATGGCGCCGTGGCGCACCAGCGCGTCGAAATCCACCACCTGCCGCCAGTACTCGGTGCCGAACAGGACGATCGGCATGATTTTTTTCATCTTGCGCGTCTGCACCAGCGTGAGCAGCTCGAACAGCTCGTCGAGCGTGCCGTAGCCGCCCGGGAAGAAGACCACGGCCTTGGCGAGATAGGCGAACCAGAACTTGCGCATGAAAAAATAGTGGAAATGGACCGACAGCTCGCGCGTGATGAAGTCGTTGTCGCTCTGCTCGTTGGGGAGCGTGATGTTCAGGCCCACGTTGATGCCGCGGGCCTCGGCCGCGCCGCGATTGGCCGCTTCCATGATGCCGGGTCCGCCCCCGGTGCACACCACGAAGCGCCGCTCCTTCTGGTCGAGGTTCTTGGACCACTGCGTGAGCCGGAAAGCGAGCTCGCGGGCAGCCTCGTAATAGGCCGACATGCCGAGCGCCGCGCGCGCCCGCTCCACGCCGGCGCCGCTGCTCTCGGCCTTGCGCAGGGCCGCCTCGGCTTCCTCGCGCGGCAGGGTCCGCGCCGAACCCATGAACACGATGGTGTCGTCGACGCGATGCCGCTCGAAGCGGCTCCTGGGTTCCAGGTACTCCGCCAGGATGCGCAGCGCGCGGGCATCCTTGCTGTTGAGGAATGCCGGGTTGGCGTAGGCCTTGACGGGCGGGCGCCGCCGCTCGGACATGGTGCTAGCTCGTGGAGAGCGGGTGACCGGCGACGGGCAGGCGCTGCCCGGCTTCGGGTTTCCGCGGCGCCGTTCTCAGCGGTATTGCTCGGCGCACTTGTGGATTTCGAGATTGGTGGCGAGCTCGAGGCACTTCCTGGCGTCCTCGTTCGAGCGGGAGCGCCGCTTGGGTGCGTCCGCGGCGGGCTGGGCCGCGGGCGTCACACCGGCCTGCGCGGGCTTGTCGTCCTGTGCGTGAGCAATCGGGAACGCCAGCATCAGCGCCGCGAGCGCGACCATCAAGGTTGTCTGTCTCATGGGCGGCTCCTGTCGGAAAAACATTATGTTAACGGTTTGCAGCGCGGCCCGGTGGGCAATAAATCACGCCCCCTGTGCCTACTCCAGGCCCTTGTCCCTGAATGAGATCGCAAGTCAATTATAGTGTTTCGCCGGATCACGGGAATGTTCGGCCTTGTCCGGCTGTTTGCGGCTCGATTCCACACCGGAATTTCCACGCAGGAGGAGACCATGCACTACGCCATCCTCGCAGCCGTTGCCTTGGGCATGACCCTGGCGGCCGTGCCGGCCGGGTCGCAGGGCAAGCCCGCCGCGCCGGCCGGGAAACCGCCGCTGTTCGCGACCACGAAGGTGGAGGGCACGGACAACGTTTACGTCTTCCGCTACGGCAATCACCAGGCGATGTTCGTCGTCACGCCGGCGGGCGTGATCGCCACCGACCCGATCGGCTACGGGCGCCCGCAGGCGGTGACCACCTACATCGACGAAATCCGCAGGGTCACGAACCAGCCGATCAAGTATCTGATCTACAGCCATCACCACTACGACCACATCGCCGGCGGCCAGCCGTTCAAGGACGCGGGCGCGACGATCATCGCGCACCGGCGGGCGAAGGAGCGGCTCGAGAGGATCCAGGACCCGGCGACGCCGCTGCCCGACGAGGTTTTCAGCCGGCGGCGCGTCATCCGGCTGGGCGACACCACGCTCGAGCTGACTTATCACGGCTTGAACCACTCCGACAGCACGATCGCGATGCGCCTGCCGAAGGAGAAGATCCTGTTCGTGGTGGACGTGCTGCCGGTCGGCTCGGTGCCGGGACGCGGCATGATCGACTTCTACCCGCTCGAAGCCGAGAAATCGATCGAGGAAATGCTGAAGCTCGACTGGGAGCGCCTGATCCCAGGCCATCCCGGACAGCCGGGCGGGCGGCTCGGCACCAGGGCCGACGTGCAGGCCCAACTCACCTTCCTGCGCGACGCCTCGGAAGCGGTGAAAGTCGCCGCGCGCGAGGGCAAGTGCTGGGACCGGGTGGAAAAGGAATTGAAGCTCCCGAAATACGAGTCCTGGCCCGGATACCAGAACAACCTGCAGTTCGTGCTGCGGCGCTATTGCGGGCTGTGGGGGCGGGGCACTTAAGGCGAAAGTCGAAAGTCGAAAGGCGAAAGGCGAAAGGCGGAAGGCGGAAGGCGGAAGGATAAAGCGAGCAAAGCAGTTTTCGTCTTCAGACAAAAAGAAAACCCCGCCTCGACGGGGTTTTTCTTTGATTACGGCAGGTGGATTTGGCACTTTCGCCTTTCGACTTCCGCCTTTCGCCTTGGGCGTCAGCCCGGATACGCGTCGAACGCGATTGTGTCGGCCTGGCAACCCAGCACCTCGGCCATGCGGTTCAGCGAGTCGTCGGTGAGCGCGACCACCTGGTACTCCGCTTCCAGGCCTTTCGCGGAGAGGAACGACTTCGCCGCGTCCTGGGACGTCCACGTGACGACCATGTCCGGCGTGCCGTTGCCGACCTGGCGGCTTACCGGAAAGCCGTCAGCCTTGCAGATGATTGCGAACATGCCGCGTTCCCCTGTTTTTTGACGGCGGCCGAGCGACCGTCGCTCGTTCGGATTCTCCACCGCTGCGCATGGGTGTCAATAGAGTGCTTTACCCGCTCCGAAGGGACGGAATGGATGGCGGAAAGACAGGGTCAAGCGTTTGAGTTTATTATTCTTTTGCGGCAGGGTTGCGCCCGGGGCTTGCCCGGGCAAGTATCGGCATACAATTCATGGCGAGGGGAGAACGATGAGAAAAGCGACTGAGGCGGGATTGCTGCTGTGCGCAATGAGCCTGGCGGCGATGCCGACTGCGTGGGCGCAAACGGGGAAGTATCCGGACCGGCCGATACGGCTGATATCGCCGTTTCCGCCGGGCGGCACGGTGGACGTGAACGCGCGGATACTCGCCCCGGCGGTCACGAAATCGATCGGTCAGCAGGTGGTGGTGGACAACCGCTCCGGCGCCTCCGGCATCATCGGCACGGCGGAGGCGGCGCGCGCGAAACCCGACGGCTATACGCTGCTCATCAACACGACGCCGATGGTGACCAACCCGCTGATGTACGACAAGGTGCCGTACAACGTGCTCACGGACTTCGAGGCGATCTCGATCCTGTCTTCCACGCCCTCGTTTTTGAGCGTGCATCCCTCGGTGCCGGCAAAGACCGTGGGTGAACTGATCAAGCTCGCGAAGGCCCGTCCCGGCGCGCTCAACTACGGCGGCGCGGGCGTCGGCACCAATCCGCACATCGCGGGCGAGTTGTTCAATCACCTGGCCAAGACCAACATCGTCGCCGTCCAGTTCAAGGGCGGCGGCCCGGCGCTGGTTGGCGCGATCAGCGGCGAGGTCAGCATCGCGTTTTCCGGCCTCGCGGGCGCGGTCGGTTTCGTGCAATCCGGGCGGCTGCGCGCGCTCGGCGTGACCAGCCTGAAACCGGCGGCGGCGCTCCCCGGCGTGCCGACGATTGCCGCAGCCGGCCTGCCGGGCTACGAATTCGTCGCCTGGTTCGTGCTGGCTGCTCCGAAAGGAACGCCGCGCGAGGCCATCGCGCTGCTGAACGATCATTTTCGCAAGGCCATGGCCCATCCCGACACCATCAAGCGACTGGGGGCGGACGGGATCGACATCATCGGCAGCACGCCCGAGCAGGCGGCGGCCACCCTCGAGTCCGACATCAAGAAGTACGCGGTCCTGATCCGGGAGCGCGGGATGAAGGCGAAGTAGCCGAGGGCGCAGGGCGGAAGGATGGTCCATGACGAGCCGGTTGCGCGGAGGCGCGCGGGTTTCATGCCCGGTGTCGTCATACAAATCAACATCGCGCTGGCCGCGCTGGGCATCGCGGTCGCGGTGTTGTGGCCATGGTCGGCACACTCGTTCCGTCCACTGCCGATCGAGCCGGGATCGGCCGAATTCGCTGCCCCCGCGACGACGGCCATCGTCCTGGTGCCGCAGGGCTGGATGCTCGCGCGAGGGCAGGGTGGAGCTGCCGTCATCCGCAGCACGGAGCCGCCCGCGCTGAAGTGGGTCATCCCGGGGCTGCTCGCCGCGGCCGTGTTCGCGATTTTTGCTTGCCCCTTGCAGGTGCCGTTCTGGCTGCTGCTCGCGGGCTTGTGCGGTACCTGGGGATACGCCATACACGCCGGCCCGCTCGATCAGTCGGTGACGATCCACGCCGACGGCTCGATCGTGCTGCGAGGGTCGGCGCGCCTGGCCGGATTGATTTCGCGTGAGGAAAGGATCGCCGCGAGTGACGTCGTTGCCGTGCTCGTGCGCAAGGCGCGGGCCGAGGCCCATGTGGTCTTCCTGAGAGGCAAGGCCCGTTACGGCTGGCGGCTCCATGCCGCGTCGCCCGCGGACGCGCGCGCCGTCGCGGCGCTGGTGCAGTCGAGGTTGAAGCGGCCTGCCGTGCCGCCGGTTCTGCCAACGCCTAAGCCGTAACGGCGGGTGGCCCGGGATACGGCGTCACTTCATCATCGTTGCTGCTGCGATAGTGCTTCGTCGAGAGCCGTCATCAGCGGCCCCAGCTTGGGCGGACGCGCTTCCAGCCCCACGGCGACCCCGAACCGCTTGAGCGCGCCCGTCGACACCGGCCCGATCGAAGCGACCAGCGTGCGGTTGAGGCTCTCGCGCAGCACGCCGGTGCGGCCGATCCGCTCGGCCAGCGCGAACAGGTTGTAGACCTGCGCCGCGTTGGTGACCGTGACGGCGTCGATCTCCCGGCGCTCCAGCGCGCCGATCAGGTCGAGCAGGGGGCGGGTGTCCTCCGGTAGCGACCAGGTGTAGGTCGGGATTTCCAGGATCCGGGCGCCGCGCGCCTTCAACGCTTCGTCCAGCTCCGCGTTGGCGACGCCGTAGCGTTGCACGATGACGCGCTCGCCGTCCAGCGGGACTTCGCGCAGGACGTCCAGCACCTGGACTGTGGTGAACGGGTCCGGCGCGCTCAGGTCGATGCGCACGCCGCGCGATCGCAGCGCCGCGACCGGCTTGGGGCCGCGCGCGACGACGGTCATCCGCGCGAGATGCGCGGTGAAGTCCCCGGTCAGGCCGAGCGCATCCGTCGCGCGGAACAGGGCATGGGTGCCGACGCCGGTCTGGAAGATCGCGGCTTTCGCCGGGCGCGGGCCCAGCTCCCCGACGAGCTGCCCGATCCAGTCGGGGTCGATGTCGGGCACTTCGGCCAGCGCCGGCGCTCTCACGGCGCGGCCGCCGCGCTTGCCGACCAGCTCGGCGAGCTGCTCGCCGAGACGGCTTTCGAGTATGGCGACGGTCCTGGCGCGCATGGGCACTCAAACATACCACGGGCCGCTCATGGGGCGGGCGTCTCCGTGGCATACTGGCGGCGGTTCGGCCGAGGAGCGAGTCATGAGGGCGAAGGTCATCAAGGCGTCCGGCATGAAGGCCGACTGATGGCGCCGGGTATGGTAACCGCGGTAAACAAAGGAAAGGCATGATCGAAGTCAAGGAACGCATTGAAGTGGCGGCCGCGCCGGCGGCTGTCTGGCAAGTGCTGTCGGATCCGCGCGCGGTCGTCGAATGCGTGCCGGGCGCGACGCTGGGCGAGCAGCAGGAGGACGGGTCGTACGACGCCGCGCTGACGATCAAGTTCGGGCCCGCGAAAGTGTCGTTTCGCGCGCGGTTCACGCTGGAGCTGAACGAGCCGGAGATGTCCGGTCAGGTCGCTTCCAGGGCGAAGGACAACCAGGGCGGCACGCGCGTAAAGACCGCGATGAATTTCAGTGTCGTGGAAGGGGCGGCGCCGGGCTCGTCCGCCATACCCATCGACGCGCAGGTCGAGATTTCCGGCAAGCTGGCCTCGCTGGTCGAGAGCGGCGCCAACCTGGTGGTGAAGTACATGACCAGGGAGTTTTCGGAACGGCTCTCGGCGAAACTCGGCGGCGGTCCCGCCGCCTGAAGGTGAAGGACGGAAGAAGGCGTTCCGTTTTTTACCCATTACCCCATTACCCATTACGCACCAAGGAGAAGGCAATCATGAAGGTGTATCAAAGACTCGCCGGCAATTTCATCGCGGAAGGCGTGACGAACATGTTCGGCATCATGGGCGACGGCAACATGTACTGGATGCACGAACTCGACGAGCTCGGCGGCGTCACGATGCACGAAGTGCGGCACGAAGGCGCCGGCCTCGGCATGGCCGACGGCTGGGCGCGCGTCACGCGCACCCCCGGCATCGCCACCACCACCTGCGGCCCCGGCGTGTCCCAGCTCGCGACCGCGCTCATCACCGCCGCGCGCGCATCCTCGCCGCTGGTGGCGTTCTGCGGCGAGTATCCCAACAACGACGACGAGTACAACCAGCGCCTCGACCAGCAGTCGTTCGCGCAGGGCTGCGAGACCGCGTTCCTGCGCATCACCTCGCCCGACGTCGCCGACGACGTCGTGCGCAAGGCGTTCTATACCGCCAGGCTGGAGTCGCGCCCCGTCATGATCAGCGCGCCGATGGACGTGCAGCAGATGGCGTTCGAGGACGATGACGAGCCGTACAAGCCGTCTACCGCCATCCTGCCGAAGCGCGTCATTTTTCCGGACCCGGGCGATATTTCCAGGGCCGCCGACCTGGTCGGCAAGGCCAGGCACCCGGTGATCATCTGCGGGCGCGGCGCGATGTGGGCGGGCGCGGGCCCGGCCGTGGTCAAGCTGGCCGATCGCATCGGGGCGCTCATCGGCACCTCGCTGATGGCGAAGGGCTGGCTCGCCGAGCAGGAATGGTATGCCGGCATTTCCGGCACCTACGGCGCGCGCAACTCGCTCAAGCTGTTCGAGGAGTCGGACTGCGTGATCGCGGTGGGCGCGACGATGAACCGCTACACCACCGAGCACGGCTATCTCTACCCGGACGCGAAGTTCGTCCACATCGATACCAAGCCGCACGTGGTGATGAGCGGCGGCAAGGCTTCCGAATGCTACGTGATGGCCGACGCGAAAGCGGGCGTGGAGGCGCTGGAGGCCGAACTCGCGAAGCGCCAGGTCAAGCTGGCCGGCTACCGCACTTCCGAAGTGAAGAAGCTGCTCGCCGCGCGCAACGTCGACCGCGCCGAGTTTCCGATCGAGCCCGACCACGTGGATGCGCGCGAGATCATCCATACGCTGGACGAGATGCTGCCGCCCGAGATCGGCGTGGTGACCGGCAGCGGCGCGACCGCGGGCTTCTCCAACATGGGGTTCCACAAGCCGCGCTCGCTGGTGCTGCCCGGCCACTTCTTCGGCTGCATCGGCCAGATGCTGCCGGCGGCGATCGGCGTGACGGTCGCGAGCGGCAACAAGCCGCACGTGCTGTGCGATGGCGATGCCTCGATCATGATGCACGTCGCGGAATTCGAGACGATGGTGCGCTACAAGATCCCGCTGATGGTCGTGTGCCTCAACAACCAGTCGCTGGGTTCGGAGTACTACAAGCTCGACGCCCACAAGATGAAGAAGGAGCTGTCGGTGGTGGAGACGCCGGACCTGGGCGCGGTCGGCAAGGCGTTCGGCGGGCGCGGCAGGATGGTGACCCGCGTGGAGGACCTGCGCGCCGCCACCCAGGAATTCCTGGCGGACCCCGTGCCGACGATGCTCGACGTGCGCATCGACCGCAGCGTGATCACGCTGCCGTATCGCCGCATCCACTACGGAAGGGATGAGTAAAGCTCCGTTGCAAGGAGCAAGGTTCAAGATGTCAGTCTAAAGTCTTGAAACTTGAAACCGCCCCGGCGCCAGCCTGGTTTTTTGCAGTGGGCGGCCTGCCTCGTGGCGGTGCTGGTGCTGCTTGCGCTGGCGGGGCGGTTTGCATGGTGGGTCACCACCGAGGACAGCTTCGGGCAGGTCGCCGCGATACTGTGGGTGATCGGCTTCGTGATCGCCTACCTCGTCACGCTCGGCGACGTGTTTGTTGCGCGCATGCCGGCGGGATTCGTGGTGTTCGCGCTGCTGGGCGCCGCGACGGTGCCGCTGTCATGGCTGTCGGAAAGCCGGATCGCGCTCTTGGTGCTTTTCGCCGCGCAGCTCGCGTTCAGCCGGACGGCCGGCGCCGCGCTTTCCCGCCACTTGCGCCGGGTGATCATGCCCCGCCATGCCGCGGGAAGCGAGCCCGGGTGGCTGCGCCAGCAGGGCGACCTGGTCGCCGATTTCGGAAGCTGGGTCCTGCTCGCGTTCGGCGCGTTGTTGTGCCTCCTGGTCGCGCCATTGCTGGTTCTCCTGCTCGTGTCGCTGGTGGCCGACCTGTCGGCGCAGCAGGAGAAATGGCTGGTCGCGCTGTGGGGGATCGCGGGCGTTGCCTGGCTGGGGCTCCAGTCTGGTACCGCCGCGCGATGGCGGGGCGTCCCGGTCTGCCTTTGGATTTACCTGCCGGTGACCGCGGGCCTGCTGGCGGCGGACAGCCTGGGAGGGCCGCTCGCGGCCGGGACCGGGGTGCAGGCCGCCATCATCACCATGCCCGGCGCGCTCATCGCCGCGTTCGTCGAGGTTTTCGTCCTGGGACGCGGCCCGAAAAACAAGGATGAAACATAAAGGCAGAAAGCACCCAAAAAGGGTGTCAGGAACCCTTTTTTTGCACATAACGCATTGTTCAGTAAGGAATTAAACCGATAAAAAGGGTTCCTGACACCCTTTTTACATGTGGTCCCCGCAACAAGCCTCGTGACGGGTGAAGGCGGGGTTTTACGCGCCGTCAGCGCCGGACATGAACGCCCGCGGCGCGATGCCGAGGGCGCGGCGGAACATGGTGGAGAAGGCGCTCGGGCTCTCGTAGCCCAGGTCCATTGCCACGGCCGTGACCGGCGCCCCGGCGGCGAGGCGGCGGATCGATTCCAGCAGCCGCGCCTGCTGCTTCCAGCGCGCGAAGGTGATGCCGGTTTCCCGGAGGAAACGGCGATAGAGCGTGCGCGTGCTGACGTTCAGGCTGCCGGCGTCGGCGCCGCACGTCCGCCGCGTCGAGAGATCGGCGAGGATGCGCTCGCACAGGCGCGTGAGGTCCGGGCTCGCCGGCAGCGGCAGGTCGAGCGCGCAGTGCGGCAGGCGCCGGACTTCGGCCACCAGCAGCCGCATGAGCAGGCCGTCGTCGCCGCGCTCGTCGTAGCGCGCGGGCAGGTCCGCGGCGCGCATGACCAGTTCCCGCAGCAGCGGGGTGACGGTCAGAACCACGCAGGAGGCGGGCATGCCCGCGCCGGCGGCGTCGTTCACGTAGAGACTGTGCATCTCGACCACGCCGTCCATCTGGATTTCGTGCACGGTGCGGGCGGGCAGCCACAGCGCGCGGCTCGGCGGCACGATCCACGCGCGGCCCGGCGTGCGCACGCGCATCGTGCCGGCGACCGCGTAGAGGAACTGGGCGCGCGTATGCCAGTGCGGCTTGATGTGATGGCCGCGCGAATAGGTGGTCCGCCGCAGCACCAGGGCGCGAGAGGCCGGCCCCTCGACAGGGTGCTCGGAAACGCCGGCGAGGGGCGCCGGCAGCGGGCGCAGCGACAGGGGGCGAAGGGCGGATTTGTCCATTTCTCGATAGTTTACTGTATAACGCCTAAAGACAGACGAACGCCGCTGCGGCACACTTCCATCCCATGACGACATCCTCCCAGGCCGCCCCGGGCCAGAACGGGCTCCCCCCGGTCGTGAAGCTGCTGCTCAACATCGCGCACGGCATCGACCACATGTTCCTGCTGATCTTCGCCACGGCCGTGGCGACGGTCGCCGTCGAGTTCGGCTTCAGTAGCTGGACCGATCTCATGCCCTACAGCGTCGGCGCCTTCGCGTTGTTCGGGCTCGGCGCGCTGCCCGCCGGCCGTCTCGGGGACCTGTGGGGACGGCGCATCATGATGATCATCTTCTTCTTCGGTATCGGCGGCGCGGCCCTGCTCGTGTCGGTGACGCAGAACGCGTGGCAGCTCGCGGGCGCGCTGACGCTGCTCGGCGTCTTCGCCGCGATCTACCACCCGGTCGGCATCCCGATGCTGGTGCAGAACGTGCCCAACCCGGGCGCGGTGATCGGCGTCAACGGGCTGGCGGGCAACCTCGGCATCGCGGTGGCCGCGGTCGTGACCGGCTTCCTGGTGAAGTGGATCGGCTGGCGCGCCGCCTTCGTGATCCCCGGCCTGTTCGCGATAGCGTGCGGGATCGTCTTCGCGATGGTGTGCCCGAAGGAAGAGCACGCGCCGTCGAAGGGCAGGGGCGGCAAGGCCAAGGTGGTGCTGACGCCCGCGATGCTGGTGCGCGCGTTCGCCGTGATGACGGCGGCGGCGGCGACCAGCAGCATCCTGTTCAACTTCACCACCAACGGCAATTCGCAGCTGCTGTCGGAGTCGTTCCTCGGCGTGATCGAGGACCCGGCGGTGCTGGGCACGCTGCTGGCCGTGATCTACACGGTCGCGTCCTTCGCGCAGATCGTGGTCGGGCGCCTCATCGACGTCATGCCGTTCAAGCCGCTGCAATTGTGGATGTCGATCGCGCAGGTGCCGCTGCTGATCATCGCCGCCTACACCCAGGACTGGGGCATGTTCATCGCGCTGATGGCGGTGATGATCTTCATCTTCGGCTCGATCCCGTTCACCGACGCGATGATCGTGCGCTACGTCGACGACCGGCTGCGCTCGCGCGTGGCCGGCATGCGCCTCACGGTCGCTTTCGGCATCAGCGCCGGCGCGGTCTGGCTGCTGGGCCCGGTGGTGAAGAGCGTCGGCTTCGACTCGCTGCTGTGGATCATGGCCGGCATCGCCGCGGTCAAGGCGGCGATCGTCTTCCTGCTGCCCGACGAGTCGTCGGACAACCTCGAGACCGCCAAAGCCTGAGGGCGCCGCCGGCAAGCGCCGCTTGCTAGAGCTTCAGGCCGACGTGATATTCCCCGGCATACCCGCCGCCGCGCTCGCTGAGCGAGAGCATCAGGCGGCTGCCGCCGCGGCGGTAGAGGCCGTCGTTTTCGTTGCGGGTGCGTGAGCCGGCGGGGCGCGCGGCGTAGGGCGCGCGGGCCAGCACGCGTCCGTTGACGGTCTCGTCGAAGTACAGCTGCGACGTCATTTCTCCGCCGAGGCTCGGCCCGGCGACGATGCGCACCTTGAAGTGGACGTGCACCGCGCGTCCCGGGTACCAGCCGGGGTAGATGGTCGTGAAGCGCACCGCGCCCTGGGCATCGGTCACCTGGTGCCCGCGCAGGAATTTCTTTCCAGCCGTTCTCCGTCCCGAGTCCGAATACTCGCCCGCCGCGTCGCAATGCCACACGTCCACCATCGCGCCGGCGAGCGGCGTGCAGCCACCAGCGCCGACGGCCGACACGCGCAACGCCAGCGCGAACGGCACACCGTCGCGCACCGATTTGTCCGTGGGATCGGAACGGATGTCGGAGCGGTCGAGGCGCACGTCCGTGAAGAACGGCCCCTCCGTCTGCTCCGGGGTCACGACGCAGGCGGGCAGCGACTGCGCCAGCCCGGGGCGCGCCGGCACGCCCCCGGCCAGCATCGCGGTCCCACCCAGCAAGGCGAGCATTTCACGCCGGTTCAGGACGCGGCCGGCGGGTCGGTCATCGTTTTCCATGGCAGGGGCGGGGCAGGGGAATGGGATTCAGACCCCCGCCATGGGGAAAAGTTACACGGACTCCCGCCCCCGGCGCAAATCCGGCGCTTCGTTGCCGGCCTCGCCCGCGTTGAAGTCGGTGCGGCGCTGGATTTCCTCGGCGGACACGTCTTTCCTGTGGGTCGCGACGTGCCAGATGTGTCCGAAGGGGTCCTCCACGCTGCCGGAGCGGTCACCGTAGACCCTTTCGTCCACCGTCTGCCTGAGGCGGGCACCGACGGCGACGGCCCGGCCGACGAACGTGTCCACGTTCCTGACGTAGAGAAAGGTCCTGACCGGGGAGCCGCCGAACGACTTCGGGCTGAGCGCCCCGGCTTCGGGGTGCTCGTCGGAGATCATGATGTGCGAATTGCCGATCCGGATCTGCGCGTGGCCGATCTTCCCGCTGGACTCGATGCGCATCACTTCTTTCGCGCCGAAGGCCCTCTTGTAGAAATCGATCGCTTCCACGGCGTCGTGGACGACCAGGTAGGGGTTCGCGGTGTGGCGTCCTGCCGGCATGGGCCGTATCTTGTCTTTCATGATTTCTCCTTCTGACGATGGTTCGATGTCGATCCGGCGGACCGACGATGCCCGGACCGGGCCGTTGCCGCAGGTTACAGCGACGGCGTTACCCGTTTGTGACGGGCAGGTCGGCGGTCCGTTTCCCGTGTTCGAGCTTCCGACACAAGCTCGCCGCGTTCGTACGACTATATGCCTGCATACGCAAGCGATATCCGTACCAAACGTGACGAATGCCGCTTAATCAGGCGTTCGCGCGCCGGAAACGGTCATCCAGGAGACGGAAGTGTTGTTGCGCGGCGACTTCGAACGGGCCGGGTCCGGCAGCCGCCTGATTCGCGGGATGAATTTGCGTAGCCGATCAGCGACGCCGTCTAAAGGCAAAAGGCAAAAGGCAAAAGGCAAAAGGCAAAAGGCGGAAGGAAGGCTTCCGCAGTGCGGAACCGGAAGCCCTTTCCACTTTTCACTTCCTTACTTTCGACGGTGTGTGAACGATCAAGCGATGGGCCTGGATTCCCACCGCGCCCCGCCGCGCGAAGGTCAGGCGGCCGCTGATGCGCCGAGGACCGCCTGCGAGACGTACTTTGCCAGCCAGCGCTTGCGCAGGATCAGGTTCTCCTGCCACACCGCCTCGATGTTGGCGACGGTCGAGGCTTTCACCGCCGGGTGGGCGAGGAGGGTGTCGCGCCAGGCGGAAAGTCGCGGGAATTTCTCGATGATGCCAAGTGGCTTCAGCCGGTCCATGAAGGTGTAGCGCTGGAGAAACGGCGCGTAGGCGGCGTCCACCAGCGAGAACTTCGGGCCGTTGAAGAAAAGGCCGGATTGGCCGCGCCCGGAGAGCGCGTCGTCGAGCTTCCTGAACGGGCCGGCCATCTTCACGGCCTGGGCGGCGAACTCGTCTTCCGAGTTCGAATACGCGGTCTCCGATATGGAATCGGCGAAGGTCGGCACGTAATCGGTCCACGCGCGGTTCCTCGCCCGCGCCAGCGGGTCCTCGGGGTGCAGGCGCGGCGCCGTGGTCTCGTCGAGGTACTCGGCGATGGCGTTCGACTCGAACAGCGATTCCCTGTCGTCGATCACTACCACCGGCACTTTCGAGTGCGGCGAGATTTTCAGGAACCAGTCCGGCCGGTTGTCGCGGTCGATGTAGGTGATCTCGTACGGCACCTGCTTCGCGCGCAGCACGATCGCCGCGCGCTGCACCCAGGGGCAGGTCTTGAAGCTGCAGAGCATGAATTTTGTTGTCATTGATTCTCCAGAGTGGGACCGTCAGGCCAGGAGGATTATATGGGAGACGGATCGGTTTCGGACCTGCGATTTTGCCGGGTCGGCGCTTACAAGGGATCGCCGCCTGCTGCCGTTTCCCGTCTAACGGCTATTCGCGGCCCTGGTGGCGGTCGGGAGTATCGTCCGTCGCGCGGGGGTTGCCCCGGCGCCGGTGAACGCGAAGTCCACCGCCGGCCTTTTACCCGACACGATATCGGCGATGGCCTGGCCCGAGCCGCAGGCATGCGTCCAGCCCAGCGTGCCGTGGCCGGTGTTGAGGTAAAGATTTGGATAGCGCGTGCGGCCGATGCAGGGGACGTTCGACGGCGTGGCCGGGCGAAGGCCGGTCCAGTATGTCGCGTTCCGGCCGTCTCCGGCTCCCGGAAAGAGTTCATCCAGTCGCCGCGTGATGGCCTGGCAGCGCACGTCGTTGAGGGCGGTGTCGTAGCTGTTCAGCTCGCACGTGCCGGCGATGCGCAGACGATCACCCAGGCGCGAGAACACGAGCTTGTATTCGTCGTCGGTCAGACTGACCTGGTAGGCCAGGGCGGGATCGAGGACGGGCATCGTCACCGAGTATCCCTTCGCCGGATAGATGCCGAGCCTGACGCCCAGCGGGGCGAGCGCGCCGCGGCTGAACGAGCCCAGGGCGACCACGTAGGCGTCGCCGGCAATCCGGCCGGCGCGGCCGTCGCCGCGGGTGACGCGGACGGAAGTTATCGATCCGCCCGCGGCGTCGATTCCGTCGACGCTCGTGCCGTATTCGAAGCGCACGCCGTTTCGCGCGCACAGCGCCGCCAGCTCCTGCGTGAACCGGTGCGCGTCGCCCGATTCGTCGGACGGAGTCATGCTGCCGCCGACGATGCGGTCGCGCGCGAACGCGAGCGCCGGCTCGATCGCGACGCATTCCGCGGGCGTCTTCATGTCGAGTTCGCAGCCGAATTCCCGCATGATCCGCGCCGGCTCCTGCGCGGCGTCGAATTCGCGCCGGCTGGTATAGAAGTGCAGGATGCCGCGCTCCAGATGGTCGTAGCGGATGCCGGTTTCGGCGCGCAGCGAGCGCAGGATCGAGCGGCTGTAGAGGCCGAGGCTCACGATCTGCGTGATGTTGCGCCGGGTGCGCGACGGAGTGCATTCGCGCAGGAACCCGAGGCACCATTGCCACTGGGCCGGGTCGGCACGCAGGCGGAACAGCAACGGCGCGTCCTCGCGGAACAGCCACTTGAGAGCCTTGAGCGGCGCGCTCGGGTTGGCCCACGGCTCGGCATGGCTCACGGATATCTGGCCGCCGTTGGCGAAGCTCGTTTCGAGTCCGGCGGCGGGCTGGCGGTCGACGACGACGACTTCATGCCCTGTCTTGTTGAGAAACCAGGCGGACGCGGTGCCGACGACGCCCGCGCCGAGAACGATGACTTTCATGGAAACCTCTCGGTTGGAAAAACGGACACAGAACGGAGCTGTTGCTCCGCGCCGCCCTCCCTGTCCGTTTACCTGAGAGTTTTGCGAACCGCGGTCCGCGTGCCCCTTCGGTGGGCCGCGCGGAATTCCACGCGGCCTCTCTCCAGATCGGCTGCCTTCGTTCGCGGTATCTTGGCCTGAGCGATCATGAGGGTTTACGCCTTCGGCGGGAACCGGCTGCTCTGGAAGCCGGGTCCACTCTCCTGCGAACGATGATTATTATAGGCCGGGCAGGTGTGCCGGACAATCCCGATGGCCGCGGCGGCGCCTGAAAAACGGCGGGATTGCGCGATGACAGGCGATGATGCGCCGGTTCGTGCAGGAAAGGGAAAGAAGGGAAAGGGTGGGAGTTTTGCTCCTGCCCTTTCCTTTCCCCGTGCGCTTTTAGCGCAGGTGTTCCTTGAAGAACGCTAGCGTCCGCGACCACGCCAGCTTCGCCGCGGCTTCGTCGTAGCGCGGGGTGGTGTCGTTGTGGAAACCGTGGTTGGTGCCGGGGTAGAAATGCGCCTGGTAGCGGACCTTGTTCGCCTTGAGCGCTTCTTCGTAGGCGGGCCAGGTCTTGTTCACGCCGTCGTCGTGCTCGGCGAACTGGAGCAGCAGCGGCGCCTTGATCTTCGCCGCGTCCTCGGCGCTGACCTGCCGGCCGTAGAACGGCACTCCAGCCGCCAGGTCCGGCATGCGCACCGCGACCTGGTTGACGATGAGGCCGCCGAAACAGAAGCCGACCGCGCCCATCTTGCCGCTGAACTCGGGGCGCGCCTTGACCACGCCGGTGCCGGCATAGAGGTCCTCGAAGCGCTTCTTCGCGTCGAGCTTCGCGAACATCGCGCGCGCCTGGTCCTCGTCGCCGGGGTAGCCGCCGACCGGCGCGAGCGCGTCCGGCGCGAAGGCGAGGTAGCCCTCGGCCGCCAGCCGCCGCGCGACGTCCTCGATATAGGGGTTGAGACCGCGGTTCTCGTGGATCACCAGCACGGCGGGCAGCTTACCGCCCTTGGCCGGTCTCGCCAGGTAGCCGCGCATTTTCCCCGAGCCCTGCGGCGAGTCGTAATCTACCCGCTGTGTCTGGATGCGCTTGTCGTCCATCGCGATCTGCTGGGCCCAGGCGAAATTGGGGCGCAGGCTCTCCAGCATCGCCGCGGCGGTGAAGCCGCCGACGGCGTACTTGGCCGCCTGGTCGAGAAAGTCACGCCGGGTCATGCGGCCGTGCACGTAGCCGTCGAACAGGTTGAGCACTTCCTGCGGGAAATCGGTGGCTTTCTTGCGTTCCATGGGGATCCTCCGGGTTGGGCGTGCGATCGGGCAATGACGATGCGGAAGGATGCAGGAACATGCGAATCCGGGCAATAGTGAAAGACGTCCCCGGGGCGGTGGCGGCCCGCTCGGCACAACCGATGCATTTTCAAACGGTTGCGCTAGCATCCAGCCGTGCGGGCCGCGTCGGTCCCGGCTTGATACCGCGCGCCGGCCGCGTTATCTTGAACCGGTCCGGATAGAAGATGATTGCCACGCGCCTATCGGTTTTCCTGTCGTCCGCTGCCTTGCAGGTCGCGATCGGCGTACCAGCCGCGCTGCTGGGCGGCGCCTGCCTGGCGAAACCCTATAGCGCGCCTGCCGACTATCCCATCCGGCCCATCCGCATCATCGTCGCGGCTTCCCCGGGCGCGGCGGACGATTTCTTCGCGCGCGCGATCGGCGAGGAGCTTGCGGCCTTCTATGGCCAGAGAGTGGTCATCGAGAACCGCGCGGGCGCGGGCGGCCTGATCGGCAACCTCCTCGTGTCCAGGGCGACCGCCGATGGCTATACGCTCGGCATGGTGGGCGTCACGCGCATCATCACCGAGCTCGTGCGCGACCAGGCGCCGTACCGCTCGCTCGCCGACATCACCGCCGTCGCGCACGTCGCGTCCATCACCAACGTGCTGGCGGTGACGCCCGTGCTCCCGGTGCGCACCGCGCCCGAGTTCGCCCGCTACGCGCGCGTGCGGCCCGGCGAGCTCAACTACGCGTCCCTCGGCATCGGCTCGGCGTCGCATCTCGCCGGCGAAGTGCTCGCACGCGCGCTCGGCATCGACGCGGTGCACGTGCCGTTCCGGGTCGTGTCGGACACCTTCGTCGAGATGGGGCTCGGGCGCGTGCATTACGCCGTGTACACCCTGCCGGCGGTGCTCTCGTCGGTGCGCGACGGGCGGCTGCGCGCGCTCGCCGTGATGACGCCGCAACGCAGTCCGACGCTGCCGCACGTGCCGGCGATCGCCGAGGTCGGGCTGCCCGAGGCGCAGTTCGACAGCTGGTCGGGCATCGTTGTGCCCCGCGGCACGCCGCAGCGCATCGTCGGGCAGTTGCACGGCGACATCGTGCGCGGACTGCGCAGGACGGAAATGCGCAGGCTGTTCTGGCGCCAGGGGGCGGAGTCGACCCCCGAGGGCACGCCGGACGGCTTCATGCGGCTGATGCAGGAGGAATACCTGCGCTACCGGGCGATGATCCGGGACGGCGGAATCAGGCCCGAATAGCGCAGAAGTCGAAAGGCGGGAGGAAGCAGGCCGGCTCTGCATTGTGGAAGGAAGGCTTTCGGTTTTTCCTTTCGACTTTCGACTTCCGCCTTTCGCCTTAGCGCTGCTTTGGCAGCGCGCCGCGGGCGGCGAGCGCCAGCGCGGCGGTGGCGAGCAGGAACACTGCCCCGATGACGTAGAAACTCGCCTCGATGCCCCAGGCCTCGGCGGCGAAGCCCATCGCGGTCGGCGTCACGATGGAAGCGAGCCGGACGACGGCATTGCGCAGCCCGACGCTGGCCCCGTGCCGGGTCGAAGGCGCGGCATGGCTCAGTATGGAATACATGAGCGGCTGGCTGACGCCCTGGCCGATCCCGCGAAGGGCGGAGGCGACGATCAGCAGGATCAGGAATTGCCCGATGAGGGGCGTGATCGCGATGGCGGCGACCGAGACCGCGATGCACGCGATCACGAGACGATCGCCGCGCATGCGGCGTTCCATCGGCGCGGCCACCAGGGAGCCGAATACGCCGAAGAGCTCGGAGAGCGCGACGAGAAAGCCGATCAGCGTGCCGCTCATGCCGATGCCGCTGAGATAGACCACGAACAGCGAGCTCTGGATCGCGCCCGGCGCGTTGCGCAGGAAGCTGACGGCGAGGACGAACGCCACCGCGGGGATCAGGGCAAGAGCGAGGGCCTGCTTGTGCTGTTCCCACCGCGGCACGAGAACGGACAGTGCCGGCGGCGCGGGCTGCGCGCGGTGCAGGCCGCCGGGCACGCCGTGCGCGGCGGCGGCCACGATGCCGGCGCCGCACAGGGCGACACAGGCAAACGCCGTCCAGGCGCCGAACAGGTCCCATGCCGCGCCGACGACGACGGGGCCGAGAAAGGTGCCGATGCGCGAGAAGACGCTGAAGCGCGCGAGCGCCGCGGTGTCGCCGTGACTCGATTGCAGGCTCCAGGTCTGCGCCGCCGCCATGCCGAGGCTGGAAGCGAGGCCCAGCAGCAGTTGCAGCACGATCAGCGTCACGAACCAGCCCGAGATGGGATAGAGCAGGGGCAGGGTCACGCTGCCCGCCGCCACCCACATCAGGACGCGGCGGATGCCGAGCTGGTCCATGAGTATGCCGCCGTGGATCGACAGCGCGGTGGGCAGGACGGACCTCGCCGCGACGACCAGGCCGATCTCGGCCGCGTTGAGCCCGACCGCGACGCCGTACAGCGGCACGACGACGGACAGCATGTCCCACACGCCGTTGGTGAAGAGGCCGGCGCCGAGGGTGGCGCGGTTTTCCCGCGCCAGGTCATCTGTTTGCGGTTTCATCCTGGATGTGCCCGATCCCTATCGAGCGTTCGGTAAATGGTTGACAACCATTTACCTCAGTACTTTTCCCCTCTCCCTTCGGGAGAGGGGCAGGGGGTGAGGGAATCGAGCGTCAAGCATTTTGTGGACGCTCGATAATGGCTGCCGATGGCCGTTGCAGACCAGGGACGCGGGACGCGTCCCGTCGCGTTCCCCGTCATCGTGCTGCCGGTGACGCGCCCGGCGTAGTCGACCTGGTTCACGGTGAAGCGGATGTCCTCGCCGCGCAGGCGGCCGTTCTCGACGGGCAGGGCGATGCCGTGGGTTTCCAGCGTGCCGGAGAGTTTCTGGAATTCCTGCTCGAGCGTGAGCGTGGAGCCGTCCGCGAGGCGCCAGGCGCCGGCGACCCGGGCGGGGACGACGTACATCACCGCGACGCACCAGCTCGTGCACGGCTCGCCGCGGGTCTCCCCGTCGGGTTCCCAGCCGCCGCCGATGCCGTAGGTGTTCGACACGACGCGCGCGCCGGGTTTGAGCCGCAGGAATTTCGGGGCAAGGCGGGCGAGATGATCGGGCAGCAGGAACAGCATGAGCACCGTGGCCTGCGAGATGTCGGCCTCGAACATGTCGCCGTGCACGAACGTCGCCTTGTCGGCGACGCCGGCTGCCGCGGCGGCGCGTTTCGACAGCGCGACGAGATCGGGGTTGTACTCCACGCCCAGCGCCCGCGCGCCGCGCCGGGCCGCCGCGATGACGTTGCGCCCGTCGCCGGAGCCGAGGTCGATGACGTAGTCGCGCGGCGTGACTTGCGCCATGTCGAGCATCTTCTCGACGGTATCCTCCGGCGTCGGGATCCAGACCACGTCCTTGCCGGGCTGGCCGGGGACGGGCTTGTAGGGGGCGGCGGGTGTCTGCGCCGCGGCGATGCCGATCGCGAGTAGCGATGCGGCTAAAAGCCTCGACACAAAGGACACGAAGGACACAAAGGAATAGATCAAAAAGCGTTGCAGTCCAGGTTGGGTAAAAAGTGGCGCTTCACAGGCACAGCACGGCCTTGCCGATCTGCTGGCGGGACTCGATCATCTCGTGCGCCCGTTCGACGTCGTCGAGCGTGTAGCGCGCCGCGACGGGAATCTTCAGCGTGCCGTCGATCAGCGCAGCGAATACGTCGTCCGCGCGCCTCTGCACGGTCGCCGCATCCGTGAGGTGGTCGGCCAGCCGCGGGCGGGTGAGAAACAGCGAGCCGGCTTCTCCCAGCTCGATGGGATCCAGGTCGTCGATGGAGCCGGACACCGAGCCGTAGTTCACCACCAGCCCGCGCGCGCGGGTCGCACGAAAGCTGTCGCGCAGCGTCGTCTTGCCGACGGAATCGAAGACGACGTCGACGCCGCGGCCGCCGGTGGCGTCCCGGACGGCGTCGGCGAAGCGCCCGCCGTCGTACGGCATCGCGTGGTCGGCGCCCAGCCGGCGGGCGACGTCGCATTTCTCGGCCGTGCTCGCCGTGGCGAACACGGTGGCGCCCAGTCGCCTGGCCATCTGGACCAGGATTTGCCCGATGCTTCCCGACGCGGCGTGCACGAGGCAGGTGCTGCCGGGCGCGAGGCGCGCGACGTCGTGCACGAGGTAATGCGCGGTGGATCCCTGGAAAATGGCGGCCGCGGCCGCTTCGAAGCCGATCGCGTCGGGCAGCCGGGCGGCGCGCGCGGCGGGCACGCAGGCGTACTCCGAGTAGCTGCCCCAGGAGATGCACCACGCGACCCTGTCGCCGGGCGACAGGCGCGTGACTTCCCGACCCGCCTTCACGACCTCGCCCGCGCCTTCCATGCCGAGCGTGCAGGGGAGCCGGACGGGATAGGTCTTCGATGAAGCGTACTTGCCCTGCCGGGTGTGGATGTCCATGAAGTTGATGCCCGCGCACGCGACCCTGACCAGGACATCCCTCGGGCCGGGCTCGGGGACCGGGATGTCGCGCCGCTGCAGGACTTCCGGGCCGCCGTAGCGGGCTATGGTGATGGCTTTCATGGGAGTGATTCTACTAAACGTTAAATCCGGATGCTTCGCACCGGTTTAACTCCGCCCGTTCGAACGGACGACAGGTCGCCGTTCAACGCGCGGAAAATTCTTCCGTCCATGACTGTAAACTGCCAAGCATGACTATTCTCTCCGGGGCGGGCAGGGGGGTGATCGTGATCGCGGCTGTTGCCTGCGCGGGGTTCGCGGCGGCGGCGGCGATCGGAGACGCGCAGCGTATCGTGGACCGGGCGGAGCCGCTGCGCTGCGAGATTCACGCTCTCGAGCTGCGCATGAAGACGGCTCCCGCCGGAACGGACGAGTCCTCGCAGATCGCGGACGAGCTCGGCAAGCTGAAAGCGGCGCTCAAGCTGCACTACATGGCGACGATGATGGAGTACATCGAAGTCATGAAGCTGCTACCGTTCGAGGAGCGGAAGAAGGTCTACGCTTACTCGGCTGCGGTGGCGGAGCGGTGCGCGGCGAAGGCTCGCCTGGAGTGAAAATTCATTTCACGCTTTTCCGGCTGGCGACGGCCAGCACCGCCTGCGCGAATTCACGCGGGGCTTCCTGGGGCAGGTTATGGCCTGCCACGGGAACCACCCGGCGCTCGTAGGCGGCCTTGAAGAACCGGGCGTGACTGCTGGAGCCGCCTGCGCGCATGACGCCGTCGCCGCCGCCGTCGAGTGCGATCGTTGGCACGGCGATGGGTGGTTGGGCGGTCAGCCTGCGTTCGGTGTCCTCGATCGCGGGATCCCCGGGCGCGAGGCCGAACCGGTGCCGGTAGGAATGAACCACCACCGTGACGAAATCCGGGTTGTTGAAGGAAGCGGCGGTCCGTTCGTACGTCGCGTCGTCGAAGCGCCAGTTGGGGGACCAGAGTTGCCATAACAGCTTGCACAGCTCGCGGCGGTTTGCTTCCAGGCCCGCGCGGCCCCGCTCGCCATGGAAATAGTACTGGTACCACATCCGGTGCTCGTCCTCCGGCGGCAGCGGCCGGGCCGAGCCGGGAATGTCGTGAACGTTGTAGCCGCCGACCGTCACGAGCCCGCGGGCGCGCCCGGGCCACAGGGCGGCGACGATGCAGGCCGCGCGGCCACCCCAGTCGTAGCCGGCGAGCACGGCATCGCGGATCGAGAGCGCGTCCATCAGGGCCAGCAGATCGTGGGCGAGCGCGGCCTGCTGGCCCGAGCGCAGCGTGTCCGCGGACAGAAAGCGCGTCGGGCCGTAGCCCCGCAAGTACGGCGTGACGACGCGGCATCCCCCCGCGACCAGCAGCGGCGTCACCTCGTCATAGGCGCGTACGTCGTAGGGAAAGCCGTGCAGCAGCAGCACCGGCGTGCCGGCGGAGGAGCCATGCTCTTCGTAGGCGACGCTGAGAACGCCGGCTTCGATCTGCTTCAGCATGGCGTTACTGCCGTGTCCTTTGTGTCGAGGCTTTTCTATCGGAGTTCATCGGCGGCTGAACCTTAGGCCGCGGCAGCAGCTTCCACACCCACGCCAGCAGCCCGAACCCCGCCAGCGTCATCACGATGGAGCCCGCGTACATGCCTCTCAGGCCGACGAGGTCGGCCAGCGTGCCGGCGATGAGCGCCCCGATGCCGCCGCCGAGCTGGAACGACAGGCTGAACGTCGCCATGCCGCGGCCGCGGGAACGGGGATCGGTCAGGTCCATCGCCAGCGCCGTGGTCGTCGCGCCGATCATGGCCCATCCCACCGTCACGAAAACGCCGCCGATGAGTATCAGCGGCAGATCGTGCGCGACGAGGATGAGCAGCAGGCCGATGGCCTGCGCGGCCAACCCGAGCGCGATAGCGGGACCGCGCCCCATGGCGTCCGATTTCTTGCCGAGCACGGGCCGCACGACGATGCTCGTGATGCCGGCGAGGATGTAGAACAGGCCGATGTTGTCGATGCCGAGCGAGCGGGCGTAGAGCGGCAGGAAGGCCATTACGGACGGCGCGGCGAGCGTCGAGCAGAGATTGAGCGCGGTCGCGAGCAGCACGCCCTTGTCGATGACCGAGCCCGGCGTTTTGTCCGACTGCGCGGCTTTTCTTTCCGCTTCCTCCTTGCCGCGGGCCAGGTAGAGGGCGATCGGCAGTCCCAGCAGCACCGTCACCGCCGATAGCAGGAACACGGCCTGGAACCCGCCGCGCCCGTCGATGAGCCAGAGCGCCAGCGCGGGAAATGCGATGGATGCGCTCGTCGTCACGCTGGTGTAGTAGCCGGCGGC
>CAYSRR010000008.1:0-28140 GCA_964433375.1 uncultured Streptomycetaceae bacterium
TCTGAAGCAGGCGCGCGCGGCCTGCTTCAGATGATCGAGCGAGCCCTGGAAAAAGGGCTCGTCGGTCAGCACCGAGAGGCAGGCGGCGCCGTGGCGCTCGTAGCTCGCCGCGATGGCGGCGGGGTCGAAGTGCTCGCGCAGCACGCCCCGGCTCGGGCTCGCTTTCTTGATCTCGGCGATGACCGCCGGCCGGCCGGCGCCAAGACAGGCGCGCATGGCGCCGACGAAATCGCGTGGCGGAGCGGCGGCGCGCGCGGCTTCCTGCACGGACGCAAGCGATCTTGCGGCCCTGGCGCGCGCTACTTCCTCCGCCTTGACAGAAAGGATGCGCCGCAGAATGTCAACCACAGGAACTAACCGCGGAGACGCGGAGGCGCAGAGATTTCATGGAACACATAACGGTTTCCGTAATCTGATTTACTCTCTGCGTCTCTGCGCCTCCGCGGTTCATTGGTCTCTGGCGGATTGGGTGTAGCCGACGAAGGCGTCGAGTTTCTTGCGCGCCGCGCCGCTCGCGATGACTTCCCGGGCTTTCTGCACGCCCGCCATCAGGGTGGGCGCGAGCCCGGCGACGTAAATGCTGGCGCCCGCGTTGAGCGCGACGATGTCGCATGCCGCGCCCGGCTCGTTCCCCAGCGCCGCCAGCACCATCGCTTTCGAGCGCTCGACGCCGTCCACCTTGATCGCGGCACTGTCGTGCGCTTTCAGCCCGAAATCCTGCGGAGAGATGCTGTATTCATGAATCTGGCCATCCTTGAGTTCCGCGACCATCGTCGGCCCGGAGATCGAGATCTCGTCGAGCCCTTCGAGCCCGTGCACGACCATCACGTGCCGGCTGCCGAGCCGCTCCAGCACGCGGGCCTGGATGCCGACGAGATCGGGGTGGAATACACCCATCAGCTCCCGCTCCGCGCCCGCCGGGTTGGTGAGCGGGCCGAGTATGTTGAAGATGGTTTTCACGCCGAGCTCGCGCCGCACCGGGGCGGCGTGCTTCATGGCGCCGTGGTGCAGCGGCGCGAACATGAACCCCACGCCCACTTCATCGATGCAGCGGCCGATGGCTTCCGGCTTGAGGTTGATGTTGGCGCCCAGGGCCTCCAGCACGTCGGCGCTGCCCGACTTGCTCGACACCGAACGGTTGCCGTGCTTCGCGACGCGCGCGCCGGCCGCGGCGCAGACGAAGGTCGCCGCGGTCGAGATGTTGAAAGTGTGGGCTCCATCGCCCCCGGTGCCGACGATGTCGATGAGCCGCTCGGGGTTCTTCACGGGCACCCTGGTGGCGAACTCCCGCATCACTTCCGCCGCCGCGGCGATTTCCCCGATGGTTTCCTTCTTGACGCGCAGGCCGACGATGATGGCGGCGATCATCGTCGGCGTCACCTCCCCGCTCATGATGGCGCGCATGACCGCGAGCATCTCCTCGCGGAAAATTTCGCGGTGCTCGATCACGCGCGCAAGCGCTTCCTGCGGTGTCATGGCTTTTCTCTCTCCAGAAAGTTCCCGAGCAAGCGGTGCCCGTGCTCGGTGAGGATGGACTCGGGATGGAACTGCACGCCCTCGATCGCCAGCTCCTTGTGACGCACGCCCATGATTTCCCCATCGTCGGTCCACGCGCTCACCTCGAGGCAGGCGGGCAGGCTGGCCCGCTCGATCACCAGCGAGTGGTAGCGCGTGGCGGTGAAGGGGTCCGGGAGCCCGCGGAACACGCCGCGGCCGTCGTGATGGATGGCGGACGTCTTCCCGTGCATCAGTTGTTTTGCGTGAACGACCTTGCCACCCAGCGCCTGGCCGATCGCCTGGTGGCCGAGGCATACGCCCAGTATCGGCACCTTGCCGGCGAGATGCCTGATCAGGGGCACGGAAATGCCCGCCTCGTTCGGCGTGCAGGGCCCCGGCGAGATCACGATACGGTCGGGACCGAGCCGGTCGACGCCCTCGAGCGTGATCTCGTCGTTGCGATAAACCTTGACCTCCTGCCCCAGTTCGCCCAGATACTGCACCAGGTTGTAGGTGAAGGAATCGTAGTTGTCGATCATCAGCAGCATAAAACGCCTAACATACTGATAACACTATAAGTATTAAATGAAAATCTTTGTTGATACCCTCACTATTACCCTCATTTCCCAGGGCTTGAAGTGAGGCACCGATACGCTCGGCACGGGCGAACAGGGTCAGACGGCCGGCTGGCGCCAGCGCCAAAATAGGCAAAGGAAGGCGTTTATGAACAGCACGTCCGGATTATATCCGGGCTGCGGCTCTACGGCCGCCCCTTTGCCGACGATGCCTCATGATCGCCTACTGGGCGAACGCTGGGGGGCGATGCTAGGCGATCTCCAGCGGGAAACAGTCTTACAATAACACCCTCACCCTTGCCCCGGAGGTGGCCGATGTCACGTACAACTTCGAGAGACGACAGTTCGAGAGAAGCGGAAATCGCTTTGACGACCGCTCTTTTCGAGAGTTTGCCGAACGGGTACGATCTGGGCGACGGCTTCGTGGTGGACCACAGCGCGCAGTTCCAGGTCAGGATGACCGACGAGGAGAAGAACCGGCGCCGGTTGGGCGCGCAACGCTTAAAAGAGCGGCTCTCGCGGGTACCCTTCTACGCCAAGGCAGCGGAGAAGGATGGCGAAGGATACTGGGAGAGCTTCTACGCCAGTCGGGTCAAGAGCTAGACCCGCAACTGCGCGAATGGACGAGCGAAAGCAGAAGTATGCCGACTGGCCGATCCAGACCGCCAGCACGCCAACGGCTGACGGAAAGGGTCGCCTTTTCCTGATGGAGCCGGGGAAGCGCGTTGTCCTGGGGCAGTGGGACCAGTGGCAGTCCAATGACTCGGAGCCGATGCTTGAACAAGGCCACCGCGTGTTTTTTTCCGATGAGGAGATTCAGCGACGGAAGGACGGGGCGCGGCGCCTAAGGGAGTCCTTCTCAAGAATTCCTTTTTACGCCGAGGCCGCCAAGAAGCACGGGGATGAGGATGCGTACTGGGAAGGGTTTTACGCCAGTCGGATTCATTGGTAGCCACATGAATATCACCGATGAAACGCGCCGGAAGATCGCTGCGGCTCGAAAGCTCGCCAAAATCAAGTCCCTGCCGCTGGAGACGCGCAAGCTCGCGCGCAAACTGGCGAGGGAGAAGCTCGACCGGAAATACCCCCCGGCGAAGTAGCCGCGGTCACCCCAACGCCCGCCGATACGGGCGTTTCTGTTTCTGCTTGAATTCTGCGGACGTTACTTCTTCGTGAGCGGCAATGTGCCTTAGTCTGGCCTCTAACCTGCGGGCTAACTCGATTTCCTCGCCCGTGCGTGGTTGAAGGGAAACCCACCGATCAAACGGCATCATGCGGTCCAGGAGTCTCTGGGCGCGGGCTTGTCCGCGTTTTTTCTGTGAGTTCATTTCAGCCTTGACCCAAGGGGGTTAGGAGCATCAGGGCCAATCCCCTTTACGTCGGTATCATAGTCGGTCCGGTTTCCGGGTTTAAGGACGTTGCCATTGATTCGCTCAAGCAGAGCGGCCAGCGGGTCGGCCACTTGGCTATTGTCCTTTTCGTACTGCCCGAAATGCTTCATCAGCTTATCCAGGGCGCTCACCTTGTCGCCGCCCCGGATGGGGGCTTCGGCCATGGCAACTTTGGTCAGCTCTCGCACGACTTCTTTGGCGCCGATTACGCCGTCTTCCGCGATCTGTTTGCGAAGCTCGGCAACCCTTATACGAACCTTATCTGTAGAGGCGAGCTGGGAAGCCTTGACCCACACCGATTCGTCCTTCCATTTCTTGGACTTGGGAAAGGCGCGCCGATAGGATTCCGCCTGGGATAGCCCCGGTTCAATAAGTGCGAGACAGAACCGCTCCTCGGAGGCGGTTAAGCCGGCACCCTTAGCAACACGTCTCTGCGGCATCTGGCCTCCGTTTGCTTCCTTGTGATTGTCCAGCGGTGTCCATTAGGCGCGAGGCGGGCCGTGGTGCGATTTCTGCTGCCCGGTTGGGGTTCCCCCATCATTCCGCCTGCTTCCCTTTCAACGTGGCTTCTCGTCGCGCTTGGACGATGCCTTGTTGACCTCCTTCACGTAATCACGGGCCAGCCACCGGATCATGTGGTTGTTCTCCTGGATGATGCGGTGGCGTTCCCCAACAGGCAGTTCATCGGTATCCCGCACCGTTTCGTTTTCCCGTCGCAGCTTGGATATCTCCCGCGCCGTGTAACGGTCCGACCGCGCCCGATCAATGCTCTCGCGGTGCTTCTCGTAATACTGGCGCATCTGGTGCGGGCGCAGATGGTTCATGGAGCGCTCGGCGCTCGATGATTCGCGCAACAGGGAATAGAACTCTGTGAGGTAGCGCGAATTGGCCCCCTCCGGGTCGCTTACGAACACCCGCAGGACGGGGATTTCCCGTAGCTGGGCCGGCAGCCGCTCGGGATACCCTCCGAACTCCCGAAGCCCCAAATCCGCTATTACGGTAGCGTAGACGCCCAGGGTGCCAAAGATGCCCCGGATGGCATGGTCGATCTTCGCCGGACTGGTGCTGGTCAACTCGCCTAGTTGGCGGGCGGCCAGGCTCGTTCCCGGATTCGCCTGAAACTCCGGCCGCAGGCCCTCCTTGCTGGGCGGAACGATAGGCCGGTCGGTGAACTGGTTCTGGTTGGCCCACAGCTCCGCCGGCAACAGCAGGGCAGTCGGGATCGCGCGCAGCCCGAACTGGTCCTCCAGGACCGACAGCAGCCGCTTTTCAAACTCCTTCCCTCCCTTCGTAATGGCCAGCTCCGCCAGCGCCTCCGGAACCGAGCCGAATACGGCGCCCCATTCAAACGGCTTCGGAATCCGCACGGGGATGACACGCCCGCCTTTTGTGGTCCGGAATCCGATGTCGAAATGCCAGTAAATGTTCTTCTCCCATTGCTCCAGGTCGTCGTACCACTCCTCGTCCTTGTTGTTCAGGTAGAGCAAGACGCTGGCTGCAGTGAGCACGGACCCGCGAAGCAGGGTGGTGAAGAACTGTTCCCGGCCAGTGCGGGCCATTTTGTAGACCCCCTGCATGGCGGGGTTGAGAAACGGCGTTATACGGGTCAGCAGACGCACCGAACGGTTGACGCCGTGCTGTCCGAAGTCCACCGAAACCTCACGACCGCGGAAAGCGGCCTCGACATGACTGTCCACGTCGCCGGATTTTGCTGTCTTCTTGAACTCGGCGACTCTGGTGCCGGCCTCCGAAACGGCCCCGAGTTTCTTGAGCAGGTCCAGCACGCCGGCCGGCGAGAGGATGGGGTAAGGGGAGCCTCCACGCTTTGCCATGCGCTCGATAACCGCCTTGGCGTGGTCGCTGTCTCCATGCCACAGGTCCGCGTAAGCGCCGCCGAATGCCCGGTAAAGGCGCGCGGCATCGGAGCGGGTGGCGATCTCCTTGAACCCGTCCAGGGTGGACAGTACGGGCAGGATGCCGGCCTTCGATTGAATGAACCCCGACAATGTGTCCCGCATGAAATTGCGGACCATAAAATCCGGAGACAGGACGACCCCCGCGCGCAACAGGTCTGAGGGAACCGCGAGCATCATCTCGACGATCCCCATATCAGCAGGCTCGAACGATTGAAGGGCCTTCCACAGTAGCGGGTCGTTGATCTGCAGTGCCTTCGGTTCGCCTTTGACGCGAACGATAACGATGCGCTCGCGCTGGTCCTCCACGGGCTGCGGGACGATGAGTTTCTGGATATGATCGAGCGCCTGTGCCGACTTGGCATCCAGCGCCACGCCCTGCTTTTCAAGCGCATTCAGCACCGCCTTGGTGGGCACCGGCACCATTCCTTGAGGGATCGGCACTTCCTCCATCCACCGTCCACCGCCAGGTATTGCCTTGGCAAGCTCGTATGCCTTGACCAGCACCGCGTTGCGGTTGGTGGCATAGATGATGTTCGCGGTGTTCTGGATCAGGTTGGATACGGGGTCGCGCAGGTTCTCCGTCCCGCCCAACAGTCGCTTGAACGGGTTTTTCCCGCCACTTCGGCGCTCGCCGTCCGGCGTTTCGCGGAAGAACGGCACGTATGCGCTATTGAGGCGGAAGGTGTCCGCCACGCTGGGGGAAAGCAATCCCCCCTCAACCGCATACTCCAGTAACCGGTTGTTGTAATCGTAAATCTCGCTTGCCGCCTGCTTGAGCGTCGGCGTCTCAAGTGCAAGGCCGGCGCGGATTTCGTCCTCGGTGAAAAGATGCTCTTTCCCCTGTTTGGACAGCTCGTCCGCGCGGCGCGCGATCAGGTAGGCCGCAAACTCTCGCGGATTGTCAGATACAGCCTTCAAGGTCTCTTTAAGCGGCTTGCCGTAGTTGGCCGGATCCATGCGACGCGCCGGGTCAAACGGTATGGTCTGGCGCGCGATCCAGTCTTCGATAATGGCTGAATCACCGGACAGGAGATGCGACGCCTTGAAAGGGTCTTTGCTTGGGGCAATGCCGGGTTGCAGGTCCGCCACCATGCGCTTCAATGGATGCCACTTGTCGAGCACTTCCTGGATGAAACGGTCTCGCAGCTCCGCGGCCTTCGGCGTCGGCTTTGGTGCCCCGCCGACCTTGGCAAAAATTCGATCCACGGGGGGGAGCTTTTGCCAGTCATGAATGGACGACTGGATAGCGTTGAACGACTGTCGCAACCCAGCCTCGTCCACATGCCGCTGGAACGCTTCGTGAAAACGTGGGGCGCTGCCGGCGGCTTTAGCCGGTTGCGTCCATAAAAGCCGCAGATACTCCGCGAACCCTTCCTCTCCCTTGAGAGCGCCTTTCTGGCGCTCAGAGTAGGGCGTCACGCGCGCAAGCTCCTTCGCGTGCCGTTGGGTCAGTTCATAAACCTCTGTCTTCGTGGCGAGCAGATGATGTCCGGTTTCGTGCGCGATGACGCCGATATCGTTCTGGTTCCGGACGCGGATCGTCTGCGGACCCTGCCGGTAGAGTCCTTGAACATCCCGCGACCTGGTGAACCCGCCCTCGTTGATCGGCACGTTCAACAGATCACGGATTTGCCGGCGTATGGCGTCGGGACGGGCGTTTTCGATGTCGGCGATGTCCTCATCGGAGGGCGTATAGGCCGGCGTGCGCTCAACTTCTGCCGAGGCATAACGAACGCTTTCATCCGGGGCGGGCCGGGATAACGCCTGTTGGGAACCGAACACTTCTTCATCGGATAGAAGCGGGGCGGGATCATCCGCGAATACTTCCGCGTCGCCTAATACCACTCCGTGATCTTCGCTTATCGCCCCTTCGCGCGCGTAGTTGTGCGAAAAGTCCTCCGTTGCGGGCAATTCCGGGGAGACTGGAGCGGCTGGTACGTCCGGTGCCGGCAGGGCCGGGGCGCGCTCCATCGCGGCCGGTGTTGGTGCGCTGACGGATCGGCGTGATTGCTCGACAGCCGCGCCCGCGTCAAATGCGGCACCACTGATGATGTCAGTTCCCTTGTCGGGCTGTATCTGGAGCGGACGGCCATGGTCCGCTGCGGCACCGACAGTGCCGTATACGGAACCGCCCATAAACCCGGCGAGTGTCGAAACCTTGATGTCGTGCCACACTTCGTTGAACGTGATGTCCGGGTCGTAGGTCAGGTAGGCATTCAGGCCTTGCATGGCCGCGGTGCCGGCTTCCTGCCCAGACTCGGCGACGATGGTATTGAAGATGCGGGCCATGATCGGGCTGCCGGACTTGAGCACGATCCGCAGCGGCAGGGCTTCCCCGACACCCTCCAGAATCCCGTCGATCGTCGCGGCCATCGCGGACAGCCGATGCGATGCGCCTTTCTCGCCGGCCTTGCCGTACGTGGCACCGGTTTGGATGGCGCTGCCGCCACCGCCCGCAATGGCCATGGCAAGAGCGGGGTTCTTGGTCAGGATGCCGGCAGCGATACCCAGGGCAGTAGGCGGGGCAGACTGCGCCAGCGAGCTGGCGGCCTGTTGCGCCGTGTTCATGCCGTGCGGCGTCACTGCCTGCAAGTCGCCCGTTGCCCGTGCGGCGTCCTGCGCTGCGGCCATGATCTCGTCTTCGTTCGCCACCAGCCGGACTCGCTGCTTCTCGATGGAGCCAGGGGCGGCAAAGCCGGTCACGGCACCTGCGGGAGTCTCGGCAACGGCAGGGCCAGAAACCACGGGGCGGCGCTGCGCGGCGGATTCCTCGGCCAGCATCCGCCTGAGGTTCGCAACCGCGCTCCGGGTGCCGGCGACCATCTGAGCCGGCAGGCTTTCCAGTACGCCGCCTTCGCCTGTCCACGGGGCACGTTGTTCGCCCTGGGTCTCACGGTCCCAGTTATCGCGGTAGGGTTCCGGCTCGGTGAAAAGGAACTGGCCGCCGCGGGTGCGAATACCGGTCGCCGGCCGCGATGCGCGATCGAGTGCCCCGGTCGTTGGTTCGGGTGATCCGAACACATCCGCGTCGCTCAACACCTGTGACGGCGCGCCGAACACTTCGGCATCGCTTAGGACTTCTGGTGTCATCGCGGCCCGGTCTGAGCCGGAACCCAGCCGTGACCAACCCAGCGCATCGGGCCTTTTGGTGTCTGATAGACCTTGCCGGCTTCGCGTTGCTTTGGGTCGCGCGGTGCTTCCTCGGTTCTGGATTGCTGGGGCCGCAGTCCGAGAGGGTCGTCGCCCCCGCTCTTGATCAGGACTCGGCCATCGGCGGGGTTGATAAAGCGCGCCCCTTTGGGCAGGGCGTCGAATTCTTCCTGGGTGGTCGGCTTGGCCGGCTCGCCAGCGCCCCCACCCTGGAACGCTTCCAGGGGGCGGCGACCCGGCTTGGGCGCGGGTGTGGAACCGTCACCCGTTGCGAAACGCTCGGCCGCGTCGGCGGTAGCACGGATTTCTTCTTCCGTCGCGAACGGTCGCGCAGCCTTTTTGAGCTGCTGATACAGGCGCAAGCGGTCTCTTGGGCCAACGGCTCTCTTGTCATCGTAGAGGCGGTCGGCTATCTGCTGGTCCGTCATGTTCGGGTTCAGTTTTTTGAGTTGCTCTGCCTTGAACATGATGGTGCGGACAGCCGCTGGAAGTTTTCCACCACTGGGAGCTTCCCGGTCGCGCAGACGCGCCTGCTCGCCCTTGACCCTTTCAACCTTCCAGCGTTCCTCGCCCTTCACCCGTTCAAGGGCGACGGCGTTCTGGTGTTTGGTACCCTCCTCACGTTGCTTGGCCAAATGCTGGCCGTATTTCTCAGGACTCGCGACCGAGAGGATGAACATGCCAAACTCGTCAAGGTTCTTGAACCGGCGGCTTTGTGGCACGCCGTCTTGATCGGGCGCTGTCGCGTCGATGCTGCCATCTTCGTTCCGCTTGAGTTCCGATTCCACCCCCCAGTATTTCTTGGAGAATTCGGTCAGTGCTTTTGTGTTCTGGCCGCGTGATGCCAAGAGGGTTTGTAAAGCGCGATCAAGCGAACGCTTATAGCTGCTCTCGCGTTCTGTATCGGCTTTCTTTCGCATCTCGATAGCCTTGTCATGCAGGCCGTGGCGCTGCAGGAGGGTGGCTACCTCGGCCATGTACTCCGCGTTCTCGAAATTGCGGTCCCGTAACTCCGGGGCGTTTTCTATCGCTTCGCGCTGGCTGCGCGCCTTGCGGGTATCCGCGACCTGCCCCTCCAGCAGTTCGTCCTGGAGACCCTGGCGCTTGCGTAGCATCGCGCGGTCCCCTTGACGCTCGATCTCCCGACCGGAGTCCACGAAACCTTCATACATCCCGCGCATCATTGCGCCTTGTCCGAATGCCATGTGGGTTCCTTTAAGTGAGGTTGGTGCCGTCGAGGTTGCTCTGCCCCCACGTCCCGCCGTAGGGGTCGTAGCCGGGGTGGCCGGTGCCACCGGGGGCGGGCGATGTGGCGAACGGGTTGTTCTGCTGGAGGTAATCCAGCCCGGTTCGGATCATCCCCACGCCGGCATAGCCTGCGTTGGCGGCGTCGCGCTGCATCATGTTCGCCAGTTGCGTGTAAATGCCGGCGCTCTGGCCGTAGGTGGAGGCTGCGCCCGAGTTCGGGACTGCGGCCGACCCGGTGGGCGCTCCCGGTGTATTCGGGGCATGTCCCGTGATGGGGGCGCCGCGCGTCATGGCAACCGCGTTCTGCATCCGCATGTAGTTGGTGTCCTCGACGCGGGTGCGCTCGTCGCGGCGCGCGGTGTTCTTCGAGTGCGCGATGGCGGCGGCGCGATCCGCGCTCATTTCCCGGTCCATCGCCATGGACGGCATGACGTTGTATCGACTCATGGCGCGGCGATTCATGTCCTGCGCCCGGTCGAAGGCGCCCGCAGTAGTGTCAGCCGCATCGGTCGCCACTTCCTCATAACGAGGTTGGATGCCCTCGCGGGACATGGCGATGTAGTCGTCCTCCAGCGGACGATAAATGTCCCGGCGACGCGCGATCTCCTCGTCCTCCAGGGGCCGGTACACGTCGCGGTAACGCGCGATTTCCTCGTCTTCGAGGGGGAGATAGACCTCGTTGTAGCGCTGGAGGGCGGCTTCTTCCTGGGGCCAGTACAGTTCCTTGAAGCGGTTCCAAGATTCCTCGACACGGGCGTCCTGATTGTCGGCGAGTTCTGCCTGCTTCGCGGCGGCGAAGGCGGCCGCTTCCGCGTGCGTGTTGGCTGCGGATGCGGCTTTCTTGCTGCTCCCTATTCCAGTGAGTCCACCAACAATACTGACTCCTGCAGCGCCGGATGCTATATCAGGCATTGAATTCCTCCTTGTATTCCGCCAGCGAATGACGCTGGCCGTATCTGCGAATCTCGGGGCCGACAGTTGCAGCCCATTCCCGACCGCCGATGATGAAAGTGCAATGCACAACCACGGACAGGATGTTGCAGCGAAGGGTGTAGGCGATGTCGAGGTCGTGGCTGTCCTTGCTCTGCTCCATCACGTTGGCGGTATGCCAATCGTTGATCGTCGAGATGATGAGGGGGTGAAGCTCACCGAAGTGTTTCACGTAGAACGGATTGAGCGGAAGCTCGACCAGCGCGATCAATAAGCAATCCTTGATCTGAGCCGGCGTCCTCTGAACATCCCTGTCTATCAGGTCATCCCACAGGTGGCTCACGTAGAGCAGTTGCTCCGCAAAGACGGCCGCCGCCTGGTTGCCGCGCATCCAGCGGAGCAGTTTCTCGCGGTCCTGCGCGAAAGATTCCAGATCACTTGTTTTCGAGGTAGTCATCAATTTCGCTCTCCGTTTTCAATCCAATGTCAATGCTGAGTACCGAGTTGCTGCCGAATGGCGGATACCATCAGGTGCTGGTCGTAAAGGTGCTTGGGGACGCGCATCTCGAAAGGAAGGTGTCCGCGAACGGCGATTGCCACGAAGACGATATCCGGGTGCGCGTTGTGGTCGTGGAGTACGCGAAACGATGCGTCAGGACAATCCATCAAGGACTGCGCGGCCCGATAGAGTCGGTGGGCCGTGTCCTGTTCCTCCGCGGCACGCAGCCGCTCCGCGTCACGCGCCTGTCGGGCGCGCTCGGCCTCTGGATCGTCACGCGGCCAGAACCGCTCCTTGGCCTTCTCCCACTCCGCTATGGCGTGGGCGTCCACGATCTGTGGTTTGAGGGTCATCATTCGCATCCTTCCTTGCTATCGTTCATGCATTCATAATCTCACTGATCCGCTGCCTGTCAAATTGCCCCGTGCCAGCTTTGTCAGCGTGGAGTGTTGAGATTGCGACGAATAACGGCGCACCAGATCGCTCTAAAGGGGTGGTCGAATGAGCGATACGCCGTGCGTAGGCTCCTACGAGGTTGACCGCAACAAACGGGTTGCCGAGCTTCGCGACCACTTCGGAAAATGGGGCGGACCTTTGGGGGGTTGGAGCGGCCAGAAGGCGGCGCCACGTCGCAAGAGTCATTGTCCGAAAGAAAGCAACGTGAAAGCGGTGAAGAATCTCGTTCGAGAGCTTGCGTGAGGCATGTTCCGACACGCCGCAGCGAGGGGAGAGGTAGTAGGCGACCAGGGCGTCCTGGAGACCTGCCAGCGCGGACTGGGGTTCGCGCGCAGCGCCCCGGGCGCGGCGCTGTTGACTGGCCCAGGCGTTTAGCTCGCCCTCGTCTGGAGCCTCCAGGGCCGGAGCCTCCAGGGGGCGCCACGTCCAGAGAGCCTGGATCAATTGCTCCTTCAGCACGAAACGGGCGGCGGCCTCGAACAGTCGCTGCTTTGCGGTCTCCAGGGAAACAGCGGCCACCGGGGCGGTCATGCGTTCCCCGCGATCGCCAAGGTTTGAACGGGCGACCGCGCGCCGCCTTCGTTGACCTTTGGGATAGGGAAACCAAGGACGTTCGGCAGTGTGTCGTGATGCTGTACAGCCGCACCCCCTTGGTACAATCTATAAAGGAGCCCGTGTGGCGGGCTACCAAACCCGCCAAAACCGCGTCTATTGACCCGTGTGGCGGGATAATGGGCGAATCCCAAGACGCGAATTGACCCGCACGGCGGGGCAGTGTGTCCCGTGTCACGGGCTACCGTTTCTGTTTTCACTCGTCGCCTCACTGTCCTACCAAGTGGGCGAGGACCGATCGTGGCCATCAGTTTTTTCCAGAGGTTGCTTGGGACAGGATCGGGCTTCACATCAAGCTTGTTCCCGCATTCGTTGATTCCGAGAAACGTGACCCCGTACAGGCTTGGCCAGCGCCTGCCGCCTTGTCGGGTGACGACGATCCACCCGCGTTTGATCAACTCGTCCAGTGCCTCGCGTAGTTGATTCTTCGATCTCCAGCCGACTTCCGACATCACGGACCAAGCGGCGCACAGATCGCCGTTATTGTTGCCCCGGAACTGGGTATAGAGGTCGACCAGACATTTCACCGCTCTGGGCGATAGTGCGGCGTACTCCGGGCTGCGGAAATAGTCGTGAATCAGCATCGAAAACGATCTGGATTCGCGCCGGCCCTTCATCCGTCGCCGCGTGTGTGCCATCGCTATGCTGCCTTCTCGCTCGACGGGACAAGCAGCCCACGCTCCACAGCGGACATTGTGCGAAACCCACGATCCGAAAGCATCGTAGCCGCATACTCCTGGAAGGCCGGAGGAGCGCGCTTGCCGGTCGATTGCTGTCCGGCCATCACTGATTGAGCGGCACTTGTGCGCGGCCAATCAGGCCCTTTTGGAGAAGGCGCTCGATGGCTGGTGCCAGCTCGACGGGGCGAAAGTCACCGGCCAGGCCATGCGCCTTCAACACGTTCGGCAGCCAGCGACCGCTACACCAGTCATCATCGACAACGATTCCTCGCGCGTGGAGCTTGCGGAGTCCGTCGAGCACGATCTTGTCGGCTAGCAGATCGCGCTCGGACGGCGCCGGGTCAGGGATGAGAACCGTTCGGGTCTCGATGCTGTTTCCCTTCGAGTCGCACTCGACCATGTCGCGTTTCTGCGACAGTGCTTCACTCCAGGGGAAAACATAACCATCACCATCGCGCTTCTTGATGTAGCGCATTGGCTCAGTGAATCGTGCACGCATTTCAGCCATTTAAATCTCCTTGAGGTTGATGATTGGACGCGCCTTGATTGCCCAGCTTGGCGATCAGTGCGCGGATGTCTTGCGCTTTCCAGGCTGTGCAGCGTGCAGACAGCTTTATTGGGGCTGGATAGCGGCCAGCCCGCACGCCGGCCCACCAGGTTGACTTACCCACGGCCATTAGCCGCAGCACTTGCGGCAAACGTAGGAAGCCAGTTTCAGGCAGCGACACAACGCCCGCCGCGGGTGTCGGCCGATGCATCAGTTCGGCGGCTGTAATCATGCTCTGGCAGGGGCGCCGCGCCTGGACTGCGCTCGCTCAACTCGAGCGAGGTAATCGGCTGGTTTTTCGGTGATGATCGTGCGCACGCCCAATTTCACCAGGCGGGGTTGGATATCAAGCGAATAGAACTTGCCCCGTGATATCCCGACACTACGGCACCAACGATTAATGTGAAAACCAACAACCTCATCGTGCACCGAACCCATAGTCCACTCCTAAAAAACGTCCAAAAGAAAAAACATCAAAAAGCATTCATTGACAGCGATGCTACGCAGTAGGCGCGAGACGGCACAGGACAATCTTGGTACTGCTTTTGACAAAGATTGCCCGGATGGCTGGTTTCATGTGGGCAAGTGACGGCATTCCGCCCAGATCGGCGATCGCGCGCGTAGTTGTGCGAAAACGCCCGGTGCACACGGGATGGTGTCAATAATCCCCAATTACTGATACCAACAAAAAACCCGCCGAAGCGGGTTAGATGATTACATCCACATGAGCCTTTAACTCTTGTATTACAGCCTGTGACGAGTTCGGAGTTTTTTCTTTACTTCGGGGGCGGTGTAACTTGAAGCATAAATGCCGTTCACTGCGGCGGCGGTAATTTGATGTTCAATTCCGGGGTAGAAATGACGGGCATACTGCGCAACGCGCCTAATGAAGATGATCTCTCCCTGAATAGATACAACTTGCCCGCCGCGATCCGCTCTTTGACGGCGAGCCGATAATTTATGACCAGTCAGCATTTTCTTTGCGATGGTCGCGTAACCCTCCAGTGCTTTATCTACCGGCACGGTGTGCAGGTTTCCATACAGAGTTTTCTGATTGTGCTGGCAGAGGATGCCGCCCCATTGGATCACCTGGTGCAGCATCCCGTTCTTTCGATACTCCCCCACGAGACGCTGAAATAAGGTCTGCATTCTCTTGGCCAGTTTCTTGGCCTCAGTGGGGGTTAGCCTGAGATAGGGCGCCAGTTGATCCGGTCCTGAACTAATGACCACATTGAGAAAGTCATACACCCATCGTTGAGACAGGGGGCGGCTATTCGCCATTGCCCACCACATTTTCCTCTGCTCGCCCCCAGCGGTAAGCTTCTTGAATACTTCTAAGCGGCGATCTCTGTGCTTGGTCATATCATCCAGCACAGAGATCACCACATCAGGAAGCTGTTGTGTCTGTCTCACTTGTTCGCCACCGTCCTTTTGTCGATAGTCTTGCCCCAGCTCGACTTAGGATGCCGGGGGCGTTTATCCCAGGTTGATCCGGCCCATAAACCGCTGAAACTCAGCGTCACGTTCCATTACAGCGCCGAGACGCGGCTCAAGGCGAGAGTCGTGGAACAGTTGCACCAGTTCAGAACATAGGTGCTGGGCGCGCTCAACAACAGGCTGAGGAAAGGTCCACGCATAGTCAGGATTGCCTAATACATTGAACCCACGCGACACACAAATAACCCCAAACATTACGTGCCATTCAGGCGTTCCAGGAAGCGGGATTTTGCCGTCAGTCGCGCATGCATCGGGCGTTGCAGTATGCCGTGATTTGTTCGTCTGCTTGCGATTCGTCTGCTTGCGGTTTGCCATTGCGCCTCCCATCAGTCGGAAATTACGCTATTTATGGTCAATTGTGGCGTCCTGCGCTTGGGCGAGAAGGGTATCCGCTGCCCACGCTAGATTTTCCATCTGCTCATCTGACAAAGGCGCTTCGTGCGTGCGATTGCCAATCATTGCATTAATGATCGCGCGCGCCTGAATTATCCGCTCTGCAGCGATCTGCGCTTGGCCTTCTCTTGGCGCGATGGTAACTTTATTCATGGTGCTCTCCTTTTGCGAGTGACTGTTGCAAGAATCTCTGGAAATCGGAATCGCCTCGGGCGCGCCCGATCAGAGCCGCCGGCTTCGTCGGGCGTGACTCGATCTTTACGCCTTCGAGTACATGCCGCAGATTGAGAATCGCCGTTTCGATCGCTTCGAAAGAACTGTTCGAGAGCCTGAGGTTGAGTCCGTTTGCCGTGTTGATCTCGGACCAATGTTCGATACGCTCCAGGACAGAATCGGCATGATCGACAATGATTCTTTTGTAGTCCTCAATGTTCGACGCGACGATAGGCGGGCAAATCCCGCCTTGGGTGGCGATGCTGCTACGATTGGCCTTAGCCATGATGCCTCCTGTCCATTCAGGTTGCGTTGTGGTTAGGCGGGAACTGGTGCTTCACCACCAGCCCCGCCGTCTTTCCCGATGAACCGCATCGGGGACGGTCGTTCAAATCATGCCGCCTTCTTCACCTTCAACTCGACCCGCATGCCGGCGTGGCCGAGCATGTTGACTAGGGCGTCCAGACTGAACTTGTCGATCTTGCCGCGCAGCAGGTCGTTCAGCCGGGGCTGATTGACGCCCAGCGCGCGCGCCGCCTCGGTCTGCGTCATGTTGCTGCGCTTCACGAACCGCTCGATCCTCGTCATCAGGTCGGAGCGCAACTGCAGGTTCTGCGCCTCGTCGGGCGAAAACCCGATATCCAGAAACACGTTGCCGCTGCCGCGCGTCATCTTCACTCGTTCCGTCATCGTTGCTTCCTCTCGTTCACCATGGCCCGATAGCGGGTGCCGGCGAGATCAATGTCGGCCTTGGGCGTCTTGCGGGCTTTCTTCTGGAAGGCGTGAAGCACGTAGATCGCCTCCGGAAACTTGGCCACGTAGATCACCCGGAAGGCGCCGCCCTCGCGGACTCTGATCTCGTTCACCCCCAACCCGACAGATGGCATCGGCTTCCAGCTCTCCGGGTCAAGGCCGTCCTGGACCCGAGCGAGCTGACGACCGGTGCGCTGGCGGGCGAGCTGCGGGAACCCACGCACTGCATCCAGGCTGTCGCCGAGCCATGTAACCGGCTTCCGAGTCATTATATTGAACCTGATATAATCGTCAAGACAGCGGTCACGCCTACGCGGCCTTCCCAAATCGACCGATGACCACCTTTTCGCCCCGCCTCCAGGCATCGATCATGTCGGCCCAGTGCTGCAGCATCGTCCGGCGCTCGGCCAAGTATTGGGCCTGGTTGTAACTCGCGCGTACCGCATTCCGTTCCTTGTGTGCGAGCTGCCGCTCGATCACGTCTGACCGGAAGCCCATCTCGTTCAGCATCGTGCTGGCTGTTGCCCGAAACCCATGCGAGGAGAACCGCTTCCCGAATCCCATACGCTCCAGGGCGCGGTTCAGCGTCGTGCCGGTCATGAATGTCTTCGGCCGGCGGTGATTCGGGAACAGATAGCGGCTCCCACCGGTGATCTCCTTCAATTCGCGGAGCAACTGAACCGCTCGCTTGGAGAGCGGCACGATATGCGGCTCCCCCATCTTCATCCGCTCACCGGGGATACGCCATTCAGCGCCATCGAGGTCGAACTCTGACCATTCCGCGGCGCGAAGCTCCACCGGTCGAACGAAGGTCAGCATCAGCAATTCCATGGCGATCGCCGTAGCACGGAAGCCGCCATGCTCCTCCAGTGCCTTTAGAAGGCGTGGGATATCCCCGTGGGTGAGGGGCTTGTGATGTTTGATCTTCGGGCGGGTAATCGCCCCCCGAAGCGCCACCGTTGGATCTCCGTCAGCCCTCAGCGTGGATACGGCGTAACGAAACACGGCACCGACCCACTGTCGGACCAGCAGGGCAACGGTCGGCGCCCGCTTCTCGATACGACGAATGATCTCCAGGAGCCGAGCCGACGTTACCGCCCGGATCGGCAAAGCGCCGATGTGCGGGAAGGCGTCCGATTCGAGGAAACCCTCGACCTGGCCGTGGTAGTAGGGCGACCAGCGGGCCTTGTTCTTCTCGATCCACTCACGGGCGACTGCCTCAAAGGTGTTCGCGCTATCCGCTACGTTTGCAGTCTTCGTAGCCTGTCGGTGGTGGGCTGGGTGAATGCCCTGCTTGACCATCCCGCGCGCCCTGTCCCGCTCTACGCGCGCCTCAGCGAGCGTCAACTGCCCGGACCTGATCCGCTGCTCAGTTGCGGCCTTGTGTTCCCCGGCTGGAGGTTGCGCATATTCACCCAGGGCAAAGAGGTTTTCCTTGCCCGCGATGCGATACCGCAGCCGCCACAGCTTCGCGCCGCTCGGCCTGACCTCAAGGTGCAGACCGGCGCCGTCCGTGAGCTTGTAGGGCTTCCTGGTCGGTTTCGCGCTGCGGATGCGGGTATCGGTGAGAGGCATGGTGCCGCCCTCCTAGTGGATACCCGCAACGATACCCGCACTTTATCTGGATGGCAATGGACGATGCTGGTTACTGCTGGACGACTCTCTATTGGGGAAATGCAGATTTTCGTGAGGGTATGGACGGTGTTGGACGACTATAAACACCGATGCTAATTATCGATCATCAGCAGCATGACCCGCCTGTCCCGTCGTCTTTCTCGAATGCCGGAGTCAACCTGGGCAAGTTTACCTGATCAATGGCGGCGTCCTGAGCAGCCGCAAGCATGCTGCGGCCGCGGGAGAATCGAAATTCCCGCGAACATCCGGCGACCGCATTTTCAAATTACATGGTTACAAACAATTCGTTCCCAATAGCGGCGGGCTGTGCAATCATTCGCCTGACAGCAAGAAAGCCGCGCGCCCGCAAGGCGATGCCGGCCGGTCGGGAGACAACCACTCAGCACCGTGCAAAGTGCGTCGGGCGTCATGGCCCGGATGGAGTTGGAATGTCTCAAAGAAACAATGTCTTGTGCCTCGATAAGCCTCGGGGTGACACGCGCAGGACCAGGGGAACGCCGGGTCCGGCCCCCGTCCTCGACACCCTCACGAAGTTCCGCCTGGTCATCAATTCGACCAAGCGGCACTACCAGTGGATCGAGCAGCAAACCGGGGTCAACGGCGCGCTGATCTGGGCCATGTGGGAACTGCACCAGTCTCCCGGGCTGAAGGTCTCCGAGATCGCCCATGCCATGGCCATCCATCAATCCACCGCGAGCAACCTGCTCGACAAGCTGCAGAAAAAGGGGCTCGTCAAGCGCGACCGCTCGACGGACGACCAGAGGGTCGTGCGGCTGTTTCTGACGCGCACGGGCAAGGCCTTGATCACGCGCGTTCCGCAGCCCGCCCACGGCCTGCTGCAGGAAGCGCTGTTCAAGCTGCCGCCCGAGTCACTGCAGAACCTCAACCACCTGCTGGATCAATTGTTGCGCGAGATGCAGCCGGCCAGCACGAAGACCCTGCGCAAACCCCTGGCCGGGTCGTTGTCCTCGTAGCCGATCAGTCCGGCCCGGCATTCAACCGGGTGTCGAGGCCGGACTCGGCCAGTTCGGCGGCGCGCAGCAAGGCCTTCGCCTTGTTCTGGGTTTCCTGCCATTCGGCCTCGGGCTGGGAATCCGCGACGACGCCGCCGCCCGCCTGCACGTAGAGCCTGCCGTCCCTGATCACCGCAGTACGCAAGGCGATCGCGACATCCATGTTGCCGTGAAAGCCGAGATAACCGACCGCCCCTGCGTACACGCCGCGCTTGACGGGCTCGAGCTCGTCGATGATCTCCATCGCCCTGACCTTCGGCGCCCCGGAAACGGTGCCGGCCGGAAAAGTCGCGCGCAGCACGTCGATGGCATTCAACCCCGGCTTCAGCTTCCCTTCCACGTTGGAAACGATGTGCATCACGTGGGAATAGCGCTCGACCACCATCTGCTCCGTCACCTTGACGCTGCCGGTCCGCGCAACGCGCCCGGCGTCGTTGCGCCCGAGGTCCATCAGCATGAGATGCTCGGCGCGTTCCTTTTCGTCCGCCAGCAGCTCCTTTTCGAGCGCGGCATCTTCCGCCGGCGTCGCCCCGCGACGGCGCGTGCCGGCGATGGGGCGCACCGTCACCGTGTCGCCTTCGAGCCGCGCCAGGATCTCGGGCGAGGCCCCGACCACGTGAAAATCGGCGAAGTCGAAGTAGTACATGTAGGGAGACGGGTTGATGGTGCGCAACGCGCGATAAAGCGCGAGCGGCGAGGCGCGGAACGGCTTCGACATGCGCTGCGAAGGCACCACCTGCATGATGTCGCCTTCGAAGATGTAGTGCTTGGCGCGCTCCACGGCCTTGTGGTACGCCGCCTGCCCGAAGCCGGATACGGCGGGCTCCGAAACGCCGCGCGCGTCGGGCGGGATCGCCGCCGGCTCCCTCAACCGCGCGAGCAACTGCTTCAGCCGCTCGCGCGCGGCCTGGAACGCCCCCGGCTTGCCGGGCTCGGCGTAGACCACGAGCGTGAGCTTTCCGGTCAGGTTGTCGACGATCGCGATCTCTTCCGAAACGAGCAGGAGTATGTCGGGGGTGCCGAGCTCGTCCTTCTTCCGCGACGCGGCGAGACGGCGCTCGATGTAGCGCACGGTATCGTAGCCGAAGTAGCCGACGAGGCCGCCGCAGAAACGCGGCAGGCCGGCATCCTGGGCCACCTTGAAACCGGCCAGGTAATCGTTGACGTAGGCGAGCGGGTCGTCGACCCTTTTTTGCGTGACCGCGCGCTGGCCGCGAAACTCCACGCAGTCGTTGCCGCGCACCTCGATGCGCGTTTCCGCCGGCAGGCCGATGAACGAGTAGCGGCCGAAGCGCTCGCCGCCCACCACGGATTCCAGCAGATAGCTGTAGGGCCGGTTGGCCAGCTTCAGATAGATGGAAAGGGGCGTGTCGAGGTCCGCGAACGTCTCGAGCACGAAGGGCACGCGGTTGTAGCCCGCGGCGGCCAGCCGGTTGAATTCAGCTTCGGTCATCAGGTTTTTTGCATCAACCGTTTTGCATCAACCGTGTTGAATCAACCGCGCGGCTTCGATCAGCGAAGGTACTATAGCATCTACGTCGAGCCCCCGCACATCCCGGCCCTCGTTGTAGCCGTAGGGAACGCAGAACACGGGACAGCCGGCGGCGCGCGCGGCCTCGGCGTCGTTGCCCGAGTCCCCGATCATCAGCATCTCGTTCGGCGCGATGCCGAAACCGCGGCAGGCATGGAGCAGCTGCGCGGGATCGGGCTTTTTCTGCGGCAGAGTGTCCCCGGCAACGACCTGCTCGAAATAGGGCGCCAGCCCGAGGTAATCGAGCAGGGGCGCCGTGAAACGGCCCGACTTGTTCGTGACGCAGGCCAGCGGCAATCGCATGTCGCGCATGGCCTGCAAGCCCTCTTTCACGCCCGGATAGACCACGGTGTGCCTGCCGTTGACTTCGGCATAGCAACGCTCGTAGACGGGCAGCGCCTGCTCCATCAACCCGGCGGGAATGCGGCCGTCGTTGGCGGCCGCCAGCGTTCGCTCGACCAGCCTGGGGATGCCTTTGCCGACAAAAGTGCGGATGAGTTCGACGTCGAGCGCGGGACGGCCGATCTCGCGCAGCATCCTGTTGGCCGCGGCGGCGAGGTCGGGAATGGTGTCCGCCAGCGTGCCGTCGAGGTCGATCATCACGGCCTTGACGCGCAGCGGGAAACGCTGATTCATGATTCAACCGCAAAGACGCAAAGGCGCGAAGGCGACGCAAAGATTTTTGAGCGGGTAATTTCCGTGATCCTTTGCGTTTCTTGGCGTCTTTGCGCCTCGGCGGTGATGCTTCTAAACCCTGGCGAGCTCGGCGCGCATCGCCGCCACGGTGGCCTTGTAATCCTTCGTGCCGAAAATGGCCGAGCCCGCGACGAAGGTGTCGGCGCCGGCGCGCGCGATCTCGGCGATGTTGTCCACCTTCACGCCACCGTCCACTTCGAGCCGGATGTCGCGCCCGGTCGCGTCGATGCGGGCGCGCACGGCGGCCAGCTTCTTCAGCGCCTGGGGGATGAACTTCTGCCCCCCGAAGCCGGGATTCACCGACATGACCAGCACCAGGTCGAGCTGGTCGATGACGTGGTCGAGATGCGACAGCGGCGTGGCCGGGTTCAGCACGAGGCCCGCCTGGCAGCCCTGGTCCTTGATCAAGGCGATGGTGCGGTCGACGTGATCGGTAGCTTCGGGATGGAACGAGATGAGGTTGGCCCCGGCCTTGGCGAAATCCGGAACGATGCGATCCACCGGCTTCACCATGAGATGCACGTCGATCACCGCCCGGGTGAGCGGCCGGATCGCCTCGCACACCAGCGGGCCGATCGTCAGGTTGGGCACGTAATGGTTGTCCATCACGTCGAAGTGCACCCAGTCCGCGCCCGCGGCGATCACGTTCCGCACTTCTTCGCCGAGCCGGGCGAAGTCGGCCGACAGGATGCTGGGAGCGATGCGGTAGTTTTTCGCCATGACGGCCCTCTGGAAACACCCGGATTTTACCCGTTCTTGCATGCTCCGGCGAAATGATCAAGAATCGGCGCCATGACGGACAAGAAGTACGAGATCACGGTCGCGGCGCGCACCGCCTTCGTCCCGCACCAGTCCGACCTGGACAGCGGCCGCTACGTGTTCGCTTACACCATCACCATCACCAACACCGGCTCGCTGCCGGCGCAGCTCGTGAGCCGCCACTGGATCATCACCGATTCCAACAACCACGTGCAGGAAGTGCGCGGGGACGGGGTGATCGGCGAGCAGCCGCTGCTGCGCCCGCACGAAAGCTTCCAGTACACCAGCGGCACCGCCATCGCCACGCCGGTCGGGACCATGCGCGGCAGCTACCAGATGGTGGCGGAGGACGGCGTGCAGTTCGACGCGCAGATCCCGGAGTTCATGCTTTCCATGCCGCGAGTCCTGCACTAGTTTCAAGCTCCAAGTTGCAAGTCACAAGTTAAGTACCCACGCAGGTATTCCACTTGAAACTTGATTCTTGGAACTTGAAACTGAGTTACACCCTCCTCTCTCCTTTCTACGATCTCGTCGCCGGAACAGCCTTCGCCGCGGCCCGCCGCGCGAGCCTGGCGGCGCTGCCGCAGTCCGGGCACGACCGGGTGCTCGTCAACGGCGTGGGCAGCGGCCTCGATCTCCCGTTGCTGCCGCGCGGCCATCGTTACGTCGGTCTCGACCTCACCCGCGCCATGCTTGCGCGCTGCGGGCGGCGCGCCACCGGCCTCGATTTCGCCGCCGTGCAGGGCGACAGCCTGGCGCTGCCATTCCGGGACGCGAGCTTCGATCACGCCGTGCTGCACCTGATCCTCGCTGTCGTCCCGGACGCGGCGTGGGCGCTGGCCGAAACCGCGCGCGTCGTGCGCCCGGGAGGCGCCGTGCTGATATTCGACAAGTTTCTGCGACGCGGGCAATCGGCCCCGCTGCGGCGCTTGCTGAGCCCGCTCGCGGGACAGGTGGCCACGCGGCTCGACGTGGTGTTCGAGGACGTCCTGTCCCGAACGCCGGGCCTGCGATTGCTCAGCGATGAGCCGGCCGTCGCCGGGGGCTGGTTCAGGCGGATACGGCTGGTACGGGCGTGACGCTCAATGCCGGTCCGCGTCGTCCTTGCCGTCCGCGCGCTCATCGGGCGGGCGGCGGCGCGGCCAGGTCCACCAGACGATGAAGAGCAGCAGTGCAAGCGCGACGGCCGCTTCCAGCAGCAACAGGGCAAAACCATCCATGGCGGGACCGGTCTATACTTTTTCGGAAGAGGAATGATGCACTTTAGCGAATCCCCGCCGCGGCACCAAGCACAGGGGTCGCGCGCGCTATGCCTGGCCGCGCTGCTCGCGCTCGCGGGCTGCGTCGGCACGAAGCCGCCGCCCGCGCCGACGCCCAAGCCGGTTCCGTCCACGGAAACGCCGGTGGCAAAACCTCCGGCCGCCGCTACAGCGGGCATGTTGCGCCAGTCCAGCTGGCTCGAACTGCCGGAATGGCACGAAGAAGACCCGGCGCAGGCCTGGGAACCCTTTCTTGCCGGCTGCAGGGCCATCGGGAAACGGGACGCCTGGCGCGAAGTCTGCGCCGCGGCGGAGAATCTCAAGGATCCCGACAGGCAGCAGGCGCGGCGCTTCTTCGAGCTCAACTTCACGCCTTTTCAGCTCACCCGCGCCGATGGCGGCGAGGAAGGGCTGATCACCGGCTACTACGAGCCGCTGCTGCGGGGCAGCCGCAAGCCGACCGGCCGCTACCGCCATCCCCTCTACGGATTGCCCGACGACCTGCTGGTGGTCGATCTCACCGAGGTCTACCCGGAACTCAAGGGCATGCGGCTGCGAGGCCGGATCGACGGCCGGCGCATCGTGCCGTACTACGACCGCGCGCAGATCGAGCAGGGCCGCGGCGCGCTGGCCGGCAGGGAAATCGTCTGGGTGGACGACGCCATCGAGCTCTTCTTCCTGCAGATACAGGGATCGGGGCGCATCGCGCTCGAGAACGGCGAGATTCTCCGCATCGGCTACGCCGATCAGAACGGCCATCCCTACCGGTCGATCGGCAGGCTGCTGATCGATCGCGGCGAGCTGCCGCTGGAAAAGGCCTCGATGCAGGGCATCAAGGCGTGGGCCCGCGCGAACCCCGGCAAGGTGACCGATTTGCTCCACCAGAACGCGAGCTACGTCTTCTTCCGCGAACTGCCGGCCGGCCTGCCGGGCCCGCTGGGCGCGCTCGGCGTGCCGATCACGGCACGCCGCAGCGTGGCGGTGGACCCGGGATTCGTCCCGCTCGGCGCCCCGGTGTACGTCGCGACCACCTGGCCCTTGTCCAGCCGGCCGTTGAACCGCCTCATGATGGCGCAGGATACCGGCGGCGCGATCCGGGGCCCGGTGCGGGCGGATTTCTTCTGGGGATTCGGCAACGAAGCCGCGCGCGAAGCCGGACGCATGAAGCAGCCCCTCAGGATGTGGGTGCTGTTGCCGAATGCCTACAGGATTCCGGAGCCGGGCATTCAGTAAGCCGGTCAACGGCTGCCGTCTCTCGCGGCCAGGCTGACGCTCAGCAGCACGCGGCTTTTCACGGCGCGGCCGTCCTTGCGTGCCGGGATGAAGCGGGTGACCGCGAGCAAGGCGCGCAATTCCGTCTCCGCATAACCCGCCGCTTCCGGGCCGGCAACCGCAACCTCGTTCACCACGCCGTGTTCATCGATGGTCAGTTCGAGCCGGACAGAGACCGGTTGGCCCGCGACCGGGTCTTCAATCCGGCCGGTATCCAGCGGTGCGACCGGCCGCGGATAGCTGTCGAGATCGCGCGCCGTATAAACCGTCGGGTCGGGAAGCTGCGGCAACGCGAGAGACGGCGCCACCGGCGCCGCGCGCGGCAGTCCCGCAGGAGCCGCTACGGCAACCGGGGACGGCCGTTCGACCCGCACCGGATCGAGCCGTGCTTCAGCCTCGATGCCCGCGGGACCGCCTGCTGCCGGCGCCGGCAGGCGCTCGATCCGGACCTTCATCGGCAGGATGCCGGCGGCCTGCAAGGGCCGCCGCGGCACGTCCGGCGCCAGGGACTGGACGATCAGCAGGTGGAATGACGCCGAAACCGCGAGCGCCAGCCACCAGCGGGCCGTTACGCCCGCGTCGCGCGGTATGGGAATGGAAACGAACGCCTGGCCGGTCATCCAGGGAATAACGCCTCACGTCATCCCCTGTTGACCGCGCGCGCGGCCCGGCTATTTCGAAGCCGGCGTCCTGAAGGCTTCCTCGATCTGCTCGGCGGCCACGTACCCGCCCAGCATGCGCCCGTCCGCGAGGAAGACGGCGGGCGTGCCCTGCGCGCCGAAACGCCGCGCGAGGGTCATGTTCTTGTCGATCGGCGTATCGCACTTGCCCTCGTTCTGGGGCGCCACCCCGCGCAGCATGAAATCCTCCCATGCCCTGGCGCGGTCCCTGGAGCACCAGATCGCCCTGGATTTCTCCTGCGAGTCCGGCGACAGGATCGGCCACAGGAAAGTGTAGATGGTGACGTCGTTCAGCTTGACGAACTCCTGCTGCTGCTTCTTGCAGTAGCCGCAGTTGGGGTCCTCGAAGCTGTAGATCACGCGCTTGCCGTTGCCGCGCACGCGCTTGATCGCGCCGTCGGTGGATTGGCTGAGAATCTGCGCGGCCATCTCGGCGTTGCGCGCCTGGGTGATGTTGCGCATCGCCGGCGTCCTCGCGTCGAACAGCGTGCCGCGGAAGACGAAGTTGACCTTCTCGTCGACGTAGAAGATATGGCCGTTCGCGACGACTTCGTAGAGCCCGGGCATCGGCGTCCTGGCCACGCTTTCCACCGTCACTTCGGAAATCTTGGACTGGAAGGCCTTGCGGATGGCGGCCTCGCTGCCGTGGGCCGCCTGTGCCGCAAGCCCGGCGGCCAGCAGGAGAACGGCCGATAGCTTGTTTGACATGCCTGGTCCTTGGTTGTGTGGTTGTGCTTGTTGGAGCGCCGCGCCGCATCAGGCCACGGCATGATGTACCAGAAAATTCTTGAGCAATGGCTGGCGGTCGACCAGTCCGAGTCCCAGGTTGCGCGCCTTCGACACCCAGACAGTCTCGCTGCTGAAAAGTTTCTGCAGGCCGTCCGTCGTCAGCCGAACGGCGGCCACGTCTTCCCTGCGCGCCCGCTCGTAGCGTCTCAACAGCGTGAAATCGCCGCAATCGTGCTGCGGCCCGCGGTCCATCAGCACCGAGGCGAGCGCGCGTGCATCCCGAAAACCGAGATTGACCCCCTGCCCCGCCAGGGGATGCACATTATGTGCGGCGTCCCCGGCCAGCGCCACCCGCGGCTTCGTGAACTGCTTCACGTGTTGCAGCTTCAACGGAAATGCGGCGGCCGACGCCATCGATTGCAGCCTGCCCAGCACGCCGCGGCTCGCCGACTCGACCGCCGCGGCGAGTTCCTCCGCCGGCAGCGCAAGCAGCTCCCGTCCCCGGTCCTGATCGATCGACCACACCATCGAGACCCGGTTGCCCGGCAGCGGCAGCAGCGCCAGCACGCCCTCGCGCAGAAACCACTGGAATGCCGTTCCGCCGTGCGGCTTCTCGCAGGAAAAGTTGCCCACCACTCCCAGTTGCCTGTAGTCGGATGGCGTCACGCCGATGCCCGCCAGCGCGCGCACCTTCGATTCCGCGCCGTCCGCGCCCACCACCAACCGGGCGGCGAGCTCGGTCCCATCATCGAGTCCCAACACGGCCTGATCCGGGCGCAACTCGAGGGTGGCCAGGTTGGCGGGCCGGTAAACACGGATGTCCTGGCCCTGCAGCGCCTGCCAAAGCGCGTGTTGCAAGCGGCGGTTCTCGACGATCCAGGCCAGCTCGCGCAACCCGGCGTCGTAGGCGCTGAAATCGAGGCGGGCGCCGGCATCGTCGCCGTAAATCCGCATCGTCTCGACCCGCGTAAGACGCTCTGGCGGCACGGCCTCCCAGGCCTCGCAGCGCGTGAGAAACGAAGCATTGCCCGGGCTGACCGCGTAGATCCGGTTGTCCCAATCCGCGCCGGGAGCCTGCCCCGGCGGTTGCGGCTCGACCAGCGCCAGCGCCAGACCGCTGCCGGCCAGCGCCCGGGCCAGGCTCAGCCCGACCAGGCCGCCGCCAACGATAACGACATCGAATACCGGGTGCGCGCTCATACTGGAATCATACTGTAATTCAGTAGGTTAACTTGACAACGCCGGCCCCGCTCTTTAGACTCGCCAGCCTGCCGATTCTGGCATCATTCTGGCATCATCAACCAGCTCGGTTGCTCAATTTGATTCAGGAATTTACCGGGCATAGACCGGTAAATTCCTGAGGCGAGTTAGCTCAGCGGTTAGAGCAGCGGAATCATAATCCGTTGGTCCGGGGTTCAAATCCCTGACTCGCCACCAATTTTCAGGGGCCGCCGCCATCGCGGCGGCTCGATCACGACGCCGGAATCCTGCTTGAAGTGTTTGATTACATTGTGTTACTGTGAATCGATGCGACGCTGGACCTGGATCCTGTTGCTGGCAGCCGGGTTTGCCGCGACCAGTCACGCCCAATTGACCCGCCTGTTCCCGGCGAATGGCAAGCTGGGTGAGATGGTCGGCCAGGAGCACCTCTACCCCCAGATCCAGATCAACGACAAGGTGATGCGCCTCGCCCCGGGCGGCCGCGTCATCGACGAACACAACCGCACCCTGCTGCACTCCTACCTGCCCAAGCATGCGTACGTACTGTACGTCGAAGACATGAACGGCGACCTCTCGCGCGTCTTCATCTTGCGGCCCGACGAGCTGGAACAGATAAAGCGCACCGCTCCCCCTGTTCTCTTGCCCGCTCCCGCGCCCAAGCCCGCGCCCTGAGCTCCGTTTCCCCCTCGCGTTTCGAGACGTGCCCGACAAGCTGTACATCAGGACTTTCGGCTGCCAGATGAACGAGTACGACTCGGACAAGATGGCCGACGTGCTGCGCGCGGCCGAGGGCTACGCGCCGACCGCGGACGTCGAGCAGGCCGACCTGATCCTCTTCAACACCTGCTCGGTGCGCGAGAAGGCGCAGGAGAAGGTGTTCAGCGACCTCGGCCGCGTCAAGCACCTGAAGGCGCGCGGCGTGCTGATCGGCGTCGGCGGCTGCGTCGCGAGCCAGGAGGGCGCGCGCTCGATGATCGCCGCGCCCTCC
>CAYSRR010000009.1:0-14020 GCA_964433375.1 uncultured Streptomycetaceae bacterium
CCGGCTGGATTCTCGAGCTTGACCGCGGCCACGGCATCCCGTGGCAGGGCAATTATTCATCGTGGCTGGAGCAGAAGGAAAAGCGCCTCGAACAGGAGGAACGCCAGGAGAGCGCGCGCCAGCGCACGATGAAGGCCGAACTCGAATGGGTGCGCAGCAATCCCAAGGGACGCCACGCGAAGAGCAAGGCGCGCCTCGCCCGTTTCGATGAACTCGCCTCGCAGGATTACCAGAAGCGCAACGAGACCCGCGAACTCTATATACCGCCGGGTCCACGGCTCGGCGACAAGGTCATCGAGGCCAATGACCTGCGCAAGGCCTTCGGCGACCGCCTTCTGATCGACGGCCTGAGCTTCACCCTGCCGCCCGGCGGCATCGTCGGCGTCATCGGGCCGAACGGCGCCGGCAAGACCACGCTGTTCCGGATGATCAGCGGCGCCGAGAAGCCGGACGCCGGCACGATCGAACTCGGCCCGTCGGTGCAGCTCGCGGTCGTCGACCAGGCCCGCGACGCGCTTGACGACGGCAAGACCGTCTGGGAAGAGATCTCGGACGGCCAGGATATCATCACGGTCGGCAAGTACGAGACGCCGTCACGCGCCTATGTCGGTCGCTTCAACTTCAAGGGTAGCGACCAGCAGAAGCGCATCGGCGACCTGTCGGGCGGCGAGCGCAATCGTGTGCATCTCGCAAAGCTGCTGCGCAGCGGCGCCAATGTGCTGCTGCTCGACGAGCCGACCAATGATCTCGATGTCGAGACCCTGCGTGCGCTCGAGGACGCACTGCTCGAATTCCCGGGCTGCGCAGTCGTGATCTCGCATGATCGCTGGTTCCTCGACCGCATCGCGACTCATATCCTCGCCTTCGAGGGCGACAGTCAGGTCGTATGGTTCCAGGGAAACCATGCCGATTACGAGGCGGACCGGAAGCGGCGGCTCGGCGTCGATGCCGACATGCCGCACCGGATCAGGTACCGGAAGCTGGCTTGACCGGGCAGGACAGCACGACGGCATCTTCCCGCGCCTGCGCGCCCGGATAGTAACCGCGCCGCAGCCCGATTTCGACGAAACCCATCGCCCGGTACAACGCCAGCGCCGAGCTGTTGGACATCCTGACTTCGAGCAGTATCCAGCCGGCCCCGGCCTGACGGGCATAATCGAACAGATGCTCGAGCATCAGCCTGCCGAGGCCATGGCCCTGTAATTCATCCCGGATGCAGAGATTCAGGACATGGGCCTCGCCGGCCGCGACCGACAGGATGCTGTAGCCGGCAATGTCCCCGTCGCGCGTGATCAGGCAACAGTAATAACCGGTCCGCAGGCAGTCCCGGAAGTTGCCTTCGGTCCACGGAAACTCATAGCAGGCGCGCTCGATCGCGATGACCGCGGGCAGATCCGCTGCGGTCATCGTGCGAAAAGCGGTATCAGCCGCCGGGTTCGCCGCCATGGATGACCTGCATCGCAAGACAGAGATCCTGCCATGCCTTGCGCTTGTCGCGCGGAGAGCGCAGCAGATAGGCCGGGTGATAGGTGACGACCAGCGGGATGCCGGTATCGGCATAACGATGGATCCGGCCGCGCAGTTCGCCGACCTTGCGGTCGGACTTGAGCAGGTTCTGCGCAGCGATGCGGCCGACCGCGAGTATGATGCGCGGGTTCACCAAAGCAACCTGGCGGCGCAAATAGGGTTCGCAGCAAACCACTTCTTCGGGGCGCGGATCGCGGTTGCCGGGCGGGCGGCACTTGAGGATGTTCGCGATATAGACCGCTTCGCGACCGAGGCCGATCGCGAACAGCATTTCGTTCAGCAACAGGCCGGCGCGGCCGACGAACGGTTCGCCCCGGCGGTCTTCCTCGGCGCCGGGCGCCTCGCCGATGACCATCCAGTCGGCGGCGCGATTGCCGACGCCGAACACGGTCCGGCTGCGCGTCGTATGCAGATCACACAGCGTGCAGCCGGCGACCCGGGCCTCGAGCGCATTCCAGTCGAGCCCGGCCGGAGGAGCATCCCCGCCGACATCGGCATCGCCCGGGGCCGGCGCCGCGGGAACTGCGGCGGCCGGACGGCGCTCGGTCCAGACTTCGACGCCCATCGCCTCGAGATATTGCCGCTGCCTCTCCGATGTCGTCACTGCGGTTCCGCTCGTCAATCAGGACATCAGACCTGCGGATGCGCCCGCTCGCCAGGATCGGTCATCCTGTTCAGCGCATTGATATAGGCCTTGGCCGACGCGATGATGATGTCGGTATCCGCCCCCTGCCCGTTGACGATGCGTCCGCCGCGCTCGATGCGCACCGCGACCTCGCCCTGGGAATCGGTGCCTCCGGTAATGTTGCTGACCGAGTAGAGCTGCAACGTGGTGCCGCTCTTCACGATCGACTCGATCGCCTTGAAGCTCGCATCGACGGGGCCGTCGCCGCTCGCCGTCGCGCGCCGCTCGGCGCCGTCGACCGACAGCGTTATCTCGGCCTTCGGCGTCTCACCGGTCTCGGAACAGACCCGCAGCGCGACGAGTTGGATACGCTCGTTTTCCGCGGCGGCGCTCGCCTCCGACACCAGCGTGTGCAGATCCTCGTCGTAAATTTCGTGTTTCTTGTCGGCAAGGTCCTTGAAGCGTGCGAAGGCCTCGTTCAGTTCCGCTTCCGATGCAAAGGTCATACCGAGTTCCCTGAGCCGCGAACTGAAGGCATTGCGGCCGGAATGCTTGCCAAGCACCATGCGGTTGGTCGTCCAGCCGACGTCCTCGGCGCGCATGATCTCGTAGGTCTCGCGCGACTTCAGCACGCCGTCCTGGTGAATGCCGGACTCATGCGCGAAGGCATTCGCGCCGACGATCGCCTTGTTCGGCTGCACGGCAAACCCCGTCACGCTCGAAACCAGCCGGCTGCATGCGACGATCTGGGTCGTATCGAGGCCGGTCTCGCACTGAAAGACGTCAGACCGCGTGCGCACCGCCATGACGATCTCCTCGAGCGCGGCATTGCCGGCGCGCTCGCCGAGACCGTTGATCGTGCACTCGACCTGGCGCGCACCGTTCATTACCGCAGACAGCGAGTTCGCGACTGCGAGACCGAGATCGTTGTGACAGTGCACCGAGAAGATCGCCTTGTCGGAGTTCGGTATACGCTCGATCAGCGTCTGCATCAATGCGCCGAACTGTTCCGGGACACTGTAGCCGACGGTATCGGGGATATTGATCGTGCGCGCACCGGCCTTGATGACCGCTTCGATGACACGGCAGAGAAAATCGACATCCGAGCGCCCGGCATCTTCGGGTGAAAACTCGACGTCGTCAGCATGGCTGCGCGCGCGTTTCACCGCGCGCACCGCCTGGTCGAGTACCTGCTCCGGCGTCATGCGCAGCTTTGCCTTCATATGGATCGGCGAGGTCGCGATGAACGTATGGATACGGCTCGAAGCGGCCGGTTTCAGCGCCTCCGCGGCGCGATCGATGTCCTTGTCGAGCGCGCGCGCGAGTCCGCAAACCGTGCTCTCCGTTACGGCCTGGGCAACGGCGTGGACCGCCTCGAAATCACCGGGGCTCGCGATCGGGAAGCCGGCCTCGATGACATCGACGCGCATGCGTTCGAGCGCCTTTGCGATCCGGACCTTTTCATCCCGGGTCATCGACGCGCCGGGACTCTGCTCGCCGTCGCGCAGGGTGGTATCGAAAATAATCAGTCTGTCTTTGGCACTCATCTGAGGGCTCCTGTCCTGGGTTCAGTTTACCCGACCGAATCGCGGAGGCGAAACAGCTCCCGCAGGTGCTCGGGCGTACAGAATCGATGATCGTGGGGTAACAAGGATGGCTGCCGCTAGGGCAGCAGCAGGCTCAGGACGGGGAAGACGCGGGCAGGCGCGGCGCAACCGCCACCGGCGTCCGGGTGAAACGAAGCGTTGATGCCAATAAGGTCCATGACTTGAATATAGTCGATCCGCTGCCTGCTGCCAAGTACCGCCGGCGCGGCACGAACGGCATCTCGGGCGTCAGGAAGGCGAGCCGGAGTCCCCCGATCCACCGCCATCGCCACTGCCCTGCGGAGGCCTCGGTTCGGTGCGTGCCTTCCGCCGCCTGCGACGCAGGTACCACAGGGTCAATGCCGGGCCTGACAACGCGTAGGCCATCGCCATGCTGAACAGCACCACCGGCGGTTCGAGCGAAATGAATACAAAGATCAGCACGACGACGAGTATCGTAAAAAACGGCACCTTGCCCCGCAGGTCGAGATCCTTGAAGCTCTTGTAACGGATGTTACTGACCATCAGGATACCGGCGACCGTCGTCAGCAGGGAGGCGAGCACGATGAAGTCGGCGCCGTCGATCCCGTAGCGCGCCCCGACCCAGACCAGACCGGCGATCAGTGCGGCGGCCGGCGGCGAGGCGAGCCCCTGGAAGTAGCCCTTGTCGGCAGTTGCCGCCTGGGTATTGAAACGGGCAAGACGCAACGCAGCGGCGACGGTGTAGACGAAGGCCGCGAGCCAGCCGAGCTTGCCTGCGTCGTAGAGCGACCATTCGTAGATGACGAGTGCCGGCGCGAGCCCAAAGGCGACCATGTCCGACAGGCTGTCGTACTGGACGCCGAAATTGCTCTGGGTATTGGTCAGGCGGGCGATGCGCCCATCAAGGCCGTCCAGGATCATCGCGATGAAAATCGCGACTGCCGCGGCCTCGAAGTATCCGCCCTTCGCGGCGATAATCGCATAAAAACCGGCAAACAGCGCCGCCGTCGTAAACAGGTTCGGCAGCAGGAAAATACCGCGGCGATGTTTGACTTCCCTGTTTTCCTGGTTCATTAACGGATCGATCCCGTTCTTCAGGCCCGGTGAATCAGTGTCGCGATCAGGTCGGAGCCGGCCTGAACACTCGTCCCTGTGTCTGTTTCGACACGCGACCCCGCTGGCATGAGCACACCGATGACGGCGCCGAACGGGGTGAATGCGAAGCGCTGCCCCTGACCAACGCGCTCGCCAGTATGAACATAACAGCGAGAACGCAACAGGCGTCTCGGTGTCCTGACAACAACGACGATGTCGTCGCCTTCATCGGTCTGCAACCAGAACGCGGCGCCGGAGCCCGAATTTGCCACTGCGCCGTTCGGCGTGATTCCGGTCCACATCTTCTGAACCTTACCTTCGGCCGGACTGCGTAAAACGAAGGCCCCGCTGCGTTGCATCCGGATCGTCACCCCGGTCGCGTCGCGTTCGAGGAAATTGTCGCGCACCGGACCCGCTGCGATGACCCGGCCGTCCGCGGGACTGACGAGGCCGAGCGGGGCCGGGAGTATCTCGCGATCGGGATCGCGGAACAGCCAGATCAGGGCCAGCGCCAGCAGCCAGGCGGGAATAGCCCAGAGGCCGGCGGCCAACTGCGTGACCGCCGCGACACCCGCGACAATGAGGACGGGCCAGCGCCCTTCACGGGCAATGACGGGGCGTCGTCCCTGAAACATGCCGTCCTGACGACCGATGACGATGGCCGGCTAGGCCCACATCAGTTTTTGTCGCGATCGACGATCTTGTTTGCCTTGATCCACGGCATCATGTCGCGCAAGCTCGCACCGACCTCCTCGATAGGATGCTCTCGGCTGATCCTGCGCATCGCCTTCAGGGTCGGCGCACCGGCCTGATTTTCGAGGATGAACTCGCGGGCGAAGCGGCCGTCCTGGACTTCCCTGAGGATGCGACGCATCTCCTCGCGTGTCTCGTCGGTGATGATCCGGGGACCGCGCGTCAGGTCACCATATTCGGCGGTATTGGAGATCGAATAGCGCATGTTCGCGATGCCGCCCTCGTACATCAGGTCAACGATCAGCTTGAGTTCGTGCAGGCACTCGAAATAGGCCATCTCGGGCGCATAGCCGGCCTCGACCAGTGTCTCGAAGCCGGCCTGCACCAGCGCGGTCGCGCCGCCGCACAATACGGCCTGCTCGCCGAACAGATCAGTCTCGGTCTCCTCGCGGAAATTGGTCTCAATGATACCGGCGCGGCCGCCGCCATTGGCGCTGGCGTAGGACAGCGCGATGTTGCGCGCCTTCCCGCTTGCATCCTGATACACCGCGATCAGGCTCGGCACGCCGCCGCCCTGGGTGTAGGTCGAGCGGACCAGGTGGCCGGGACCCTTCGGCGCGATCATGATCACGTCGAGATCGGCCCGCGGCTCGATCTGACCATAATGGATATTGAAGCCGTGCGCGAAAGCCAGTACCGCGCCTTTGCGGATACCCGCCGCGATGACGTCGCGATACAGGCGGGCCTGGTGCTCGTCAGGCACCAGCACCATGACAACGTCGGCGCCTTCGACAGCCTCCTTGACCGACGTGACCTTGAGACCGGACTTTTTCGCCTTCGCCTCGGATGTCGAGCCCGGACGCAGACCGACAACGACGTCGACTCCCGACTCCTTGAGATTGTTTGCATGGGCATGGCCCTGTGAGCCATAGCCCAGGATCGCGACCTTCATCCCGCGGATGATCGACAGATCGGCGTCCTTGTCATAAAAAATCTTCATGCCACACGGTTCCTCTTGGTAACTCCTGCCAATTGTTTACAGCCCCAGGCTCTTCTCGCCGCGCGCAATGCCGGTGACTCCGGAGCGCACGGTCTCAATGATCGGCGTTTCACCGACTGCGGTGATGAAGGCGTCGAGCTTCTCGCTGGTGCCGGTCAACTCTATCGTGTAAGTGCGGTTGCTGACATCGATGACGCGGCCGCGGAAAATCTCGGAGAGCCGCATCACCTCGTCGCGCTCGTGATCCGCGGCCCTGACCTTGATCAGCATCATCTCGCGCTCGATATGGGCGCCCTCGGTCAGGTCGAGCAGCTTGATCACATCGATCAGCTTGTTCAACTGCTTGGTGATCTGCTCGATGATCTCCTCGGATCCGCGGGTGACCAGCGTCATTCGCGATATCGTCGGATCCTCGGTCGGGGCGACAGTCAGCGACTCGATGTTGTAGCCGCGCGCCGAGAACAGGCCTGCGACCCGTGACAGCGCGCCCGACTCGTTCTCCATCAGTATCGAAATGATATGACGCATCGCTACACCAGGATCATCTCGTTGAGCCCGGCGCCGGCCGGGATCATCGGATAGACATTTTCATTCTGGTCGGTGATGAAATCCATGAACACGACCTTGTCCCGGATCTTCATCGCCTCCTCGAGCGCGGCCGTCACGTCGGACGGCTTGTCGATGTACATGCCGATGTGGCCGTAGGCCTCGGCCAGCTTGACGAAATCCGGCAGCGCATCCATGTAGGACATCGCATAGCGGCCCTGGTAGAAGAACTCCTGCCACTGCCGGACCATGCCGAGATAGCGGTTGTTCAGATTGACGACCTTGACCGGCAGCTTGTACTGCAGGCAGGTCGACAGCTCCTGTATGCACATCTGTATGCTGCCCTCGCCGGTCACGCAGGCGACGGTCGCGTCCGGAAACGCCATCTGCACGCCCATCGCGGCGGGCAGCCCGAAACCCATCGTGCCGAGCCCGCCGGAATTGATCCAGCGCCGCGGCTTGTCGAACTTGTAGAACTGCGCGGCCCACATCTGGTGCTGGCCGACGTCGGAAGTGACGTAGGCGTCGCCGCGGGTCACCTTGTGCAGCGTCTCGATGACGTGCTGCGGCTTGATCACCGGGCTGGCGCGGTCGTACTTGAGGCAGTCGCGCGAGCGCCATTCCTCGATCTGCGCCCACCACGCCTTGAGCGCTTCCGCGTCGGGCCTGTCCCGGGAAACCTCGAGCTGCCTGATCAGCTCGCGCAGCACCTCGCGCACGTTGCCGACGATGGGGATGTCCACCTTCACGCGCTTGGAAATGGACGAGGGATCGATATCGACGTGGATGATCGTGCGCTGCGCGTTGTAGAAATGCTCGGGATTGCCGATCACGCGGTCGTCGAAGCGCGCGCCGACCGCGAGCAGCACGTCGCAGTGCTGCATCGCCATGTTGGCTTCGTAGGTGCCGTGCATGCCGAGCATGCCGACGAACTGGCGGTCGGACGCGGGATACGCGCCCAGCCCCATCAGGGTATTGGTGCACGGAAAGCCCAGCGCGCGCGTGAGCTGCACGAGCTCCTTCGAGGCATCGCCCAGGACCACGCCGCCGCCGGTATAGATCATCGGGCGCTTCGCCTGGGCGAGCGTCTGGATCGCTTTCTTGATCTGCCCGGGATGCCCCTTGATCACCGGGTTGTAGGAGCGCATGGTGGCCGTCTCGGGATAGCGGAACTCGGCCCTGGCCGTCGTCACGTCCTTGGGGATGTCCACCACCACCGGGCCGGGCCGGCCGGTGGACGCAATGTAGAACGCCTTCTTCATCGTGGAGGCGATGTCCTTCACGTCCTTCACGAGGAAGTTGTGCTTCACGCAGGGGCGCGTGATGCCCACCGTGTCGCACTCCTGGAAGGCGTCGAGGCCGATGGCGTGGGTCGGGACCTGCCCGGTGATGATCACCATCGGGATCGAGTCCATGTAGGCCGTGGCGATGCCGGTCACCGCGTTGGTGACGCCGGGACCGGAGGTCACCAGCGCGACGCCTACCTTGTCGGTCGAGCGCGCGTAGCCGTCGGCGGCATGCACCGCGCCCTGCTCGTGCCGCACCAGGATGTGCTTGACCTTGTTCTGCTTGAACAACTCGTCGTAGATGAACAGCACGGCCCCGCCGGGGTAGCCGAACACGTGCTCGACACCCTCTTCCTGCAGGCAGCGCACTACGATCTCGGCGCCGTTCAATTCCATGGCGTAACCCAAACGAGGCGGAAACCCTCGACGTTACCGGTTACAGATACTTTGGTCAAGCAAAATATCCCTTTAAACAGCAGGATAGCGCTCCGGCACGCGCGCGGACCGGGCACATTTGCGCACCATCGGCGTTTTGCTAAGATGCCCCGGACCCCGGTGCGGGGCGCGAAGGGGCGCGCCCCGCGGGCTGCGTCACCGCAGCCGCCAGTTCCAACAAAGGCGAGTCCACTGGCCACCCAAAAAGAACTGTCGGATTTCTTCGCGGAAGTCGAGCGCCGCGCCTACAAGCAAGCGTTGTTCGCGGTGCGGGATGACCCCATTGCGCTGGACATCGTACAGGACGCCATGCTGAAACTCACGGAAAGATACGCCGTTCGACCTTCCGCCGAGCTGCCGCTGCTGTTTCAGCGCATCCTGCAGAACACCATACGCGACCACTACCGCCGACAGAAGGTGCGCGCGTTGTGGACGCTGCCGGTGTCCGGCCTGTTCGGCGCCGATACCGAAAACGACGCCGACCCGCTGGAAACTTTGGAAGTCACGGACGACTCCAAGTTTTCGGAGCCTCCGGCCGAGCAATTTGAGAGATCCCAAGTTATTGCTTTCATTGAGAAAGCACTGGAAAAGCTGCCCGCGCGTCAACGCGAGGCCTTCCTGCTGCGTTATTGGGAGGAACTGGACGTCGCGGAAGCTGCAACGATCATGGGTTGCTCGGAAGGGAGTGTGAAAACACACTGCTCTCGGGCGACTCGCGCCCTTGCGTTGATGCTGCGGAAACAGGGAATCACGCCATGAATCAGCCAGAGCAGGAGCACGAACTGGCGCAACGCATCGTCCGGCACCTCGACCGCGGCACGGACCAGCTGGAACCCGATGTGCGCGAGCGGCTGCTCGCCGCGCGCAAGGCCGCCCTGTCGCAATACCGCGAGCAGCCGGTGACCGGCCTGGCCTGGGCCGGGCAAGCCGTGGCGCGTTTCACGGCGCGCGGCGCCGGTATCCGCTCCCTGGTCGCGGTTTCGACGCTGGCGATCGTGCTGGCGTTCGCCGTTTACTGGCAGCAGGGTCGGAACGGCAACGGCACGACAAACGACCTCGCCGACATCGACACCGGCCTGCTCACCGGCGAACTGCCGCTCAACGCCTACCTCGACAAGGGCTTCGATTCATGGCTCAAGCGTTCGTCGCGCTGATCGTCGGGCTATGTCTCGCATTTCCGGCAACCGCCGCGCAGTCCAGTAAGGGCAAGGATGCCCGGAAGGCGGCCCGGCCCGCCTGGTCGGAACTCGCGCCGGCACACCAGAAGATTCTTGCGCCGCTCGCGCAGGAGTGGAACCGCATGGACACGGCCCGGCGCAAAAGATGGGTCGCGATCGCCGAGCGCTACCCCGGGATGAAGCCGCAGGAACAGCAGCGGCTGCAGAAGAACATGGCGGCATGGGCCAAGCTCACGCCTGAAGAGCGGACGGCAGCCCGGCAGAAATACCAGACGCTGAGGAAGCTGCCGCCCGACAAGCGCCGGCAGGTGAACGCGCAATGGAAACGCTACCAGCAGACCCTCGCCGCCCAGCCCGAGCTGTCCCCGTCCGACCCGCCGGCGCCCCCGGAGGAGCCTCATGCCGCCGAAGCGCCGGCGGCAACGCCCTCGCCCGGGGGAACGGCGACCGCCGGGACGCAGGCGCCGACGACCCCACAGTAACCACGGTAACCACGCAATTCCTGCAATGCGACCACCCGACGGCGGCACGCCGCGCGCAACGCTGGCTCGCCGCGCGCTGTCCCTGATCTACGAAGCGCTGCTGCTCGCCGCGCTGCTGCTCGCCGGCTCGCTGCCCTTCGTCATGATGACGCAAGGGATGGACGACCGGGCCGTCCGTCCGCTGCTGCAGATCTATCTCGTCGCCCTGACCGGCGTCTACTTCATCTGGCAATGGCGGCGCGGCGGCCGCACGCTCGCGATGAAGACCTGGCGCCTGCGGGTGGTCGCCCGCGACGGCGCGCCGCTGACCTGGCGTCAGGCCTTGAAACGGTATTTCGCCGCGCTCGCGGGCTCGCTGCTGCTCGGAGCGGGATTCCTGTGGGCGCTGGTGGACCGGGAAGGTTTATTTCTTCACGACCGGCTGGCGGGCACGAAGATCGTGCAGTGTTGAGTTTTGAGTTGAAAACCCTACCGCGTCGCGGCAAATAGATGACTCAACACTCAAAACTAAGCACTCAACACTCGGCGCGTCAGCGCCGCTCCTGCCACCACATCATCCCCGTCGCGATGGCGAGAAACGTCAGGGTGGGCATGAGCGCGCTGACCGCGGGCGGCCAGTCGTTCAGCAGCCCAAGATGCGAGAACAGGCGGCTCAGAAAATGGAATACGATCCCCAGCATGATGCCGGCGAATATCTTGGCGCCCACCCCCGCCTGCCGTCCCTGGAAATACGCGAACGGCAGCGCCAGCACCATCATCACGACCACGGCCAGCGGGTAGGTCAGCTTGGTCCATAACGCGATCTCGTAACGCAGCGCCTTCTGGCGGTTCTCCTTGAGGTGCTGGGTGTAGGAATAAAGGTTCCAGGCCGACATCTGCTCGGGCTTGACCAGCAGCACGTTGATGAGGTCCGGCTCGAGGACCGACTGCCATTTCATCTCCGGGACCTCGCGCACCGAGGACTTCATGTCCTCGAAATGCGTCTGGACGACGTCCTGCAGCAGCCAGTGCCGGTCGCTCTGGTAAGCGCCGCGCTGCGCGTAACTGATCGAGCGCAGGCGGTAGTCCTTGTCGAAGTCGTAGATGCGCACGCCGCGCAGCGTGGAGTCCGGCAGCACCTCGACGACGTTGATGAAGCTCGTGTCGTCCTTGATCCACAGTCCCGAGCGGAATTCCTGCGCCACCAGCCCGGTGATGGACTGGGAGCGCACGCGCTGCGCAAGCTGCTCCGCGACCGGCGCGACGAACTCGCCGATCACGAAAGTGAAGGACGCGAACAGGGTGCCGATCAGCGCGAGCGTGCCCGCGAAACGCGCCGTGGACACGCCCGCGGTCCGCATCACGGTGTATTCCGAGCTCGCCACCAGTTGCGCCAACGCGAACAGGGTGCCGATCAGCGCGGCGACCGGGAACAGCGCGTAGACGTGATCCGGCGCCGACAGGAGCACGTAGAGCAGGATGCGGCGTATGGTGTACGCGCCGCGGCCGAGATCCTTGATCTGCTCGACCAGGTCGAAGAACGCGAACAGCATCACCAGCGCCGCGAACACCAGCGCGGTCGCCGCCACGATCTCGGTCGCGAGGTAGCGTCTCAGTGTTCTCATCGGCGCCTCACCGCACCCTCATTTCACGAGGCGGAACAGCGAGAACACGACGAGGCGCCGGTAGAACAACGCCGCCAGGATAAGCAGCATCACGGCATGCACGCCGAGCAGTCCCACCGTCACTGAAATTCGCGATTGCGCGATGGAGGCCTGGGTGATCGACAGCAGGTTGCTGTAGGCCATGTAGATCAGCAGCGCCAGCACCAGGTTCATGGAGCGCCCCGCCCGCGGATTGACGAACGAGAGCGGGATCGCGAGCAGCGTCAGGATCAGCGCGCTTGCCGGCAGGCCGATGCGCCAGGACAGCTCCGCCAGGTTGCGCGGCGTCGGGTCGCGCAGCAGCACCAGCGTGGACAACGCCTTGGTGGTGGGCGCGCGCGCCGCGCGGGCGCCGAGCGCGTCGACGCGCATGGCATAACGCTCGAACTCGTAGATCCTGTAATCCGCCGAGCCCGGCTCGCCTTCGTAGCGCCGGCCGTTCAGCAGCACCAGGAAGCGGTCGCCGTTCTCCGCCGTCTCCTGGAAGCCGCGCGCCGCCACCATGACGCCCTGCTTGCCCTGCTGCACGGAACTCACGAACACGTTGGCGACCTGGTTCGCGCTGCCGGAGACTTCCTCCACGAAGTAAACGCGCTGCGCCTGGCGCGACTCGCGGAACACGCCGGGCGAGACCGCCGACACGTCATCGCGGCTGTCCATCTGGCGGCGCAGCTCCTCGCTGTTGGTCACGGCCCACGGCGACAGCACCAGCGACAGCGTCGCGATGATGAGAACCACCGGAAGGGCGAACGCCATCACCGGCCGTATCCACTTGGTCAGGCTCATCCCGCACGAGAACCACACCACCATCTCGGAATCGCGGTAGCTCCGCGTCAGCGTCATCAGCACCGAGATAAACAACGTGAGCGAGAACAGGATCGGAAGGTAGTTGAGGATCGCGAAACCCATCAGCACCGCGACGCCGGTGGTCGTGATGGCGCCGCTGGCCGCCTGCCCGAGCAGGCGCACGAGCAGCATGGTGATCACGATGCCAAGCAGCACTAAAAACGTCGCGACCGCGACGGTCGCCAGCTCGCGCAACAGTGCGTTGCGGAAGATCATTCGGTCAGAGTCCGGGGCGACGATTCACTTTGACTTTTCGCCAAGAATGCGCAAATAATCAGTGATCTAACCCGACAGGGAGTGCACAGTGGAATTTAGCATAAAAAGCGGCGCGGCGCAGACCGGCCGCAATGGTTGCGTGGTCGCGGGCGTGTTCGAACCGCGCAAGCTGTCCGCCGCCGCCGCCGGCATCGACCGCGCGGCCAGGGGTTATCTCGCCGACGTCGTGCGCCGCGGCGACATGGAAGGCAAGCCGGGCTCGACGCTGCTGCTTCACGGCGTGCCGGGCATCCCGGGGCGGGTGCTGCTCGTGGGCCTCGGCAGCCAGGCCGGCTTTCGCGAAAAGCAGTATCGCGAGGCGGTCGCCGCCGCGATGCGCGCGCTAAACGCGACCGGCGCCGAGGAAGCCACGCTGCACCTGACCGAGCTCGCCGTCGGCGGGCGCGACGTCGCCTGGAAGGTCGCGCACGCGGTGACCGTGGCGCGCGAAGGCGCCTACCGCTTCACCCGGATGAAGAGCAAGAACGCGGCCGGGCCCGCGCTGAAGCGGCTCGCGCTCAACGTCGACCGCGCCGCCGCGAAGCGCGCCGCCAAAGGCCTCGAGCAGGGCCTCGCGGTCGCGCACGGCATGAGCCTCGCCAAGGACCTCGGCAACCTGCCGCCCAACGTCTGCACGCCGGCCTACCTCGCCGACCAGGCGCGCGAGCTGGCGAAACGTTACCGCATGAAGGTGACGGTGCTCGAGCGCGCCGACATGGAGCGGCTCGGCATGCACACCCTGCTCTCGGTCGCCCAGGGCAGCGCCCGGCCACCCAAGTTCATCGTCCTCGAGCACCGCGCCGGGCCGAAGACAAGGAAACCGGTGGTGATCGTCGGCAAG